>CAIKYO010000151.1 GCA_903831655.1 uncultured Burkholderiales bacterium
CGGATGAAAGTTCTTTGATGGTTTTGGCTTTGTCCAATTCGGCTTGCTCATTCTTCCCTTGAGCTTCTTTTAATTTTTCGACTGCCATAGCCGCGTTTTCTTGAACTTTTGATTCTCTTTCTAAGGCAATGCCGCGGTTGGCCATCGCTTGAGAATTCAATAAATTCTCTTGGGCTGCGACTTCTTTCATGGCCATTTGTTGCTGAACTTGGGCTGCCTGAGCTTGCGCTTGAGCTGCTTTATCCATCGCCTGCAACAGATCTTTTTTATTCTGCATAGGTGCTGTTTTAATTAAAACCTGCAAAACTTCGGGAGAAGGCGGAATGACCCCAGCTTGAACCATTTCAAAGAGCTGTTTAAATTCAAGCATTTGTTGGGTCGGTGTCAAAGCACCGTCGACAATCGCAATATCAAATTTGGCAAAATATTTGTTTTTGATTAAAGGATGCGGTTCATGGCCTAAAATCCTAGCAAATTTGGCCGGCTTCCAATTTTTCTGCATAAGATCGACGTGAATTTGTGCCACAATTTTTTGGCTTTCATCGAGTCGATCGTACAAAGGCATGAGGGTTGTTAGATTGGCCCCTTGTCTTAAAAACTCCAAGACCCCGGCTTTTGCATCATCGGCTTGTCCCATCAATTCATCGTTGGCCTGCAACATTTGATTGATGTCTCGATTGATCACCTCTTTTTCTTGGAACCAGGAAGGAGGAATTTGAGCAGGTGGGATTTCTTTCAAGCTATTGGGATCGCGTCCCGCTTTGATTGGGATATTGACGCCATTTCCTTTATTGTCTGTAAGGCTATCTGGGTTTACAGGCACATCCTCAGCATAAATGTATCCTCGATTGATCCCGGCCTCTAAATAATCCAATTCTAGCTTAGCCCGTCTATTGTAAGCCCATTGCATATCTCTGGCATTTCTTATGAGACCCTGTATCCTATGGGGCATGTAGGGTATTTCACTATTGAAGAAACACATGAAGGGGGCGAATGGATAGCGGTCCAAACCGTAGGGAGCTTCTTCATTCAACATAGGAACATGTTGAACGGTTACAGAATATCTAATCGTGGGAACGTACATTTTGATTTCTTTGAGTTTGAGACCTGCTCGATAACCCCATCCCAAAAACTCTTCTTTTTCCTCTTCGTCACCTTGCCATTCAAAGGTCTCGCCCGATTCCTCATCGAGCATCATTCTTTTTTTTCTGGTCTCTTGGTACCAAAATTCATCATAAATCAATAGATTGCGTTGCTGATAGTTGATAGCCTCAGGCATGTATGGAAACCTGCCGTCGCTATTTCCTTTGATCGGTACGTTCTCGATGTCCTTTTCTCTTCCCGGTAATAGTATCTTTATCCTATCCTTGGTAAGCCACTTTCTCGTCCAGATGTAACGGCAATCAGATAAATCTAATTTTTTGAAAAATGGGTCCATGAAAAATTGGGTATAATTGAGTACCGCACTTTTCACGTCTCCGTTTACTGGATCTTTCGAATAATCTAGCCAGTGTTGCATGAGAGACATGCCAACGCCGATTCCCTTTTCGAATGAATCGCTAATTTGATTGAATGCATTGGCATTCTGCATAGACCAAAGTAAGCACTTTGAAGCTTCGTCCGCAGGCTCTTGAAATTGCACTTCTTGGGGAATAATGATGGATGTTTTTCGGTTCTTTCTCTGATTGCCCGAAATCATTTGGATTCCAGGTCTTAGCTTGTTGCAAATGAATTGATTGCGCCGCCAATAATTGAAGGTACGGGCACCATACGTATATAAAGCTTCTTGTTCCCC
>CAIKYO010000152.1 GCA_903831655.1 uncultured Burkholderiales bacterium
ATCAATCCGTTGGAGTGGGTGCGTTTGCATCCAATGCGAACTTCCAACCATTGGCTTCTAGTTTTTCGATCATCTCGTGACCGTATTTAGCAATAATGGGATCCGCGGCTTGAGGCAAGCGCCCCACGTCGTTGAAATCCTCTTTCTTGCCTTGAATGATCACAAGCAAATGAGCGTCTTTGTCTGAAATGTTAATAAATTGTCTTGTGACTTGAGGTGGGACAGAGATCATGTCAAAGGGATCTAGGATGATATGCTCTTGCCCCTCATCGCCCCAACGGATTTTCCACTGACCACTTAATGCCATAAATGTCTCGGTGGTTTTCCAATGAACGTGAAGTCCTGGGCCATCACCCGCTTCGGCCAAGGCAATACCAATTCGGATATCTCCCTTATCACCATCTACAACTGCAGGAGCATTTGACAAACGACCTGGCATATTGGCTGGTGCCATCAATACATAGTTGGCTTTTGGGTTGAACATCCTCAGCACATCCATGGGAATACCAAGATCCTTCTCCCAATTGCTGGCCCTTGGCTTGAGCTCATTGAATCTTGCGATCCTGGATTTCATTTCTTCTTGGGTTGGGCAAATCGTCTTCATGGTTATTCCTTAGTCAAATTTCATGTGGTTGGTGGCAGCAAGCTTGGACCACTTCTCATAGTCATTTTTAATGAACTCTGCGAACTCTGCCGTTGTTGACCACAAGGGGGTTACGCCTTGCTTTTCAAGTCGAACTTTGGTTTCGTTTGTCTTCATGATTTTGGTAATCTCCCGGTTCAATCGCTCAATAATTTGAGGGCTGACCCCCTTGGGAGCCATCAATCCATACCAAGTATCGGTTACCAACTCTGGCATTCCCAACTCAACAACAGTGGGTATGTCAGGCAACAAAGGCGTACGTTGGGTGGTAAGCACAGCCAATGCTCGCAACTGTTTGCCATTCACCAATGGTGCAGAGGTAGGAACCCCTCCAATCACCATGTCAATTTGACCGCCAACTAAATTGGTCACCGCATGTGAAGCAGATTGATAGGGAATCGGTAGTATCTTGATCTTGGCAACAGCCAAGAACTGTTCAGTTGCAAAATTATTGGAAGCTCCAGCTCCCCCCGTACCATAAGTTAACTTACCTGGAGCACTTTTGGCGAGTTGAATGAATTCTTGAAAGTTGTTTGCGTTCACATGTGGATTGATCACCATGACGTTGGGAATCGAAGCCACCATTGAGATCGGAATCAGATCCTTGAGTGGATCGAATTTCAGGTTCTTGTTGATAATGGGTGAAATGGTGAGCGTGGGCGAAGTCACAAACAAGGTGTAACCATCGGGTGCTGAGTGGGCAACATATTCCATCCCAACGCGCCCCCCTCCACCTGGTTTATTTTCAACCACCACCGGTTGACCCAAAGCCTCGGTGAGACCTTCAGCCAAGAGTTGACCCACAAAGAAAGTACCCCCAGTGGGAAAGGGTAAGACCAACTTTACAGTTTTGCTTGGATAGTCTTGAGCATGAACAAAGACAAAGCAAGATGTCAAGCAAGCAGCAAAAACGCGAAAAAAATTTAACCGATTCATATCACCTCACGACTCAGGACTTAAACCCTAGTGAACGAGGAATTATGAATGCATAAACAAAATCAAAGTCCTAGCGGAAACACTTATAAAAATGACTAAACCTAAAAGTTGGATCAAACGATCGAGGCAAAACAATTCAACCTCGATCGCATTTATCACCAATTTAAGTCATTGTCAGATGTTGCACTGATTTTGTGGATCGTTAGATCGGCTCCAGCAAACTCCTCTTCGGGATCTAATCTGATACCGGCCACAGTTTTAAGTACCCCATAAATTACAAAGCCCATGACCAGACCCCAAAATAGCCCCAATGAAGTACCAATGAGCTGAGCTAAAAATCCAACCTCGCCTAAACCGCCAAGTGCTTTGGAACCAAAAATACCAGCTGCTATTCCGCCCCAAGTTCCACACAAACCGTGAAGTGGCCATACACCCAAAACATCATCGATGCGCCATTTGTTTTGGGTCAATGTAAACATGTAAACAAAAATTGCGCCAGCGATACAACCCACCACCAAGGCTCCCACAGGGTGCATCACGTCAGAGCCCGCACACACGGCTACCAATCCCGCTAAAGGTCCGTTGTGAACAAATCCAGGATCGTTCTTGCCAATCAAACAAGTTGCAAGCGTCCCCCCCACCATGGCCATCAATGAGTTCACTGCCACCAAGCCAGAGATCTTGTCCATGGTTTGTGCACTCATGACATTGAATCCAAACCAACCCACCGCTAGGATCCAAGCACCAAGGGCTAAGAAAGGAATGTTGGAGGGAGGATGCGCTGAAATGCTTCCATCACTTCGGTATCGATTGCGACGTGAACCCAGCAAAATCACAGCACCCAAAGCCAACCATCCGCCTAAAGCATGAACAACCACGGAGCCCGCGAAGTCGTGAAATTCATATCCAGCAACCTCTTTGATCCAGGCTTGGACTCCAAAGTGCTGGTTCCAAGCAATCCCTTCAAAAAATGGGTAAACAAAGCCCACGATCACTGCAGTAGCAAACAGTTGAGGGTAAAACTTAGCGCGTTCAGCAATACCACCCGAGATGATGGCAGGCACTGCAGCAGCAAAAGTGAGCAAGAAAAAGAACTTCACCAACTCGTACCCGTGGTTCAAGGCCAATTGATCCGCACCCACCCAAAATCCAATTCCGTATGCCACACCATAGCCGACAAAGAAATAGATAACGGTTGAGACTGAAAAATCCACCAATATTTTGACAAGCGCATTGACTTGGTTTTTGGCTCTTACAGTGCCCAATTCCAAAAAGGCAAAGCCACCATGCATGGCAAGCACCAAAATGGCGCCCAATAAGACAAATAAGGTGTTCGAACTTTGCTGAATGTCTTCCATGATTTCGTTTTATTGAGTTTTGATGAAATACCACTCAACCCTGAAAGATTAAAGTAGCACTATTTAGTTATATGCACCATATTAATGCGCACTCACTTGGTGCAAATATACCGGAAAATAAAGATTTTTAAATAAAAACTTCATTTTTTTCATGTTCGAAATCAAAAATAGAGCCCCCACTGTCTCAGTGTCAGGAGGTTTCAGCCACCCTTTGGAAAACAAAGTCTAAGCTCTAGCCAGGTCGCCCTTTAGATTCGCCATTTCAGCCCCATGTAAAAAGTTGAAGCTTAAAAAGCCGAAGTCGCGCAACCCATTACCCTTAAACAACCTGAGAAAACCATGCTATTCGATCATTACACCGCTCGCAATTTACCTCTACAAAACAGAATCGTCATGTCCCCCATGACCAGGAGCCGAGCAGTTGAGAACAACACACCCAACTCACTCATGGCCCAATACTATGCTCAAAGGGCAAGTGCAGGCTTGATCGTGACTGAAGGCACCTCTCCTTCGCCAAACGGCTTAGGCTATGCACGCATACCTGGCCTCTTCAACCAAGCTCAAATCGATGGTTGGAAGTTGGTCACGAGTGCAGTACATGCCCATGGCGGAAAAATTGTCGTCCAGCTCATGCACACCGGCCGAGTTTCCCACTTGTCCAACCTTCCCAAAGGGGCGGAGGTTCTAAGTCCAACAGCTGAGATTTGCCCGGGCGAGATGTATTCTGACTCAATGGGCATGCAAGCTCACAGCGCTCCTAGAGCAATGACAAAAGCTGATATTGACCAAGCGGTCGAAGAATTCAAGCAAGCCTCGATCAACGCCATTCAAGCTGGTTTTGATGGTGTTGAGATTCATGCAGCGAACGGTTATTTGATCGAACAATTCCTCAACGCAAATGTCAACACACGAACCGATGCTTATGGCGGATCTGGCGCAGCTCGCAATAAGTTCGTTCTGGATATTGTGCATTCGGTCACCAAGGCCATTGGAGCGGACAAAGTGGGCATTCGCTTGTCTCCATTTGGTGCCTTTAACAACACAGGAGCCTTTGAGGGCGTTGAGCAACAGTATTTAGATTTGGTGGGCGAAATATCCAATCTTGGATTGCTCTACTTGCATGTGTTGGATCATTCCGCCATGGGTGCACCTGCCGTACCCCACGATTTCAAGCAAAAACTTCGTCAAGCATTCAATGGCCCGTTCATCTCTGCGGGAGGATTTGATGCTGACAGCGCTGAAAAAACACTTCAAGCAGGTGAGGCAGATTTAATTGGTTTTGGCCGTGCGTTTATTGCCAATCCAGATTTGGTTAAACGAATGAAAAATCACCTTGCCTTAAATACACCAGACATGAACACCTTCTACACGGCAGATGCAAAGGGCTACACCGACTATCCTATCCTTTGATTAGACAAGTCCTCTAAAAGGCTGAATTCACCTTTTAGGGGACCATTGACCTCAATTTATTGAGCTCAGTTAAGGTGGTCAATAACAATATTACAGGCTTTGGAGCCAACCTTTTATCCAAGCTTCGCCCAATATCTGAGCTTAATTAATCGCTTGCAAGTGTTAGCAACGGAGGCGAGTGTCAATTACTTCAAACTTTGGCTTTGAAGTTCAATTCAACCATAGAGGAGCTTTTAAAAAAAAATTGGCCTTTTGACTCGCCTAATGATTATGTAATACTGATTGAAGGGCTTGCACCATTCAATCAAAGTGAGAATTGAAGCGCAAAAATGGAACGTCACCGCATGTGGCACTCGTCATCATCGACATGAACTCTAAAAACCCCTATCGAATTAGCCTTCTAAAATAGAGATGACTGTCATTTTCCAAAACCAAATTAACAAACACATGGAACATCAATTAAACGTCTTAGGGGTTGAGCACGAATCTGTTGACTTTGACATGCCGACAGGTGCGTGTGACTGTCACACGCATGTTTTTGGACCACATTCTGAGTTTCCATTGTCCAAGAATCGCAAATACACCCCACCAGAAGCCTTGTTGGCAGATTTGCTGAAGTTACACGACGGATTGGGATTAGATCGCGTGGTGATTGTGCACCCCTCACCCTACGCAAGCGATAACAATTGCACCTTAATGGCTTTGAAAACGCTCAATGGCCGTGGTCGTGGAGTGGCGGTTATCGACCCATCTGTGACTCACGAAGAACTTGAATCTATGCATCACTTGGGAGTTAGAGGCGTGAGGATCAATCTTCAAACCGAAGGGATTCACGACTTGGACTTGGCCAAAGAACACATCGAGTGGGCTGCAAAAAAAATCAGCTCTTTAGGTTGGCACATCCAACTTTTTACCAACCTAAATGTACTTTCTAAACTTGGCTCTGTTTTTGACAATCAAGATTGTGACTTTGTGATCGATCACTTTGGCTTGGTTAATCCACATTTAGGCTTAAATCAGCCCGGTTTGGATGAGTTCATACAGCGCATCAAACAAGGAAAAATTTGGATCAAACTCTCAGCTCCCCACAGGATTTCCTCCAATCCGGATCACTCAGATGTCACGGCATTGGCGCAAGCACTCATTGCAGCAAACTCTGAGCGCATGGTCTGGGGGAGTGACTGGCCTCACCCTGGAGGACACCCAGATCAACGCAAAACAATTGAAGACATTGAACCCTTTAGTGCGATCAACGATGGAGAAGCCTTGAATCGCCTACATCTTTGGGCTAAAAGTTCACAGACCTTGGAGAAAATACTCGCCTCCAACCCTGCCGCACTTTATGATTTTTAGCCATCCAACCCAAGCTTATCGAAAAATGCGGTTAACTTAAGTATCGATAAAGGCACATCCTTTTTTATCCACTAGAGCATCCCATATGATTAACGGCAACACTGAACTCATCGCCCACATTGGCTACCCTACCCACACCTTCAAGTCACCCATGATCTACAACCCCTACTTTGAAAAAGCAGGGATCAATGCGGTAGTCGTACCTTTTGCCTGCGAGGCAGAAAACTTTACCCAATTCTTAAAATCAATCTTTTCGCTCCGCAACATCCGAGGTGCATTGATCACCATGCCACACAAGGTGAGCACGGTAGGCCTCTTGGATGAAGTCACCGCCACGGTGCGTGTGGCTGGCGCTTGCAATGCCGTGAAAAAAACAGCTGATGGACGTTTGGTGGGCGACATGTTTGATGGTGCTGGCTTTACCCGCGGGGTCAAGCGAAAAGGGTTTGCTTTAAAGGGCAAACGTGTTTTGGTGGTTGGTTCTGGCGGTGTAGGCAGCGCGATTTCCGCTTCATTGGCAAGCGAGGACATCTCAGCCATTACTTTGTTTGACCGCAACACCCAAGCGATGGAAGGCCTTGGCAATCGTCTGAGACAAAACTACCCTAACATCGAGGTCACAACAGCCTCAAACGATCCTCATGGCCACGATTTGGTGGTCAACGCAACACCCATGGGGATGAACGAAGGTGACCCCCTTCCAATGGATGTGAGTCGAATCGATCCTGAAGCCTTCGTCGGTGAAGTGGTCATGAAAACAGAGATGACTGCATTCCTAAGTGCGGCGAAAGCTAGAGGCTGCAGGGTTCAAGTGGGCTCGGATATGCTCTTGGAACAAATCCCAGCTTATCTTGAGTATTTCGGTTTTCCCAGCACTACGGCCGAAGAGCTTCGCTCTACCGCGCAATTGAGCTACTAAAGGGCTTGATCTAGTTTTGTTGAATTTGTTGAACCGTCAGACACCACCTTCGGCCCTTTGGGTGGGTTAAATCCATCAAATCAAGATCACTTTGACAGAATACCTCTTGGGTTCACAAAAAGAGATACTGGTTTTTGAAATTGCAAATTTGGCAATTTCGAAGAAGCATTTCATTCAAAAGGCTCATCGAAACTTCACTCGGGTGCTTTTTTCGCTTGATTGGTCAAAAACATTCGTTGACTGGTTCGGGCAACCACTTGAATGCAATAGACTCTTTTCTCATAATTTTTGACCTTCTCACACTTGTTGCTGTCTAGGTTAGCGATCGCCTCACACACATTTTTGTCGTCCTCAAGTGGTTTGGTTTTGCAATCATCACTGTGCTGGTGATTTTCTTCACCACTCACCAAATTGCCCTGCCCCAAGAACACCACAAATAAAATCACCCAAAAGAGATTTCGCACGTCAGATCCATGAAAAAAGAAATGGATTACATTCTCGTCATTTTCACGACCTCAAACGCAAAGGGTATACCCTAGATCGGCAAAGTTATCAAAACCGTTTAAACAAAATAAAAGCTCCTGAGATAGGAGCTTTTAGATAAGAGTTAGAGTTAAATCAGAACTTATAACCAACTTTAAGCGTGAAATCAGTTGGATTGATGGTGAGCTTGGCCGTTGCGGTATTGGGCAAGTTATGGGGTGTGATTGCAGAGTTGGCTTGCAAAGTCACGTTGGTTGACAGGGGAACGTAGGCCAGGCCTGCGTTGATAGACCAGCGGTCATCGATGTTATAGATTGCACCGAATTTATACACAGGATTCCAAGATGAGGACAATGAAACTCCATTTCCGGCAAAAGCAGCGACTGTGTTGAAACTCGTGTTTGGAGAAATACTGGAATATGTGGTGTAGTTAACGCCAAAGCCGACATAAGGTCTAATTTTTTCACCCGGTGTTTTGAACATGTACATGCCCACCACAGATGGGAACAAAGCCGTTTGTGTGATGGCTGAGTTCATTGGAGTGGAGACCAAGCCCAGAGGCGCCACACTGGGAGCTGTGATGTCTGCCTTCAATTTGGGAGGAATGCCAAGCGTCAACTCAACACCGAAGTTGTCGGTGTACATGTGAACGGCAGAGATGATCGCAGTAGAAAAGTTCTCGATCGTTGCAGTTGTGCCTGTCGTAAATGGAGAAAATGCGGCTTGGCTATCAGATACCGGACCCAAACTGGAGCTGGTTTTAGAAAAAGCCATGCCTCCGTAGACAAAATTATCGCCTGCCTTTTGTGCCAAAGCCACTTGAGCCGTCAATGCACATGCAACTGCGACCAAACCCAAAGACAAATTACTTTTTAATTTCATGCCAACTCCATTGAATGATGAATTAGTACGCAAACACGCATACCCTTAAAGGCAGGAATTTTGCCCTTAAAAAGAACAG
>CAIKYO010000153.1 GCA_903831655.1 uncultured Burkholderiales bacterium
GGCTTTTTAGGTTCCATCATTAGAGAATTTGTTGGCGCATCATCACTAATTTCTAATTGGTATCCGAAGCCATCGATGGCAGCGTGAAAAGTGCACTCCCCAACAGCACCTATTGATACGGCACTTGCTTTAACTGGCAGGGGCATTGTTCCAACAGCCCCGCTTGATAAATAGACGAGTCCTTCCTGTTTAGAGAGCAATTCAGCAACAGACTCTGTATCGGGTCGCTCGAATCCAACATGCACACCGACGGGATACTGCTTTTCGCAATTCGCTGCGATCACTGCTTCAGTGAGCGGCTCAAAGTCTCTAAAAACTTGGCAACTCCATTGGCCATTCTCACCTTGGGAGAACAAAAATGCGCGAATTGGCCTCATTGGTTCAAGACGCCATTTCTGCAGCTGTGTTCATTAGAGATGCGACGTCGAGGAATCCTCCTTTGAATCGAGTTTGCATCTCCTTGATTCCCCAGTCTGCCAAGCGTTCCGCGTAGCCATACACACTTTGCCCTTCTAGATTTACTAGCACTCGAATGGCAGCAGCGATCTCCCCGGTTGGATCTAGTGTTGAAACAGCGATAAAGTTTCGGTTCTCTGAAGATAATTCGTCGGGTTGTGCTCCCATCGAGAGCGCTAATGCGATCCCCAGACGATACCCATCCGTCATCTCCGCCAGGTAGCCGTCTTCCTTCATTTGAGTAAGGATCGAGTGGCATTTATTGCTCAGTCGCACTTGGGAGCGTTCATTTGGAGTCGCCGTGGGATTTGTAGTAAGTTCGCTCATTGGTTGATCCTTTCGATGCGAGAGTGCCTTAGGCTCACTTCCTTGATTTCGTAAACACAGCCAACTTTTGATTTGAGTTGAGCAAGGTCACTCGCTCTATCCACTTCTCCTTCGTGAACAAACATAACGAGTTGAGATGTGGTGGTGGGTAAATAGGCAAGTATGTTTGCTCGATGCTTCTTGTCTAAACGGCCGAAAGGGGTGTCCATGACCACCGGTCCAGCTGACCGACCCGCATGAGCTAAACCATCAATGAGCGACAGAGCAACAATCTGCTCTGCACCAGCACTTCGGACCGGAACCTCTTGGCCGCGTTCGTCTAATATTATCAAGCCATAGTTACTATTGATACGTAGTCCTGAATATTGGCTTTGGGTAGTGAGTCTGCGAAACGCCTGGCTGGCCAAAACTTCTACTGTTGCCTTGAGATCGTCGCGCAGTTGATCAATGCTCTTGGTATATACCTTCTCCAATGCGGATGCAATTTTGACCAAGCGTGAACTTTTTGCAGCCCGCGCTTTAGGAAGTGCCTCGAGTATTTTTGAGATCATTGCTAACTCGCGTTGGAATCCAGTGAGTTTTTCTTGACTGGATGCGATCTCCCCAGTAATTCGTGCAGCTTCTTTAATCAGACCGTCACGCATAAATCGTTTGCGTGCTATTTCAGCCGTGTCTTGACCTTTGATTAACTCGTTGAGTTCCTCAATTTGATTGTCAAGTTTTGTCAATTCGACGCTAAGACGGTTTACTTCGTTATCTATGAAGGAAATTTGACGTGCATCTGTTGGTTTCAATAATTTGTCTAAAGATTGCATATCGCTAGACAATTTGGAGAACAAGGCAATATCAACCTTGAATCCCAAGAGTTCGGCTTGAAGTTTCCCGAGTTCTTCCCCTGCTGCTACACGTTCCTTTTCATGTAACTGCTGACCGCACGACTGGCATGTTTCCGATTTAACGGCCTCTTGTAGCTGTGCAATCTTGGTCTCTACTTTGTCACGGGCAAGCATTTGAGATGTGAACTTCGAATGCTCGTCCTGAATGTGTTCGCGCTTAAGAGTCAGAAGGGGTCGAATCACTTCCCTCCAGGAGTCTCTGACAAGTCCTATCCGCTGTTGCTGTAATTCATCCTGTCGTTTGGCAGCCTTATCCCTGTTTGAAATAGCATCATCAAGCTTTTGCTTTGCTTGATATAAAGCTTCAACTTTTGCTAGATCGTCGTCAAGTTCTTCGCGATCTGTATTGACCTTTTTTAAACGTTCATGTTGATCTTTAATGTCTTTTTCAATTGAATCGATTTGCGTCTGGTAGTGCCTCTGCTTCTCCGCTTGGGACTCAAACCCCCCCATTTTCTGAAGATCTGCTGTCTGCTGCTTTTGGGCCGCTTTCAAAATTGTTTGAGCATCGTCCCGTCCTCGAATAAGTGTTGGTACTCCCAATACTTGTTCGATCGCCTCTTTGATCGCCTTGCTTTGCTCACTCCCGTCTATAAGCAGTTGCTCGTATTCGTCCAATAATTCGCCATCAAAAAGAAAAAACCGTGATGTTTGCTCAGGAGCGAATCGATTTATCTCAGCGTCGATCAAGTGATCACCCAAGGGAATATCGTCTTTGCGCATACCTCGATCCATGACTAGATCCTCTGAACGGGTAGGCGTAGAGACCAAGGCGCGTCTATTGGCGGTTCGTCGCATCTCATAACGGTGACCATCGGCTTCAAAGGTGACGACCACTTCCATGGACCAGTCCCCCTCCATGGTCGCTTCTGAATTGACAAGATCAAAGAGCGCAATCTCGCGAGAGTGCCGACCGATCGCTTTTCCATAGAAAACCCAACGCAATGCGTTAAGTAGGCTGGTTTTTCCACGCATGTTGTCGCCGAAGACCAACATTACATTTTTGTCGGCATCGGTCGGAAACGTTAATGACATCTTGCCCCTATAAGGCATGAAGTTCGTTGCGGTGAGGGTATGCAAAATCATTTTTGTTCCTCTTCTTCGACCATTGCATCAAGCAGATTTTTCAACTCCTGCAAGGAGACTTCACGAGTCTCATCGCGGTCAAATTGATGCCTGCGCTGTATAGCAAACGATTTGCGAAGCAATTCAGTTGGCAAAGATGCATCCATCTCCGCAGCTTTTAGCAAGGCCGCAAGAGCCATATCATTGTCGTTAGTCATTATTCCTCCTGGTCTTCTTCAATGGCAGCTTCGCCGTCGGGTGAGGGGTCAATGCCCATTTCTAGCGCGATTCGCCGAAGGTCTGCTCCGGCTCCTTTGTTTAATGCTGAGTTGGCAAACTCCAACGCTCTAATCAATTCTGCTTTCAAAAGTGATATCTGTTCACTTTCGCTCTCAGGATCGATCGGTACTACGATCGCATCATGAATAACCGCCAAGTTTTTTTCAGCAGACTTGCGCAGCACCCGACCACGTCGTTGAATGAATTGCCTAGGGTTTTGACTTGACGCCAAAATGAAAGCGTGACTGACCGCAGGTATATCAACTCCTTCGTCTAAGCACTTTATCGATACCAGTACACCACCGAATTTCTTGAACCAATTAAGTGCATCTGCTTTTTCGCCAGACATATTTGAATGATATTCAAGTGGACGTAACCCCTCGGCGCGAAGCTTGAGAAGCATTTCATCTAGCTGGTCCGAGTCTTCGCAATATACCAGCCAACTTTGTCCCTCGGTGAATTCCTTTTTAATCACATTTGTGGCAAGGCCTGTTTTTACCCTTGCCTTTTTTGCAATTCGCGAGCGCTGAATAAGCAGCATTTTGGCTTTATCGGACAGCCCCGTGCTGTTGTCCTTTTTCTTGGATTTCGCCAACTCGAAACTGATTTGCTTAGTGAGTTTTTTCCAGAGTTCAGATTCCTCATCACTTAGGTTAACAGCGTGCGGAAAATACTCGTAGTTAACAAGTCTTCCAGCTGCAATCGCATCCTGTAAAGTAATCGCAGGAGGTATTACCGAGCCAAAGCGGGTAAATATTCGCTGCGTACCCTCTGGGTCTCCGTAACGTATAGGCGTTGCCGACAAACCCAAGCTGGCGCCAGATTGTATAGTTAGCGCGATGGAATTTTTTGGGCTACCTATCTGGTGGATTTCATCTGCAACAATTAATAGGTGATCACCTTGGTACAGTCCATTAATGAATGCGTCGGTAGAGGCTGTCTGCATCGTGGCGATTACTACTCTGTTCATTCCAAGCCCTGGGCTCGTTTGCGAGCGCAGCCGTCCGCGATCCTTCCACTTGATATGTCCACTTCCAGCCATCAGAACTGATGCGTCCGGAATCTCCTCAAGTATTTCTCGTTTCCATTGCTCATGCAGCAATTGGCTTGGCACAAGAACAAGTGCAGGCTCGCCTGCTATCAGATGCTTTTTTATTGCCTCGATTGCGGTGAATGTTTTTCCGCTACCTGTCGCATGCTCGAAGACTCCGCGTCGACCTGCTTTTTCCCATAGTTCAAGGGCTTTAGCCTGATGTGGCATTAGCCTTCTGCGCCCGGAGTTCATAGGCCGTGGCATATCCACGGTTGGGTCATCTAAGCCGGGTGCTGCGACTGATAATATTTTGCGCCTTTGGGCTTCAGGAAATTCAATCGTATCTACACCAAGCGTTTCGCCTTTCCACAATAAATCGAAAATCTTTCGATGAGACTGAACTCGGATTTCGTCCGTGCTCAGCCAGCTTCTAAAAACTTCTATCGATTCGTGGTTGCCTTCAGCATGCCAGGCACTCCAAGTCTCGTTGGCTGACCCTAAAAAGCTTACATGGTGACCATTTCCGTCCGAGAAGATACCGATTTTTTCGTGATAGATGCCGTTTCCACCGCTGCGGATCGCGACTTTGATATCGAGTGTTCCGAATTTAATAAAGGTGGCTAATAGCTTGGCTCGGTGGTCGGAGACCGGGTCTGACAAAAGTTCATCAACGTCTCTGGTTATCGCTCGCTCAATTGCTTCCTCTCTTTGAAGATAACCTGATTCAATAGCTTTGGCATCTTCTTCTGTAATGGATGGAGAACAAATGAATCTAGCCTTGCCTCCTCGCCGAGCAAAATCTAAAAACGGCTGACCAATCACTGCGAAGATGCTTGATCTGAAATAACCGACAGCTCGATCGTATGTGACTGACGCATCTAAGCAAGGCTTATAAAAACCAGACACCGGGTCTCTTTCGCCTGTCCTGTAGTGCGAATCTAAAGGGACTGTAGAAAGGTCTTCATAACCCCTAATTTGTTTAGTGTTCAAGGTAGTTCTCCTTCTGGCTGGAGATTCTTTGAGTACCCTGGCGCAAGCGCGGTGCTTTCCACTCCATAAAGTGTTTGACAATTCTTCAGCCTGAGGTGATGTTCTTTAGGATTCAAGGAGTGCTTGGACGAACAATTCACTGACCCTCGCCGCAGGGCATAAACAACCAGTGGGGCTAGCATATCGAGAACTAACATCTCATCCTTCATTTGATAGCCAGCTTCGATAGCCTCAGAATACTCTACTCCGGGATGAGGAATCGAACTCAAGCCTAACCGTTTAAACAGAATCAAATTTTTAATAAATGGGTTCAAAGTATTTCGTTCAATTACGGGATTTCTATCGCGCAATAAAAAGCATTAATTCCTTACCTATAAGGATACATGATAAAAATGAAAAAAATTGGATTTTTATTAATTTCTAGGGATGAAGTCGACTAAATCAGACTGTTAGCTCATGTACTGATCTTCAATTCATTTCTTTTCACGAAATGTGGAACGAGCTCCCCTATAAGAATGCTATGATTTGTTCACATTTTAAAAAGGGTTGCCGCCCTATCCAACCTGCCCAAGTCCGGTAAGGTGGTTCGTAAAAGCGGATGTAGTCCAGTGAAGGGACAATCAAAGGATCTTGCGTCAACCTCCCCTTAGGAGGTTTTTTATGTCTGAACATATTACTCTGTTAGTTTCCCTACAGCTATTACCGCAGAGTTAATTGCTGCTTACTGCGGTGCAAATTACAGATCTGGACAAGGTTCAAGCGAGTTTTCGCTATATAGGCTTTTATTCTGAAAATCTTGCAAACCTATATGTAAACACGGGCACTGATTCGGCGGTTTTTATCACAGCTTACAACCCCTTTAGTCAGATTCAGACAAAAGATCTAAACGAGGCTGCTCACAAAGCATGA
>CAIKYO010000154.1 GCA_903831655.1 uncultured Burkholderiales bacterium
GGCTGGGGCTTTATCACCCTCTATTGCTGCTACGATCGCTTTTTCATTCTCAGCTTGCCCTTCAAAGCGGAGGGTGATGCCTAGCTCTTTAGCGCTGCGGGTGATAAATTCACGCACTGTAAATTGGACGCCAGTAGCAATGACAAAGTCTTCTGGTTTGTCTTGTTGCAACATCAACCATTGCATGCGCACATAGTCTTTAGCATGACCCCAGTCACGCAGAGCATCGATATTACCCATGTAAAGGCATTTCTCTAGGCCTTGAGCGATATTGGCTAATCCTCTGGTAACTTTTCTGGTCACGAAAGTCTCACCACGGCGTTTTGACTCGTGATTAAAGAGGATGCCATTGCAGGCATAAATGCCATAGGCTTCACGGTAGTTCACCGTGATCCAGTAGGCATACATCTTGGCTACGGCATAAGGACTTCTGGGGTAGAACGGAGTAGTTTCCTTTTGAGGGATTTCTTGTACTAAACCATAGAGCTCTGAGGTCGACGCTTGATAAAAGCGTGTTTTTTTCTCAAGACCTAAGATGCGGATCGCCTCTAACATTCTCAAGGGGCCCATTGCATCTACATCGGCGGTGTACTCTGGAGACTCAAAAGAAACGGCTACATGAGATTGAGCTCCTAAGTTATAAATCTCATCGGGCTGACACTCTTGAATGATTCTGACTAAATTACTGGTATCGGTTAAATCACCATAATGCAAAATCAAATCACGGTGATTAACATGCGGGTCTTGATACAAATGATCAATACGATCGGTATTAAAGGAGGAGGCACGGCGTTTAATACCGTGAACCTGGTAACCCTTCTCCAATAAGAACTCGGCCAGGTAGGAGCCATCTTGGCCAGTGATGCCGGTGATGAGGGCGACTTTTTGTTTATTTGTCATATTGTTTTTATTTGTCGTTCAACTGCGACCATAGGTATCTTCAAAGCGCACAATATCATCCTCACCCAAATAGCTACCGGATTGCACTTCAATGATTTCTAAAGAGGTTGTTCCAGGGTTTGCCAGGCGGTGGGTTTGACCTTGAGGAATATAAGTACTTTGATTTTCAGTGAGGGTGATTACTTGATCACCATTAGTAATTTCCGCTACACCCTTCACCACAATCCAGTGCTCAGCACGGTGATGGTGCATTTGCAGCGATAAGCTCGCTCCAGGCTTGACCTGAATGCGCTTGACCTTAAAACGCTCACCTTCATCTACGCTGTCATACCAACCCCAAGGACGGGAGACTTTGCGATGCAAATTTTTCTCAGTTCGTTGCTGGGTTTCTAATTGGTTAACGATGTGTTTGACGTCTTGACTGTTTTTACGATCCGCCACCAATACGGCATCGGCCGTCTCGACGATGATGAGGTTCTCAACACCAACCGCACTAATTAAACGGTTACTCGAATGAATCAACGAGTTCTTGGTATTACTTAATAAAGTATCGCCTGCGGTGACATTACCTTGTTCATCTTGGATCCCCACTTGCCAAACCGCATCCCAAGCGCCTAGATCACTCCATCCTGCATCGAGCTCAACCATCTTCACAGCATATTTGCTGCCAGGGCACTTTTCGATGACGGCATAGTCAATCGATTCACTGGGGATGGTGCTGAAGATTTCTTTATCAGGTCGCACAAAAGTAGCTTGATCTGTGTGATCCGTTGTTCTGGCAACCCATGCGGTTTCAGTGGCACCAAAGATATCGGGTCGAAATTCCTGAATGGCAGCTAACCAAGTGCTGGCCCGCAGAACAAACATGCCGCTATTCCAAAGATAGTGGCCATCCTCTAAATAGCTTTGGGCTGTTTTAGCATCTGGCTTTTCAACAAACTTTTGCACAGCGTATTCTTGATGGGCGCCCTTGGCTGCATCTCGCCGAATATAGCCATAACCCGTCTCAGGGGAAGTCGGGGTAATACCCAAAATCGCAATGGTTTGTTTGGCTTTATCGGCATCGACTACCGCGATGCAATCTTGCAAGGCTTTTGTAAAGGCTGCAGTATTTTTAACAGTTTGATCAGCGGGTGTAATCACCAAAATGGGATCATCCTTAGCTTCAAAGGCGGCTAAGGTGAGAGCGGGGGCTGTATTACGCCCAACAGGCTCTAACAATAAAGTGGCTTCGATATGAGGAAGTTCACGTAGCTGATCTAGTGCTAAAAAACGGTGCTCTTCATTGGTGACAATCAGCGTGTTACCCAATGATATCTGCGCACTAGCAATGGAGTTGATGCGCTCAATTGCCTGCTGAAAGAGGCTCTTGCTCGAATCATCGCCAGATAGAACCAAAAACTGCTTCGGAAAGCCGGAGCGCGACAAAGGCCACAGTCTGGTGCCGGATCCACCGCAGAGAATTACAGGAATTACTTTGGTCATATCAGGGGATTTAAGCCTTTATAGCAATCAAGAGCAATGGATTGTGAATAGCCTTGATTTTATAGGCTTTTCATTTGCAAAAAACTATTTAGAATGGTCTTTGGGCTGGTTTTCTGGAGTCATTGCAAGACCAGAATTTGAGCCCTAAACAAAAAATAGATCTAAAAACAAGGAGAAACCCATGTCCAGCATCCCAAAAATCAATTTACGCAATTCACTCACTGAGTGCGCCCAATCCATTCGCAAAGAGAACTTTGGCAAATATCAGAACTACAGTATCAAAGACTGTATTGCTTCAATTGCTGCCAGCAAAATTAAATAAACCTTCTTTTACTCACAATGCAAAGGGGCTTACGCCCCTTTTTTATTTGGTGTACCAATTGGGAAAGCATGTATCCTGGGTTCGTTACTCAAAAAATTCAATTTGATGGCACCCC
>CAIKYO010000155.1 GCA_903831655.1 uncultured Burkholderiales bacterium
AGAAGATTGTTCTTCCCATGGTCTCAAAGCTAACCCGCAAAGCATTTCTAAACTCAGGCGTGCCAGGTTTGCCTTTTTTGAGCGCCATTGGAATGGCTTTCTCAAGTGCGATTTGTGCATCGTATGCATGGCCTGCGAATTGATTGCGTGTTCCAGGGCCCATTGCTTTTTCGTACTGTTGAACAAAGGCAACGGCAACTTTCTTTGAGGGGTGTGAGTCGGGAAGTTGTTCCGCAATCACGGCAGGTCCAGAGACCACAAAAGTTCCTTCAACTGCTTTGCCGCCCACTCTCATCAAGTCTTGCGTTGCTGCAGCGTGAGTTTGGTAGATTTTTCCTTTGTATCCACGCTCACTCAAAGCCAATTGTGGCATTGCCGCGCCACTGCCAGAGGCTACGACCAAAATCGCATCTGGATTGGCCATGTTGAGTTTCAAAGCTTGAGGTGTCACACTTGTGTCGGTTCTCGCAAAACGCTCAACATCAACCAATTTGATGCCTGCTTTTTCAAGCATTGGGCTAATTTCATTAAGCCATTGTTCTCCATAAGCATCTGAATAGCCCAAGAATCCAATGGTTTTAACGTTTTGTTTTTTAAGATGTTCAACAACAGCATATCCCATGACCGTGTTGGACTGAGGAAGTCTGAAAAGCCATTTATCTTTGCCTGGAGGAAGTCCAACAGGTGAACCAGCCAATTGAACTGTTTCCGCCTCAGCTGCTACGTCCGCCATCGCAGCGGCAACTGTCGTAATACAAGAACCAATGATGACATCAACTTTGTCGTCTGTAACAAATCGTCTTGCATTTGCCGCTCCCTTACCTGGATCAGTGGCGTCATCCATAACAATCAAATTGACTTTTTCTCCAGCAATGGTTTTGGGGAACAATTTGAATTGATTTTGCATTGGAATGCCAAGGCCAGATCCAGGTCCAGTGAGGGCAAGACTGACCCCAATGTTGATATCAGCAAAGGCATGCGAGGCGATCAAAGTTGATACCAATGCGGTAACGAGTTTGAGTTTGAATTTCATTTTCATGTCTCCTAAGTGTTGTTGAATAAAATTATCTGGGTGCCATGCGCAGTGCACCATCTAAACGTATAACTTCGCCATTGAGATGGCGATTACTGACAATGTGGCAAGCAAGGCTTGCAAACTCTTTTGGGTCTCCCAATCTTTTTGGAAAAGGGATTGACTCAGCCAATGATGTTTGCACAGCTTGGGGTAACTCTTTCATGAGCGGTGTGGCAAATAGACCCGGTGCTATGGTACAGACTCTTATGCCATGTTGAGCCAAATCTCTGGCCATCGGTAGCGTCATGCTCACAATTCCACCTTTGCTCGCACTGTAGGCCTGCTGACCTACCTGACCTTCAAAGGCTGCAGCTGAAGCGGTCATGACGATCACACCTCTTTCCAGGTCGTCATGAGGTTCGAGTTTCGCGCACTCTGCAGCGAACAGCCGAATGATGTTGTATGTTCCTACCAAATTGATTTGAATGACTCGGCTAAAGTCCTCAAGCGGGGCTGCTTGACCATCCTTTGAGACCACGCGCTTGGCGCTGCCAATTCCAGCTATGTTCATTAAAATTCGTGCGGGGCCTAAGGTTTGCGTAACCTCGCGCAATGCTGCCTCAACGCTTTCGGTGTTGGTGATGTCACAGGCAATAGCTTTCGAGATATTTTTACCAATTTCTTCATTGATTCTCGCGTTCACAGTTTGTGCCAGTTTGTGGTTGACGTCCAAAAGAGCTACTTTGGCACCAAAGTTTGCCAGCATAACTGCAGTTGCCTCACCAAGACCTGACGCAGCTCCTGTCACAATTGCAGTGGTTTGATCAAATTGCATGCTTTAGTGTCCTGAAGGTTTAAAGATGTTGGGCACAGCGTCTGAATGGAGAGCTTTGACCAGAGCATCACGATGTTTTAACACGGCTCTTTGATTGATTGAACCTTTGTCTGTGATTTCACCTTTGTCAATTGATGCTGGTTCCTCGAGAAGAATGGCTCTTGCAATTTTGGTGGCACTTCCAGTCGCTTGCTCTCCCAACTGATTAATTACATTTTGGAAAAAGGTGACAACCTCTGGTCGAGTGTATATATCGCTCAAGGGTACATTCGCATCAGCATTGGCAAGCGATCTAATTTTATTATTCGTAAAAATCATGGCTCCAACCTCTTTTTGGTTCAAGCCTGTGATGACTGCATCTTGCACATAGGGAGCTCCAAGATTGATGATCTTGGCTTTCAATGGCCCAACGCTGACAAAAGTTCCTGTTGAGAGTTTGAAATCTTCTGCAGTTCTACCATCAAATTTGAGGCCTAAATGCGGATTACTCTCGTCAATCCATTTGACCGCATCGCCAGTGCAGAAAAATCCTTCTTCATCAAAAGCCTCTTTGGTCTCCTCAGGCGATCTCCAGTAACCCTCTGTAATGTTGGGTCCTTTATACCTGACCTCAGTCTTATCACCGCTTGGCACAAGCTTCAGAGTCATCCCTGCAGTGGGTACACCCAGATCACCTTCGCGAACGTCAGGGTTGGTTATAAAGATTGCAAATGGTCCTGATTCAGTCATTCCTAAGCCAGTTCCCATGACAATTCGTTCACCAACTTCTTTTTCTGCAGATTCAAAAAGACTGTCCCAAATCGGTTGAGCGAGAGACGCACCGGCGAAGAAAAACATTTTCACCTTGGCAAGTAGTGTTCTCCTAAGAAGATCATCCGTTTTCATGTTGTTGGCGATTGATTCAAAGCCAGATGGAACATTGAAGTAAACTGTGGGAGAAATTTCTCTCAAATTCCTGAGCGTTTCATGAATCAACGCTGGCGTGGGTTTCCCATCATCAATGTACAAGGTTCCACCGTTGTACAAAATCATGCCGAAATTGTGATTGCCACCGAAGGTGTGATTCCAAGGCAACCAATCCACAAGTGTCAATGGCTCATTCGCAAGAACCGGCATTGATTGGGCCATTTGCTGCTGGTTCGCACACCACAATTTTTGCGTGTTTATGACTGCTTTGGGGTGTTTCGTGGATCCTGAGGTGAACAAAAATTTAACAATGCTTTGAGGCCCCGTGTTTTGCTGTGCTTGATCAACCTCTGAACTCGCAGTTGTTTCAAGGAGCTGAGAGAATTCGGTGAAGGGCCTATTGATTGAACCTTTGCTGATCACAACCTCTGTTTCTGGACTCACGGCCTTCAAGATAGCTTTTTCATATTTTTCACCATCAAACGCAAAGACCAACCCAGGGGTTAAGGTTTTGATGATGTGGTGTAGCTTTTCAAAGTCTTGGCTGACTGTTGAGTAAGCAGGGGAGGCTGGACAGTAAGGAATGCCGACATATATACATGCCAAAGCCATGAGTGCGTGATCGATGCTATTCTCTGAAAGAATCA
>CAIKYO010000156.1 GCA_903831655.1 uncultured Burkholderiales bacterium
ATGAAATTTATCAAGCAGCAAAAATTGCTCGTGAGATTGGTTGTGATTATTTTGAGATTAAGCCGATGTATGATGTTAATCATTTTGCAATCATTCAACCAAAAGAGATAACAAAAATTATCGATGAACAAATCGAAAAAACAAAGGATCTCGAAACTAAGAGCTTTAAAATTCTGGAGGCTTCTAAGCTTTCTGCATCAATGTATGCTTAATCAAATGCAGAGCCGAAAAGCTACAAAAGATGTGCAGTTAACCAATTAAGAACCTTGATTACACCTTCAGGGGTATATACCTGTCCATATTTTCGTGGACAAGAAAGTAAGAGAATCGGGGATATAAATTCGCAATCATTCGTTGAAATATGGCTTGGTGAGCAAAGAAAAAAAACATTAAGCCTTCTGGACCCATCGCGAGATTGTACTATGCACTGTATTCGGCATGAATCTAATATGGCAATTGAAAAATGGCTTAGTGGAGGCTTTCCGTTGCCTGTTGATGATTACGATTTGTTCATTTAAATTTGAATATGGAAAAGTCAATTTTAATTTTAGGAGGTAGCCACAGTGAAATTCCACTCATAAAAGCTGCCAAAGCACTTGGTCTTAGTATTTCGACCACTGGAAATAGACCTGAGCAAATTGGACATCTTTTTTCTGATAAATACTTCCACGGAGACTTCTCTAACTTTGATGAAATGTTAAGTGTTGCAAAAAGAAGTAAATGCGACTTTATCTGTGCTGGGGCAAATGATTATTCCTATCTGAGTGCTTGTTATGTTGCTGAAAAATTAAATTTATCTGGCTTTGATTCCTTGGAAACTGCCTTTGCAATCCACCATAAACACCTTTTCAAGCCCATAGCTTCTAATTTAGGTTTGCCAACTACAAATTTTAGAGTAGTAGATATAAGCAAACATTTGGAGTTAGATAACTTGCAGTTGAACTTACCGTTAATGGTAAAACCGGTAGATCTGACTGGGGGAAAGGGAATTGTAAAGGTTAATCAACCAACAGAGTTAAAACCAGCGTTAATTGCAATCAGAGATGTTTCAAAAGAAAAATTTGCAATTGTTGAAGAATATTTTGAAGGAAGTCTTCACAGTTACTCAACCATAATAGTAGATGGTCGAGTGGTATTTCAATATGCAGACAATGAGTATTGTTACCCAAATCCATATCTTGTCAGCGCTTCTACTAGTTTGGCTTCAGTGCCTATCGATGTCTTACAAGATCTTCAATTTCAAACCGAAAAATTTGCAAAATTCTTGAAATTAAAAAATGGCGTTTTACATTGTCAATTTTTATATGGAAACGGTGATTACAAAATACTTGAGTTCACAAGACGTTGTTCAGGTGATTTATACAGTTCAGTGGTGCAAGCTGTTACAGGTTTAAACCATCCGCAACAGTTTATACGGCAGTCGATGGGTATTGAATTTAATTTAAATAGAGATCAAGTAATTTCACATTTTGTAAGTAGACACTGTATTTTTTCAGACAATGCAGGTATTTACCACGGTTTAGAGATTGCTAAAGAATTAGAAAATAATCTTATTTTACAAATTGAGTCTTTTGCTAGTGGATATCATATAAATCAACCCCATAAGGAGAAGATGGGAGTCGTAATTTTGAAGTTTGCAAGTCATTCAGAAATGTTAGAAAAGGTAAGTTGTACTTTCAACTTCGTGAAATGTCTAGTTCAGTAATTGCAATTAGCGAATTTAAAAAGAGTTGAAAAATGAAAATTATTGATGCAGATCTAAAGCTTATATATCAAATTCTTTCTACTATTTATAAAGATTTTGATATTTCTCCTGTTGTGGCTGAGTTGGGAGTATTGAAGGGTGAAAATGCATTAGCAATTTATGAATTTTTAAGTCCCAAAATGATGTATTTAATCGATTCATGGTCTTGTGATGCCACATTAGAATATGAGTCTATTAACAGTCATCGTGGTTGGGTCGATGAGCCAGATAAGTATGCTTTTTACTACGGCGGGTCTTTAAAGTCTCAACTAACTTTCGATCGACTTTATGAGGAAGCTTGTGCAAATTTTATTAACTTCAATAATGTTGAAATAATAAAAATGCAAACTTTAGAAGCAATTAGAGAATTGCAAAAAAAGAAAGTTACAAATTTTCAATTGATTTATGTAGATGCAAATCATTCCTATGAAAAAGTTTTAGATGATTTGATGTTTTATAAACCACTTCTTGATCCAGAATACGGATGTTTTCAATTAAATGATTGTTGCCATTCGAAGGCTGGAGTTAATCAAAATTTAGGAGTTTTAGAGGCGGCTTTAAAATTCTGCAAGATTGCAGATTTTGTGCCGTTGGTTGCAGTTAATCGCGATTTTACTGACATATTATTCGCGCATAAGAGCTCATTAATGATTGATTATGTAGATAAGATATTTAACAATAATGACCTATCATTTGTTGAGGTCCCTGATCAATTTTTGGGTAGTTTAACAGTTAGAGTTGGTGTTAGGCCAAATATTAGCTTTATCTAGACTTCAGTTGAAATGAATAAATATATATTTTCAAACCAACAATCTATAAATATTAAAAATTAAATATGTCAGAGCAATTTGTATTGGACAATCCTTCTTATCTTGACTTTTTTAACTTATGGACAGATGCGGTTAACAAAGAAAACTTTGAATTAGCTGCGAACTTAGATGCTCTTTTTTACCAGGAATTTGTCCGTAAAAATGAGAGTATGGCTATGTGGGATAAATGGCAAAAAATAACTTTTGATAGAAGAAAAAAAATTACTAATTTTTTCAAAAAAAATATTCCTAGTGTTTCTCATTCTAAGAACTCTGAAACTAAAAATGTAGCAATTGTTTATGATCAATTTAGCGGCTTAGCTCATGAGACTCAATTTGCTCGAAGCTTGAAATTCTTGAAAAAGAATTCTGATATCAAATTTAATTTATTTATTGTTTATGCTTTCGGCCCGGAAAATCATATTGCTGCTCATCATGTTCATGATGTTGAACTTAATAATATTTTCTTTTTAAAGTCAGAATCAACAATGGATGTTGGTCGAAATTTGGCTGAAATTTCTAAATTGTATGGATTTGATGTGATCATTTATGGATCAACATTTGAATTAGCTTTTTGGTCATCACTTACTTGTAATCATATAAATCAAAAGTATTTGATAATGAAGTATTACCCAAATATATGTGGCCGTTTTTCAAGTTTTGCTGGAGGTAGAGAGGATAACAACAATAGCATCATCAAGAATAATTTTGAATATTTGCAACTTTCTATTCTTGATCTAGATTTAAATTTGCGAAATGATACAAGTTACCCAGAAAAGCACAGATTAGCAAAAAATTTCGGATCAATTTCAAGAATACAAAAGACAATTAGTCCCTCCTATCAGGAATTTGTTTTGAGAATTCTTGCTTGTAACGACTCTTTGAATTACATCTATACCGGTAATGCAAATGAGTTGGAATTAATTGACTCCAGGATTCTTAACCACAAAAGAAGCAATTTCTTGGGTTGGATCGATCCCTTATATGCAATAGATGAGTTTTCCATCTATGTTGATCCGTTCCCATGGGGTGGTGGTGAAATGACCCTTTTGGCATTAGCTAATGGCATCCCTTATTTAACTCTGTCTACTATTGAAAATAAAGCTATTGGAATCTATCGATTTTTGAAGTACTTGCTTCTAACTCAAGCGAACAATCATAATTTTGATATTTTGAATACGATTTTTTGTTCTTCTATAAGTGATTTGGAGAGTAAATTAAATAGTTTGTGTCATTCTTTTTCTGACAGGGTAGAGCTGGGAATAAATTGGCAGGTTGTTCTAGAAAATTACAGACCTCATGATCTCAAATCTTGGCAAGAATTTTTAGTTTATTAATTGCTTATTTGAATTTAATAATTTTTATTTTGCTATTTATATTCTATTTTCAATAAATGAAAGTTTGTTATTATTTAAGTAGAGATGTCCATGATCTCAAAATCGTCGAAAGACACGTACTGTTCTAAATAGATAGAAGCAGATGATTGTCCTATTACCAAATAGTATTGAAATCCTAAAAAAGCGAGCTCGACATTGTGATCGACCTCATCTGGAAATTCAATTTCGTGGAATTGCTTTCCCAAGTTGCTCAAAGATTGAATAAAGGATTTGAAGGATTCTGAGGCTTCTATCCAAAGCAAGTCTTGCGGATGCACTTTTATTACTAGTTTCCTTGAGCGTTGTGCGCATTTTGATTTTTGAATGAGGTGGATCAAATTGGCTTCAATTTCTTTGATATGTCCTGGGTGTGATCTCAACAGTTGAAACAAGGGTGAGAGAGCCACCAAGATGGTCTCGGGAAAGTGTATTTTTCGTTCCGTTGGGGTATCAATCTTGAACCTTTTAACATTGGGGAAGCCCTTGAAAGCATTTGAAGACAAAGAATATGCCCCTCTGTATTTGGGGTGTTCACAATCGTAAAAGAAGTTGTTGATCTCATTCAAACTCAAAACATCTTCCTCGTGTATGCCCAGTGGGGCTAAGTGATTATCTTCTTTTAATAGTTCCAAGAGTGCATTACAGTCGATCTCTTTTTGACTTTGAAATTCAAAGGTTTTGTTGCTGGAGTACTGACCCTCTTCAACGTAAGAGTAGCAAGAAATTTTGCGGCTGATTTTGATCAACTTACCCAGCAAATAGCCTGTGTGGGGCAAGAACAAGTGAAAGAGTTGCTTCTGGAGGGGATTAATGGAGAGGAGGGTTTTTAAAAACGTAACGGTTCTCTCGATGTTCCAAACCCCATCGTCCATGACGCTGATTGCGCCTTCCACCTTTATCCCTCTGGCTGTAATTTGTTGACTGGGTATGTTTGTATTTTGCTGCGCTATGAGTTTATTGAGCGTGTAAGTGATGGGGTTGTGAGAATAATAAATACGCAGCTCGTCCATGTTGAACTCAGTCGATTACAAAAGCGTAATCTTATGCATGCATTGTTAACGGCAGATAAAGTTAAGTGGCGCGGTTCGCTCATTTTTTGAACTTTACCTTTGAAAACGAAGGACGCGTCAAGATTCCCTCGTCGAGCTAAGCCCCAATTCAGATTGTTTTAATTGGAGCGAATTAAAAGTTGTGAAGCCAACTCAGTTAAAGCTTCTTTGTACTGTGAATTTGGAAGGGGTTCCAAGACTTGAATGGCGAGCTTGGCTTGTTCATGGGCCACGGCCTTGGTGGCTTGCATAGCCCCCGTGTTCACAATGATGTTCAAGATGGGAGTGATGTCTGGCGCATCACCCAACTCAATGGCCGATTTGATGACTTGCTTGTCGTGTTCGTTGCACCTTTGCATGGCAAAAATGAGTGGGAGCGTTGTTTTGCCTTCTCGCAAATCATCCCCCAAATTTTTGCCCAGCAAATCACTCTCTCCCTCGTAATCCAAGGCATCGTCGATGACTTGAAAAGCGGTCCCCAAGGCCAGTCCGTATTGAGCACAGGCTTGGATCAGTTTCTCATCGCACCCTTTCACAATGGCTGGGAGCTTGGCACTGGCTTCAAAGAGCTTGGCGGTCTTTGATTGAATGACATCTAAATAGCCTTCGATGGATAGGTCTGCATCATGCAAATTCATGAGCTGTTGCACTTCACCCTCAGCGATGACGTTGGTGGCGTTGGCCAGCACGCGCATGATTTCCATGTTGTTGCAGTCCACCATCATTTGAAATGCGCGGGAATATAAAAAGTCTCCCACCAGCACGCTTGCAGGATTTCCAAAGGAGACATTTGCAGTGGGGCGGCCCCTTCTGAGAGTGGAGTCATCCACCACGTCATC
The DNA here is from genome assembly GCA_903831655.1 of uncultured Burkholderiales bacterium. Taxonomy (GTDB): domain Bacteria; phylum Pseudomonadota; class Gammaproteobacteria; order Burkholderiales; family Burkholderiaceae_C; genus Limnohabitans. The sequence continues at coordinate 5,818 of CAIKYO010000156.1, forward strand.
GTGGAGCAATGTGGCGGTGTGGATGAATTCAACCACAGCCGCCAACTCAAAGCGGTCTTCGCCCGTGTGGGCAATGGCACCTGACATCAACAGCAGCAAGGTAGGACGCACCCGTTTGCCACCGGCGGAGATGATGTATTTGGCGACTTCACCCACAAGCGGCACATCAGAGGAGAGCCGAGCAGAGATCACGCGGTCCATTTGCTCCAAATCTGAGGCCACCAAAGTGGCATAAAGGGGCTGGGAGATTTGATCGTTGGACAAGGCGTTTTTAGTTTAGGTGAAATTGAAAGACATTATAAGTGCACCCCTCGAGGTCATTTTTTGAAATGAAATGGCCCCTTGCACGAGCGCAATTGAACGCAATTGAACTCAGTGAGCCCTTGGTTTCGAAAATCCCTTGCCGTCCAGGGGGGGCGAAACCCCTATCCTTGCATGGTGTCGTGAAAGGCACATTTGAGACACATTTCAAATTTGAGTACATTTTAATAACCCTAAAGTATTCAAAATATCCCTCTAAATGCTGCATTTGTGTGTTGCTCATCGTTAAAGATGGCGGGTTTTGGCTTGAAATGCTATAATTTTTGGCTCAGTGGAAATTCGTCCTCTGAGTTCAAAGATTACTATCGTATTCGAAGAGGTTCATATGTACGCGGTCATAAAAACCGGGGGCAAACAGTATCGTGTTGCTTCTGGCGAAAAAATTAAAGTAGAACAGATTGCTGCGGACGTTGGCCAAGAGATTGTGATTGACCATGTGTTGGCTGTCGGAGACGGCGCCTCACTTAAGGTTGGTACCCCCTTGGTGTCCGGCGCAACTGTGAAAGCCACTGTCGTGGCTCACGGTAAACACGACAAAGTTCGCATTTTCAAAATGCGCCGTCGCAAGCACTATCAAAAACGCCAAGGACATCGCCAGCAATTCACAGAATTGCAAATCGGTGCCATCCAGGCTTAATTTCAAGGAGCAGATGAAATGGCACAGAAAAAAGGCGGCGGCTCAACGCGAAACGGAAGAGACTCCAAGCCAAAGATGTTGGGTGTTAAAGCCTTCGGTGGCGAGCTCATCACTGCGGGTGCAATCATTGTGCGTCAACGTGGAACCAAGTTCCACCCCGGCGTGAATGTTGGCATTGGCAAGGATCACACTTTGTTTGCTCTGGTTGACGGACACGTTAACTTCACCACCAAAGGTGCTTTGAGCAAACACACCGTTAATGTGAGCCCTGTTTAATCAACAGTGCTTGCTTGACTCGATTAAAGCCCCGCTGGTCGGGGCTTTAATCTTTATGGCTCTGAGTGCCAGAGGTTTTTTTTCAATAAAACTTGACTGATCACTTAGAGTAACATGGCCCTTATGGGCCTACAAGGATCGCTTTTGATCCGACCCTACACTTGACCCTAAAGAACGAATCATGAAATTTGTTGACGAAGCCATCATTGACATTGCTGCAGGCGATGGGGGCAATGGTTGTGTCTCATTTCGTCACGAGAAGTACAAAGAATTCGGAGGCCCCAATGGTGGCGACGGTGGCCGAGGTGGAAACGTCTACGCGGTGGCCGATCCAGCTTTGAATACGTTGGTGGACTTCAGGTTCTCCAGACGCCACGAAGCCAAAAAAGGTCAACACGGCATGGGCTCTGATATGTTCGGAGCTGCGGGTGAGGACATCACCCTTAAGATGCCGGTTGGCACCATCATCAGTGATTTGGAAACGGGTGAGGTGCTCCACGAGTTGCTCACCCCGGGTGAGGTGATCTTGATTGCCAAAGGAGGCGAGGGCGGATTTGGGAACATGAGATTCAAGAGTTCCATCAACCGTGCGCCTCGTCAAAAGACACCAGGACAACCCGGAGAGCGCAGAGAGGTGAAGTTGGAGCTCAAGGTCTTGGCCGATGTCGGTCTCTTGGGCATGCCCAATGCGGGCAAGTCCACCTTGATTTCCGCCATCTCCAACGCACGTCCCAAGATTGCAGATTATCCCTTCACCACCTTGCACCCCAATTTGGGGGTGGTGAGAGTTGGGCCCAGCCAAAGTTTTGTTGTGGCCGATGTGCCCGGCCTCATTGAGGGAGCCTCAGATGGCGCAGGACTGGGACACCAATTCCTCAGACACTTGCAGCGCACACGTTTGTTGTTGCATTTGGTGGACATGGCGCCCTTTGATGACGCAGTAGATCCTGCCAAGCAAGCCAAGGGCATTGTGGCTGAGCTTAAAAAATACGACCCTGAACTTTTTGCAAAACCCAGGTGGTTGGTTCTCAACAAAATGGACATGGTCCCCAACGAGGAGAGAGCGCAAAAGGTCAAGGACTTTTTAAAGGCGTTCAAGTTCAAGGGACCCGTCTTTGAGGTCTCAGCTCTCACTCGCGAGGGTTGTGAACCACTCATTCAAGCGGTGTTCCAGCACTTGAAGGCTCAACAAATTGCTGAGGCGCCACCTGTTGACGTTGATCCGCGCTTTCCAAACGGGGTGGCAAGCGGATCGAGCGATTCTTGATTTTCTCATTTCACGCGTTCATTGATGTCCTCCACCACTGTTTCATTCCCCAAGCTTTGCCTCATTCATGACGAAGCCTCCCTTGCACGTGCACACTCTGTGTTGCTTGAGGCCAGGCGCATCGTGATCAAAGTGGGTTCGAGCTTGGTGACCAACGAGGGTCGCGGTTTGGATGAGGGCGCCATAGGTGAGTGGTGCCGGCAAATGGCGATCCTCATCAAAGGTGAGGGCACGGGTCCTGCGAGAGAGCTCATCATGGTATCAAGCGGCGCCATTGCCGAGGGTATGAAAAGACTGGGTTGGAGCACTCGACCCAAAGCCATTCATGAGCTTCAAGCCGCAGCGGCAGTGGGGCAAATGGGACTTGCTCAAATTTATGAGACCAAGCTCAAAGAGAATAATTTGGTGAGTGCTCAAGTGCTTTTGACCCATGCCGATTTAGCCGATCGCGAGCGTTACCTCAACGCCAAATCTACACTCTTGACGCTTTTAAAGCATGGCGTTTTGCCCGTCATCAATGAAAACGACACGGTTGTCAACGACGAAATCAAATTCGGCGACAACGACACCTTGGGTGCGTTGGTGGCCAATTTGGTCGAAGCTGATGCGCTCATCATCTTGACCGATCAAAAAGGACTTTTCTCAGCCGATCCCAGAAGCAACCCCCAAGCCCAGTTCATTGAGCTGGCCAGTTCCATGGATCCGACTTTGGAGAGCATGGCTGGAGGAGCGGGTTCGAGCATTGGCAAGGGCGGGATGATCACCAAAGTGCTGGCAGCCAAGAGAGCTGCGGGCTCAGGTGCCTCCACTGTGATCGCTTGGGGACGTGAGCCCAATGCGCTTTTGAGATTGGCCAAAGGGGAGTCCTTGGGCACTTTGCTTTGGGCGAGCACTTTGAAGCAACAAGCCAGAAAGCAATGGATGGCGGACCATTTGCAACTCAAAGGTGCATTGGTCCTTGATGCGGGAGCGCATGAGAAGGTGTTTGCTCAAGGCACGAGCCTCTTGCCCATTGGCATGATCTTGGTGGAAGGTGACTTCAACCGAGGTGAGGTGGTGAGCATCAAAGGTCCTGATGGACAAGAGTTTGCCCGGGGCTTGGCCAACTACTCAAGCGCTGAGGCCAGGTTGTTGTGCGGCAAACCCTCTCAGGAGTTTGAGCGCCTTTTGGGTTATACGGGTGAGCCGGAGATGGTGCACCGGGATAACTTGGTGATCACCAAAGCTCACTGAAACGCCCTGAAATGCACTGAAAGACTTTGAAACGGGTATGTGCCTAGCTCAGCTGAGGCGCACCGAGTCCTTACTCGAACGATGCGTCAGGGGGCAATTCCAAATGCAATGGTTTTTGGTAAGGCGATCTCATCCCCTTGATCGATAAATCGGGCGTGGATGCCTCTGATTTTGGAGCTTGGCGGACAGAGCCCGCGTAGTCTGAGCCTCCTTTGGAGACCTCTCTGGAGGGGCGGGGCTTTAACAACCTTGGGTTGAACTCCACCTTGGGCAGATATTTTTGCAACTCCGACAAAGCCAGTTCATAGACTCCTCGTTTGAATTCAACCACCACATCCAAGGGGACCCAGTAGTCGTTCCACTTCCAAGCATCAAACTCAGGATGGTTGGTCGCTCGCAAATTCAAGTGCCAGTCTTGCACGACCAATTGAAGCAAAAACCAAATTTGTTTTTGCCCTTTGTAATGGCCTCGCGCATCTTTGCGGATGTATCGGTCAGGCACCTCATAGCGCAACCAGTCCCGGGTTCTGGCGAGAATGCGGATGTGCTCTGGCAGCAGGCCCACCTCTTCGTGCAATTCTCGCAACATGGCTTGCTCGGGGTTCTCTCCCCGATCAATGCCGCCTTGGGGAAACTGCCAGCTGTGGCTGCGGATTCGTTTGCCCCAAAAAACCTGATTCTGATGGTTCACCAAGATGATGCCAACATTGGGCCTAAAGCCGTCTCTGTCCAGCATAATCAACTCTCAATTTTTTCAACTGAGTTCATTATGCACAGTCCTTTTGATTCATCAAGGGGATTTATGCGAATTGGTTCAATAAATTAACGATAATCTTCATTTCGCAAAGTCAATTTGTTACTCCCAACTTCGGAATCTCCCCAATATGAAAGCCTCGCAATTTTTTGTCTCTACTTTAAAAGAGGCGCCAGCTGACGCAGAAATCGAATCTCACAAGCTCATGATCCGCGCTGGAATGATCAAAAAACTAGGTGCTGGTGTCTACAACTACATGCCCATGGGGCTTAAAGTCATCAAAAAAATAGAGGCCATCGTGCGCGAGGAGATGAACCGCTCGGGTGCAATCGAGCTCAGCATGCCGCTTGTGCAGCCCGCTGAGCTTTGGCAGGAAACGGGTCGTTTTGAAAAAATGGGGCCTGAACTCCTTCGCATCAAAGATCGCCATGGGCGTGACTTCGTCATTCAGCCCACCAGCGAAGAGGTGGTCACCGACATTGCTCGCCAAGAGCTCAAGAGTTACAAGCAACTGCCCAAGAATTTTTACCAAATTCAAACCAAATTCAGAGACGAGAGACGCCCCCGCTTTGGCCTCATGAGGGGGCGTGAATTTGTGATGAAGGATGCCTACAGTTTTGACAAAGACATTGAGGCGGCCAAAGCCAGTTATGCCGTGATGGCGCAAACCTATCGCCGAATCTTCGATCGCTTTGGACTCCAGTACCGAGCCGTTGCAGCTGATAGTGGCGCCATCGGTGGTGATTTGAGCGAAGAGTTCCAAGTGATCGCGGCCACCGGTGAGGACGCCATCGTCTTTTGCGCTCAAAGTGAGTACGCGGCCAACATGGAGAAAGCCCACGCACTCGCCCCCTCGGCAAGCAAGGCTGCTCCCAAAGAGGACAAAGCTCAAGTGGCAACACCGGGGCTCACCACTTGTGAGGAGGTTGCGAAGTTTTTAAAGTTGGACCTCAAGCGGATGGTCAAGTCTTTGGTTTGGGTGTGTGAGCACTTTGAGGAAGGCAAACTCACCCAAACGCAGTTGGTGTTGGTGCTCATCAGGGGAGACCACGAGCTCAATGAAATCAAGTTGGCCAAATGCCCATTGTTGGGTGGCGAATTGAGGCTGGCGAGTTCAGCCGAGATTGAGCAAGCCTTTGGCTGTGTGCCAGGCTATTTGGGGCCTGTGGGCGCGCCCAAGGACACTTTGGTGTTGGTGGACTCGGAGGTGGCCATCATGAGCGACTGGGCTTGTGGTGCCAACTCAGAAGGTTATCACCTGACGGGGGTCAATTGGGAGCGTGACTTGAGCCTGGATGTAAGCCACGTCTTTGATTTGAGAAACGTGGTGGCGGGAGACTTGTCTCCCGATGGCAAAGGCAACTTGAGCATTGAGCGTGGCATTGAGGTGGGCCATATTTTCTACCTCGGTACCAAGTACTCCGCTGCCATGGGGGCCACTTTTTTAGACGAAAACGGCAAACCAAAGCCCTTTGAAATGGGTTGCTATGGGATCGGAATCACGCGATTGCCAGCGGCTGCCATTGAGCAAAACCACGACGAGCGAGGCATCATTTGGCCTGACTCTATTGCACCTTTTGTGTTGGTGATTTGTCCCATTGGCATGGACCGAAGCGAAGAGGTCAAACAAGAGGCCACCCGTATATACGAGGCTGCGCAAGAGATGGGTTGGGATGTCATGCTTGACGACAGGGGCGAGCGCCCTGGGGTGATGTTTGCCGACTGGGAGCTGATTGGTGTCCCGCACCGGGTTGTGATTTCAGATCGGGGGCTGAAAGCCTCTCAAGTGGAGTACCAGCACAGACGCGACAAGGAAGCGACGAACGTGGCGGTATCCGATCTCATGGCCCATTTGAAATCAAAAATCAAAGCCTGAGCCTTTGTTGATGCTCCCAACTGGGAGCATCGTTCTTGGCTCTCAGTTGGTGCCAGCAATCAACTGGGTGAGCTCACCCGACTCAAACATCTCCATCATGATGTCCGATCCGCCCACAAACTCTCCTTTGACGTAGAGCTGAGGGATGGTGGACCAGTTGCTGTACTCTTTGATGCCCTGTCTGATCTCGGGCTCCTCAAGTACATTGATGGTTTTGAGTTTTTTCAGGTCCAGTCCAGATGCTTTGAGCACTTGAATGGCGCGGCCTGAAAAGCCACATTGAGGAAAGCTTGCGTTTCCTTTCATGAAAAGCAACACGTCATTGGTTTTAACCAACTCGTCGATTTGTTGATGAACGGCATCCATGGGTAGAGCTCCTGAATTAAAAAAGCATTCAACCAAGGTTGAACGATGTGCACTGGGCCAAGTTCTTCATTGGCACTTTGAGTTGATTATTTCATGCTTTTGAGACGTCCACCCGTGCACCTGGGCAAGCCCGCGAGGTCAAAACGGGTTTGGATGAGCTCAAAGCCCGCTGTTTCTAGCATTTTGGATACCCTCGGCGCTTGCTCAAAGCCGTGTTCGATGAGCAACCACCCTCTGGAGTGCAAGTGTTGAGGGCTGTTGTCAACGATGGCTTGGATGTCGGCCAAACCCTCATCCAAGCTCACCAAAGCGCTTTGGGGCTCGTGTTGCAAATGTGCTAAATGGGGGTCATTGGGTTCGATGTAGGGTGGGTTAGAGACCACAACATCGAAGAGGTCACCCTCTAAAGGTTCGAACCAAGAGCCCTGCCTGAAGTCGATTTCGAGTCCCAGTGCGCGGGCGTTGTTTTGAGCCACTTCAAGTGCATCTTGGCTTTGATCAACCGCGGTCACTCTGGCTTCTTGGAAGTTGGCTTTGATGGCCAAGGCGATGGCACCACTGCCGCAGCCCAAATCCAACACGCGTGGAGGGTGCTCTTGAGACTCACGGCTTGGGTTCAAAACATCCAGCGCCCATTCCACCAAGGTCTCCGTATCCGCTCGGGGGTCTAGGACCCGTTGATCAACGGCCAGGGTCAAGCCAAAAAACTCTTTTTGACCCGTGATGTAGGCCAAGGGTTCGTGCGCCAAGCGCCTACCAACGAAGGTTTTGAAACTGTGGTGAGTATCTGGTGCCAAGGGGTCTGCTCCGTGCAGGTAAAGCCAAGAGCGATCGACCAAGGGTCTGGCCAAAGCGTGCAGCATCAAAAGTTGAGCTTCGAGTCGGCTCACGCCGCTGGCCTGCGCCCAAGAGAGTGCTTGCTCAATGCGGGTCTCGTTGGGTGCGTTCAGCCCCATTGGGTGAACCTCTTGGGAGTCGCTGCATCAAGCGCCATGGGTCAAGCCTCCCACCTCAAGGGCTTCGAGTTGTTCACTTTCCTGGGCGTGTTGTAGACCCAAGAGCACCTCTGCTAAGTCTCCCTCCATGATTTGGGACAGTTTGTAGAGCGTCAAGTTGATGCGGTGATCGGTCAGTCTGCCTTGGGGGAAGTTGTAGGTTCGAATTCGGTCTGATCGGTCCCCGCTTCCAATGAGTCCTTTGCGGGTGGCGGCCTCTTTCATGGAGCGCTCTAAGCGGTCCTTTTCTTGGATGCGGGCCACCAGCACTTGCATCGCTTTGGCTTTGTTGCGGTGTTGTGATCGGTCGTCTTGGCATTCGGCAACGATTCCTGTTGGGATGTGGGTGATGCGCACCGCAGAGTCTGTTTTGTTGATGTGTTGACCCCCTGCGCCCGAAGCTCTGTAGGTGTCGATGCGAAGATCGGCGGGGTTGATTTGCACGCTTGCATGCTCATCGGGCTCGGGCATCACGGCGACCGTGCAAGCGCTGGTGTGGATTCTCCCCTGGGACTCGGTGGTGGGCACCCGCTGCACGCGGTGTCCACCCGACTCGAATTTCAAGGCACCATAGACACGAGGGCCTTCAATGCGCAAGACCACCTCTTTGAAGCCACCCAACTCGCTCTCGGACTCGCTGATGAGTTCACACTTCCAACCCACTTTTTCTGCGTAACGCATGTACATTCTGAGCAAGTCCCCTGCAAAGAGGGCTGACTCATCCCCTCCTGTACCCGCCCTGATTTCGAGAAAGGCGTTTCTCTCGTCATCGGGATCTTTGGGCAGGAGCAGGCGTTGCAATTCGGCCTCCAGTTGCTCGAGCTCTCGCTCTAGACTTTGGAGTTCCTCTTTCGCCATCTCCGCCATTTCCGCCATTTCCGCCATCTCCGAGTCTTCTTGATTCAACTCTTCGAGCATTTTTTGAGCAGACTGCGCCTCCACTTGACAGGCTTGGTACCGCAACCAGCGAGAGGCGATGACAGCCACATCGGCGTGCTCTCGGGACAAGACCAAAAATTGTTTCATGTCTTGCATGATGTCCTCTTTGGACAACAAAAAGTCAAGCTCCTCCAAACGCTGTGCGAAGCGCTCGAGTTGAGCGTGCATAAAGGGTTTCATCATAGATAGGATCAGTTCTTGGACATCAAATTAGAGGAGTGGGGTGGTGTTTGAGATACACACCAGAGGCATTGGGTGCAAAGGCACAGAGGCCAAGCACCTGGTCTTGGGTAGAGAAGCTAACGCGATTGGGCGTCGCGTAAAAAGAATTGTTCTACCGCTTCTTTGGCTCTTTCGCGAGCGTTGGGGTCACTGGCGTTCAATTGCGCCATGGCGCCGTGAAGCATTTTTTGGGTCAATCCTTTGGCCAATGCCTCAAGGGCTTGATCCACCGACTCGCCTTTGGCAAGGAGTTTTTTCACACGTTGCAATTCGTTTGCACGCCAAAGCTCAGCTTGGGAGTTCAATTGTTGAATCAGAGGGACGAAATTCCTTTGGTCCATCCATTTCAAAAAGCTTTGAACCCCGGCGTCGATGATGACTTCGGCATCGGCAACTGCGGCTTGTCGAGAGGCTTGAGCGGTTTGCACAAGACCTGACAAGTCATCAACGGTGTAGAGGTAGACATCGCTCAAAGACTTGACTTCGGGTTCGATGTCTCTGGGTACTGCCAAGTCAACCATGAACATGGGGCGATTGCGACGTTTCTTCAAAGCACGCTCTACTGCGCCCAAGCCAATGAGGGGGAGGGTAGAGGCGGTACAACTCACCACGACATCGAACTCATGGAGTCGATCGGGCAAATCGGACAGTCTCATCGACTCTGCCCCGAAGTGACTTGCCAACAATTCGCCTCGCTCCAAGGTTCGGTTGGCAATGGCCATGTGAAGGGGCTTTTTGGCATTGAAGTGGGTGGCGCTGAGTTCGATCATCTCACCCGCACCCACAAAGAGAACTTTGACTTGGCTTAAATCTTCAAAAATTTGACCCGCCAGTCTCACCGCTGCTGCAGCCATGCTGATCGAGTGGGATCCGATCTCTGTGGAACTGCGCACCTCTTTTGCAACGGAAAAGGATCTTTGAAAGAGTTGATTGAGTGTGGTGCCCAGCACCCCCACCTCAGAGGCGACTCGAACCGCGTCCTTCATTTGACCCAAGATTTGAGGCTCCCCCAAAACCATGGAATCCAAGCCACTGGCCACTCGGAAAGCGTGGCGGGCAGCGTGTTCGTCTTGAAGGCTGTAGGTGTGGGTTTTGAGGTCCTCAGCGCTCACTCCACCCGACTGAGCGAGCCACTGAAAGGTTTCTTGCATCGCCAAGTGCTCGGCTGCGCAATAAATCTCGGTGCGATTGCAAGTCGACAAAAGTGCAACCTCGCCTTGGGGTTGCATGGTCGCTTTGAGGCCAGAGAGCACGGGGGGGATGCTCTCCAAGGCGAAGGCGAACTTGCCCCTCAGATCGAGGGGTGCGGTGTTGTGATTGAGGCCCAAAGCCCAGACTGCCATAATCCCCTGATTATAAAATTCATCCCATGTCTTGGACAAGCCTATTCATTCATCTCCTTAATTATTTCCTGCCCGTTGTTTTCATGACGGCTTGCATGGTGGTTTGGCGCCTGTACCGCGCACCCAGGGGCCGTTTTTGGGGTACTGGCTTGTATGGGTTGTCTTTGCTGGTGATGGGGGCAGGACTTGATGTAGCGGTGCTTTGGTGCACGGGCCAAGAAGGCTCCTTGCTGGGCTACTCAGTGGTGTGCCTTGGGATGGCCACAGTTCATTGGCTTTGGACCCTTTCCATGGGACAAAAGCGGTAGATCGGCTCATGAACGGCACTCAAAGATGGGCTAAAAATGGACTTTTGACCGCCTTTTGAGCTCAACACTTCCAAAGTCCATCATTCACTTACCCCGCCCAAGGTTAGTCTCCCTAGGTTAATATAAGGGTTCTCTCTAATTTGAGTCCCCAGGGATGAGAAAGTCAATTGCCCATGAATGCCCCAATAGCGCACAACTTGCTTTTAAACGCAACAGCTGAAAGCCCCAGGCTGCGTGAGATTCCTTACAACTACACGTCCTTTTCTGATCAAGAAATCGTCACACGTGTCTTGGGTCAAGGGGCTTGGGGCTTGCTGGAGAAGTTGCGCCAAGAAAGAAGAACGGGCAGATCGGCCAAGATGCTCTACGAGGTTTTGGGTGACATTTGGGTGGTGCAGCGCAACCCCTATTTGCAAGACGATTTGCTTGACAACAGCGGCAGAAGAAAATTATTGGTTGAAGCGCTCTTTCATCGCATTCACGAAATCGAACTGAGAAGAACACCCAGCATTGACCAAGACCGCGATTTGGTGGTGGGCGAGTTGCTCCAAGCGGCGAGACGTGCCATTGATGCCTTTAGGATTCAGTTTGACACCGTTGAGGCCTTGAGACGCAAAACCCTCAAAACACTTAAAAAATACACACAAACGGACAACATCAAATTCGATGCCCTCTCGCGTGTATCCCACGTGACTGATGCCACCGACTGGAGGGTTGAGTATCCGTTTTTGGTGCTAACGCCCGACAGCGAGCGGGAGATGGCGGGTTTGGTCAAAGCTTGTATTGAACTTGAGCTCACCATCATCCCAAGAGGCGGCGGCACGGGATACACAGGAGGCGCTATTCCACTCACCTGGAGAAGTGTGGTTATCAATACCGAAAAGCTCGAGCACTTGTCCTCCATTGAGCACTTGGTTTTACCAGGCCTCTCAGAGCCCGTGCCCACTTTGTACAGTGAAGCTGGGGTTGTGACGCAACGCGTGACCGATGCCGCTGAGGAGGCAGGTTTTGTGTTTGCCGTGGACCCAACCTCAGCTGAGGCGTCTTGCATTGGAGGCAACATTGCCGTCAATGCGGGCGGCAAAAAGGCGGTGCTGTGGGGAACTGCACTTGATAACTTGGCCAGTTGGAGAATGGTGACGCCGGATGCAAAGTGGCTAGAGGTGACACGCATTGGGCACAACCTTGGAAAAATCCACGACCAAGCCTTGGTGGTCTTTGAGTTGGCTTACTTTGAAGCCGATGGGGTGACCCCCATACGAGTCGAGCGTCTTGAAATTCCGGGACAAAAGTTCAGAAAAGAGGGCTTGGGCAAGGACGTGACCGACAAGTTCTTGAGTGGTTTACCAGGCGTGCAAAAAGAGGGTTGTGATGGTTTGATCACCAGTGCCAGGTGGGTGTTGCACAAAATGCCCTCTCACACCAGAACCGTTTGCATGGAGTTCTTTGGCAACGCCAAGGACGCGGTACCCAGCATTGTGGAGATCAAAGATTTCATGTTTGCTGAGCAAAAGCGCTCTGGCGTTTTGCTAGCGGGCTTGGAGCACTTGGATGACCGTTATTTGAGAGCCGTGGGTTATGCCACCAAGAGCAAGCGTGGTGGTTTGCCCAAGATGGTGCTCTTGGCCGATATTGCTGGCAACGATCCCGATCAAGTTGCCCGCGTCACCTCAGAGGTGGTGCGCATTGCCAACTCACGAAGTGGCGAGGGTTTTGTGGCTGTGAGTGCAGAGGCGAGAAAGAAATTTTGGTTGGATCGCAAAAAGACAGCCGCCATTTCGCGTCACACCAACGCTTTCAAAATCAACGAAGACGTGGTGATTCCTCTGCCCAGAATGGCTGAGTACACCGACGGCATTGAAAAAATCAACATCAAACTCTCGCTTCAAAACAAGATTGCGTTGTGCGACGCCTTGGCTGAATTTTTTGATGGGGGCCATTTGCCCCTCGCACAATCCAAGGAACAGTCGGAGGCGGTCTCAGATGAGATGATCCACGAGCGAGCCAGTGAAGCTTTGAGCGTGATCCATGAGGTGAGGGGGCTTTGGCAAGGGTGGTTAAAGGACTTGGATGCATTGTTCCCACATCTCCAAGACCACAGTTTGAGAGCCAGCTGGAAGACCCAAATTAGGGAGCGGTTGCAAAACATTTTTACTGGGGACGTCTTCAAGCCCGTCTTGGATGAGTGCAACGCGATCCATAAAAAAGTGCTCAAAGGCCGGGTTTGGGTGGCCCTTCACATGCACGCTGGAGACGGCAATGTGCACACCAACATCCCTGTCAACAGTGACGATTACGACATGCTGCAAACGGCCCACAAGGCGGTGGCTGACATCATGGCTTTGGCTCGTCATTTGGACGGCGTGATCTCAGGTGAGCACGGCATCGGCATCACAAAGCTTGAGTTCTTGACCGCGGAGGAGATTAGGCCCTTTGCTGAGTACAAGAAACGGGTCGACCCCATGGGTCACTTCAACAAGGGCAAGTTGCTCCCACCCGATGCAAGTGACAAGGACTTGAGGCATGCGGATTTGACGCACGCCTACACCCCAAGTTTTGGTTTGATGGGTCATGAATCCTTGATCATGCAGCAATCAGACATTGGAGCCATTGCCGATAGCGTCAAGGACTGTTTGCGCTGCGGCAAATGCAAGCCCGTTTGCGCTACTCACGTGCCCAGAGCCAATTTGCTCTACAGCCCACGCAACAAAATTTTGGCCACCTCTTTGTTGGTAGAGGCCTTTCTCTATGAGGAGCAAACCAGACGGGGGATCTCCATCAAGCACTGGCAAGAATTTGAGGATGTGGCCGATCACTGCACGGTTTGTCACAAATGTTTATCCCCTTGTCCGGTGAAGATTGATTTTGGAGAAGTCTCCATGAACATGAGGAATTTGCTCAGAAAAATGGGGCAAAAGTCTTTCAGACCTGGAAACGCGATGGCCATGTTCATGTTGAATGCCACCAATCCGGAGACCATTAAGCTTGCGCGAACGGCCATGGTGAGTGTTGGCATGAACGTGCAACGATTGGCCCATGACGTCCTCTCCAAGTGGGCTCATAAGCAAACCAAGGCGCCCCCAGCGAGCCTGGGAACACCCAAGCTCAAAGAGCAAATCATTCACTTTGTGAATAAGAAAATGCCGGGCAATTTGCCCAAGAAAACGGCGCGTGCTTTGCTCGATATCGAGGACTCCAATTACGTGCCCATCATCAGGAACCCCTCTGGCACGAGTGCGGACTCGGAGGCGGTGTTTTATTTTCCTGGATGCGGCTCAGAACGACTCTTCTCTCAGGTGGGTTTGGCAACACAAGCCATGCTTTGGCATGCGGGTGTTCAAACCGTTCTACCACCTGGCTATTTGTGCTGTGGATACCCCCAAAAGGGTAGTGGGCAGTTTGAAAAAGCTGAGAAGATCATCACCGATAACCGCGTGCTCTTTCACAGAGTGGCCAACACCTTGAATTATTTAGACATCAAAACGGTGGTGGTGAGTTGCGGCACTTGTTACGATCAACTCCAGACCTATCAGTTTGACAAAATCTTTCCAGGGTGCCGCATCATCGACATCCACGAGTTTTTGTTGGAAAAGGGCATCGTCTTGAATGCCGACCAAGCTGGTGCGTATCTCTACCACGACCCATGTCATACACCCATGAAGCTTCAAGATCCGATGAAAACTGTGAAAGCCTTGGTGGGCTCTCAGGTTTTGAAATCAGATCGATGCTGTGGTGAATCTGGAACCTTGGGGGTCACGCGTCCCGATGTGTCTACACAAATCAGGTTTAGAAAAGAGGAAGAACTCCTCCAAGGCGAAAAAGACTTGAGGGCGATGTCTGGCGAGAGCAAGGGAGCCGTAAAAGTGCTCACCAGTTGTCCCAGCTGTTTGCAAGGTTTGTCACGCTTTGAAGGCGACTTGCAAAACGGCTTGCTTGAAGCCGATTACATCGTTGTTGAAATGGCCAATCAAATTTTGGGCAAAGACTGGTTGCCCCAATACGTTGAGCAAGCCAACTCCGGAGGCATTGAGCGAGTGTTGGTTTAAGCCCAAAACTCGAACACCCAATGTAGCTCTTTAAATACCATGACCGAATCTAAAAAAAACCTTCCCCATCCAACCGATTTGGTGGTTCACCAAAGTACGCGGCAGTTGGAGATCACCTTCTCGGATGCCTCTACTTTTAAGATTCCCTTTGAACTGATGAGGGTCTACAGCCCCTCTGCAGAAGTCCAAGGTCATGGCCCTGGTCAAGAGGTACTCCAAACGGGTAAGCGAGAGGTGGGCGTCCTTAATTTGGAGCCAGTGGGCAACTACGGCGTGAAGCCCGTGTTCAGTGATGGGCACGATTCTGGAATATTCACCTGGGAGTACCTCTATCACTTGGGCTCCCATGAGGATCAATTGTGGGCTGAGTATCTAGAAAAACTACTTCAAGCCGGTGTTCAAAGGGATGACCCGATGGATAGCGCTATGACAGGGGGCGCTTGTTCAACACACGTTCACTGAAGCGAAATGGTTCTCGCTCAAGGGATCCATTCTTGAATCTTTGGTGCTAGCCTTTGAGTATTTTTAGAGTTTGGCTTTCGAGAAAATTCAGATCCTTTGTTGATTAAGGTTTTGCCCACCGCCTGATTCTTGCGCGCAATCTCCTTTTGTCTTCTTCTCCAATTGGCATGATGGGTATCTTCTCAAGCGCCTCCTCCGGCAAGAGATATCCATAACTTAAAAGTGCTGAACAAAATTCACGATCTTTTTCCCTTCCAGCGGCAGCTTTAGATAAAAAGAGGTCGAGTATGTCTAAACAGTATCCGACGCGGTCGTTGGTTCTTATATTCTGTACCCTATGAACTCGACTCATCCAGTCCCTAGGTAAAGGGGCTGTATCGGGCCCGACCCCTTGCGCATAGTAACCATGCGTTTCATGAAACCATGAACCCTATCCGATTGAACCATCGATTTTGTCAGCCAAATCAGGTGATTGAAGCGGGTAAATGTCCGCCTCCATCGATACTGTAAAGATTCTTTCGGGGTTGGGTACAGCCCCAAGCAAGGACTGACTTCCGATAATGACAAATTCATACTGACCTGTGACTTCAGCGCTTGCTCTGATAATATGTTCTAGTTCTTCGCGTGTCATGCGCATGCCTCTTGAGACTCAAAGAGGCTTCATGCCATTTGATTCATTGCTAAGAATTACGCCTCGTTTAAGGCTACTTACTTGACTTAATATTTCTTGACGCTTTTTGTCCGGAAGTATGGTTACCAAAGGGGAGCTTTGTCTGAGTTGTTGAGCCCTTCGGGTTTGACTCAGCACCTTTCTCCATGAATGGTCTTTCAAAATTTTGTCCCACTCAATCCATAACTTTGCGCTGCGTTCATCTCCACGTTCAAGCCAATTCCTCAATGTTTTTTGAGCTTGCAAGAGCAATGAGGGATTGCCCTTGACCAATTCAACGGCAACTTCATGTAAAGCTAAACTTTGGAGGTCTTGGAGCTTGTGCCCTGAACTGTCAGCTAAAACCTTGATTTGTACAACGGGTATGGGTTCAAGTGACTTTGTTCTAAGGGTGCCTTTGGTGGGGGGGTGCATGATCTCACCAGCCAAAAGCGCCAGTTCAGCGCTTATGCCTAAAACTGACATGACTCGAATGTAAGCGCCAATAGAGGGTGAAGGTTCACCAGCCTCTACTGATCTCAGTGTATTGCGGGTTAGTTTTGCTCGCCGGGCCACTTCCACCGTTCCCAATCCTTGCGCTTTGCGCAAACTCTTAAGCCTGTTACCCAGTTGTAATAACAGTTGTCGTTCTAAAAGAGGGTGGATTGAAGAATCATTCATGTGATCAATATTTTAACCAAAAAACAAATATTTGGTTAAAATATTGATCAATAATTTTGAATCAATTGTATGAATTTGGAAACTCAAATGCTTCATGACTTGCTGACAACCACCCAGGGTAAAGAGTAGATGAGAAGCCAGTAAAGTGGCCTTAATTGCATCTCTTCAATGACTTCCCCTTCATAGACCTAAAACACATTTTGTGTTGTCGAGTCGTTGTAATTGGGCCAAATCAATTCCAATCGGAAAAGGGTAGAGTCATTGATTGAGCATTTAATTTGGATCAATTGAAAGATTCAAATTGAATGGTACCCTGTCAACTACCATCATGATGAGCGAATAAACCATGGCTTCACACAAAAAATTTACAAAAGAAGACTTGGCACTTTTGTCCACTCAAGTTTTGCTTGAAAGAGGACTCAATCCAAACATTTCCAAAGAAGCACTTGAGCAATTGGAGAGCATCGGACAAGCGGCCATGGAGACGGGCCCAGGCATTCAAGATCTCCGAGATCTGCTTTGGTGCAGCATCGACAACGACGATTCTATGGATTTGGATCAGTTAACGGTCGCCATTCCTGGACAAGATCGAAGCATGAGGCTATTGGTGGCCGTGGCCGATGTGGACGCCCTTGTGAAAAAAGGGTCGCCATTGGACATTCATGCTCAATTCAACACCACCTCTGTCTATACCTCGGCTCGCATTTTTCCCATGTTGCCGGAAAAGCTCTCCACCAACCTCACCTCTTTGAACCCAGGTGTGGATCGCATGGCCATTGTGTGCGACATGAGCTTTGGCGAAGACGGTGAACTAAGGGGCTCCGATATTTACCGCGCCTGTGTTCACAACCAATGCAAATTGGCGTACGACGCCGTCTCAGACTGGTTGATCTCAAAAGGGCCGCTCCCAAGTGCTGCCAAGCACGTGCACGGGATGGATGAGCAACTCAGGATTCAAGACCGCTTGGCGCAAAAGTTACGAGCCAAACGATATGCCAACGGCTCGTTGGAGTTTGAGAGTTTTCAGCCCATTGCACAGTTCGATCAAGAACAAATCACAGGGCTGACGCTGCAACCCCATAACCGAGCTCGTCAATTGATTGAGGAGTTCATGATCGAGGCCAACGGTTGCATGTCGCGCTTTTTAGCTGAGCACACCAGGTCTTCTCTCAGGCGTGTGGTGCGATCTCCTGAGAAATGGATGCGCATTGTTGAGGTGGCCTCCCACTACGGTGTGACGCTGCCTATGCAAGCAGACTCCAAAGCGCTTGAGCTTTTTTTGGCACATCAGCACAAGGTCGATCCGTTGAGATTTCCCGATCTCTCCTTGGTGATCGTGAAATTGATGGGCCGAGGTGAATACGTGGTGGAGCAAAATGCAAAGCATCCCATTGGTCACTTTGGTCTCGCGGTGAGGGACTACACGCATTCAACCGCCCCCAACCGCCGCTATCCAGACATCATTACCTTAAGGCAAGTCAAGGCCATCTTGGGGGGGGAGCCTTCCCCCTACAGCCACGCTGAGCTTGAGAGCTTGGCGCTTCATTGCACCCAGCAAGAGGATGCAGCTCAAAAAGCCGAGAGACAGATGCGCAAGTCCGATGCCGCTTTGCTTTTGGGCTCCCGATTGGGTCAGTACTTTGATGCGCTCGTGACAGGTCTCAACGTCAAGGGCTCTTGGGTTCGAGTCATTGAGCCTCCCGCTGAAGGACGTTTGATTGGCGTGCTCCCAGCGCTTAGGGTGGGTCAAAAAGTAAGGGTGAAACTCACCAGCACCGATGTATTGAAGGGCTTCATTGACTTTGCGCTCACGCGCTAGGGTGATCCAGGTTTGTGTGAAGTTCAGACCCCGGGGTCTTTGAATTTAGTGGAATTCCCAACGCCAAATCACCGAATTGTTGAGCCCAACTCAAGCCCCTCTCAAAAAACCATTAACATGAAGTCATGAGTAAAACACACTTTGGTTTTCAAGAGGTTGATGAGTCAGAAAAGCAAGCCCGCGTGCGGTCGGTTTTTGATTCAGTGGCCTCCAACTACGATGTCATGAACGACTTGATGTCCGTTGGCTTGCACCGCTTGTGGAAGCGCTACACGGTGCTGGTCGCTGACCTCTCTTTGGGCATGCGGGTGCTCGATATCGCGGGTGGTACCGGGGACTTGGGGCTGGCTTTTTCTAAAAAAGTGGGCTCGACGGGCATGGTCGTTCACACCGACATCAACGAAGAGATGCTCAAAACCGGTAGAGACCGATTGGTTGACTTGAATGTGGTGCTCCCCACTTTGGTGTGTGACGCAGAAAAACTCCCCTTCAAAGATGCCTCTTTTGACCGAGTGAGCGTGGCCTTTGGTCTTAGAAACATGACGCACAAAGAGATTGCTTTGAAGGAGATGTGTCGGGTCTTAAAGCCGGGCGGCAAACTCCTCATTTTGGAGTTCTCCAAGGTGGCTGCACCCTTGCAAAAGGCCTACGACTGGTACTCATTTAACGTGCTCCCCAAGCTTGGAAAGTTCATTGCCAAGGACGAGGACAGTTACCGTTATTTGGCCGAGTCAATTCGCATGCATCCTGACCAAGACACGCTCAAACAAATGGTCAAGGAGGCTGGGTTTGGGCACGTCGATGTTCACAATTTAAGCGCTGGTGTTGTTGCACTTCACGTAGGGATCAAATGCTGAGAGCCTACACATCAAGAGGTTGGAGCTTCTTTTTTGCAGGATTTGGCTTGATCTCCAGCACCTGGGCCCAAGCCTTGGAAGCCCAAACGCCAGATGCATTCAACTGGTTTGCCTTTCTGATCATTTCAGGGGTCGTGATTGCCTTTTTTGCGGGCTTTTGGTTTCGTCGTCACAGAGCCAAACAACTCTCATCGGGTTACGCCAAACAAGCCATGACGGTGACTTGGAGCAAGTCTGACTCCAGCTCTTTGCCCCAATACAACCCCAAAAACGTAGGCAACGATGCATCGGCCAGGCCTTGGGAGGGCGCAAGCTTTGAGTTGCGTTCAAGCTCCCCTGAGGGCTCAGTTCCTGAGCCCAGCAATTACTCAAGATTTGACAGCCATTTGGTCAAGCCTTTGCAAGTCAAGATGCCCAATTTTGTGCCTCACCTGAGCAGCTCAGAGGGTCAAATGCCCGTTGACCCCTCAGCTCTTCACAACAAGACCTTTGCCAACACCCCGTGGGTAAGAGCTCATGGGGCGCCAAACATTGACCGAGCTCAATTTTTGGTCATGGCGAAATCACATTTCCTCTCACTACAAGAGGCCTGGGATCACCACGATTTAAGCCGTGTCCATGAGTTTTTAAGCGAAGAGATGTTTACCCAAGTTCAGTTGCAAGTTCAAGCGTTGGGTCAAGCTCAGCCCAATGCAATGACGAGCTCAGAGGTCCTTTGGCTTGAAGCCCAGTGGATGGGCTTGGATACCCGGGAGGACGATCTCTTGGCCAATGTGGAGCTGTCTGGCATGGTGAGAGAGGGCTTGAATGCGAGTCCCACGCCATTCAGGGAGATTTGGACTTGGAAGCTCTTGAGTGCTTCCGGTGAGACCCCTCAAGACACGGGACTGGGGCGATGGGTGGTGTGTGGCTTGGAGGCCCTGCAGTCCTAGAGGTGAGTGAACTGCGCAAATGGGTTCTTTGGTAGCCAGTTCCTTTGGGAACCCCTTGGTCTCACGTATGATGTGGGTTTAGCAACCCAAAGGGGGTTGATCAACCAGAGGGTTCAAAACCATGTTGGATTGGATTTACCAAGGACTCGTTCGCATCGAGCGCGAATTCACAAAAATCGAACCACCCAGTTGGCTCGTGCGCGAGGGCTTGTCTCGCGCGGTTTTGTTCATCAATCACGTGCTCTTGCAAGAACCCGAAGCCATGGCTCGCATCAAGCGCCAAAAGGGTAAAACCATTCATTTGAGTTGGGCCAAGTTGGAGTGGCGTCTTGTCTTGACGCCCGCGGGCTTGGTGGAGTCCCTTTGGACTCCTCAAGATTCAGTAGCGCATTCAGAGGTTTTAACTAAAGCGGCAGACTTGCGCATCGTTTGCTTGGACGACTCCATGGTGTCCATTTTGAACACATGGAGATTGGGTGAAAAACCACCCCTTCGCATTGAAGGCGATGTTCAGTTGGCGGCCGAAGTCAATTGGCTTCTCTCCAATGTCAACTGGGACTATGAGGAAGATCTCTCCAAGGTGATTGGAGATGTCAACGCTTACCACGTGGCGCGCACGATCAAAGCGATTCAAAACGCTTTGGGTCAATTTGCGCAAAAGGCACGGGCTTGGACGGGGGGCTCAAAAGAGCGCCATCACCCAGAGCATGGGGTGGGTGTTTGATGAGCCGTTTTTACCGGGGTTTCTTTATTTTTTGGATCGTCTGGGAGCATGGCCTGGATGATTTGGTGCTCTCCAACGTTCGCCAACCTTGGCTTCAATCGATTGGACGATTTTTAAGATTCAGACGCGATCTCTCTAGTCCCAGAGGCGTCAGACTCAGAGAGGCCTTGGAGAGACTGGGTCCTATTTTTGTGAAATTTGGTCAAGTGCTCTCCACCAGGAGAGATCTCTTGCCTCAAGACATTGCACTGGAATTGGCCAAACTCCAAGACCGAGTGCCGCCCTTTGCCTCCGAGGTGGCTGTCGCCACCATAGAGCGTGCATTTGGTAAACCGGTAGGGGAGATTTTTTCTCACTTCGAGCATGAGCCCGTTGCAAGCGCATCCATTGCACAAGTTCATTTTGCAAGAATGAAAAACAAAGAGGGCCAAGATGTTGAGGTCGCCGTTAAGGTGATTCGACCCAACATGAAGCAGGTGATTGAAAAAGACCTCGCTTTGATGAGAACCATGGCCAAGTGGCTTGAGCGTTTGAGTCAAGACGGCAGACGCTTAAAGCCCATCGAGGTGGTGGCGGAGTTTGATAAATACCTCCACGATGAGCTCGACTTGGTGCGAGAGGCGGCCAATGCCGCTCAACTCAGGCGCAACATGCAAGGTCTCAATTTGGTACTGATTCCAGAGATGTATTGGGACTATTGTCACCAAGAGGTGATTGTGATGGAGCGCATGAATGGTGTGCCCATCAGTCAGGTCGAGCAGCTCAAGAGTGCGGGCGTGGACATCAAAAAGTTGGCCCGCGACGGAGTCACACTCTTTTTTACACAGGTCTTTCGCGATGGCTTTTTTCACGCCGACATGCACCCTGGAAACATTCAAGTGAGTCTGGAGCCGGAGAGCTTTGGGCGTTATGTCTCACTTGACTTTGGCATTGTGGGCACACTCACCGAGTTTGATAAAGAGTACTTGGCTCAAAACTTCACCGCTTTTTTTAGGCGTGATTACAAACGGGTGGCCGAACTTCATGTGGAGTCCGGCTGGGTTCCTCCCAAGACTCGCATTGACGAGTTGGAAGGTGCCATTAGAACTGTGTGTGAGCCGTATTTCGATCGCCCTTTGAAGGAGATTTCACTGGGCATGGTGCTCATGAGGCTCTTTCAAACGTCCAGAAGGTTTGATGTTGAAATTCAGCCTCAGTTGGTCCTCCTTCAAAAAACACTCCTCAACATCGAGGGCTTGGGCCGAGAGCTCGACCCCGATTTGGATTTGTGGAGCACGGCCAAGCCATTCCTTGAAAAATGGATGATTGATCAAATGGGTCCCAAAAAACTCTGGGAACAATTGAAGTCTGAGGCCCCACGCTACGCCAAGCTCATACCGGAGTTGCCCCGCTTGGTGCACGACTATTTGCACGTGCCCCGCTCTGCGGGCCTAAACGAAGAGGTGCTCAAACTGCTTCAAGAAAGTCGCCAAACCCAGCGTACCCTCATGCGCATCATTTGGATTGGATTTGGTTTTGTGCTTGGTTTGGTGGTGATGCAGTGGATCACTCAAGTCGGTTGATGCAACCAAGCCTTTGAGGCTTGAATTCATAAAAAAAGGAATTGAGATGTTGTTGGGTTTGGTCTTTGCTTATTTGCTCGTCACCATTGCCATTGGATTGGTTGCAGCAAAAAGAGTCAAGAATTCTTCTGACTATGCCATTGCAGGGCGCAATTTGCCCATCGCCATGATCATCACCACCACCTTTGCCACTTGGTTTGGCTCCGAGACGGTGCTGGGCATCCCTGCCAAATTCGTCAATTCGGGACTCAATGGCGTGGTGGAGGATCCCTTTGGTGCAGGCATTTGTTTGATACTGGTGGGTTTGTTCTTTGCTGGCAAGCTCTACAAAATGACCCTGCTCACCATTGCCGACTATTACCGTGAGAGATTTGGTAAACACGTGGAAGTGGTTTGCACAGTGATCATCATGATCAGTTACTTGGGCTGGGTCTCGGCCCAAGTGAGTGCTTTGGGTCTGGTCTTCAACGTGCTGAGCGATGGAGGGATTTCAATCTCCCTAGGCATGTGCATTGGCGTGGTGTCGATTTTGGCCTACACACTCTTTGGGGGGATGTGGTCAGTTGCCATCACAGACTTCATGCAAATGATCATCTTGGTGGTGGGTTTGGCGACCCTGGCGGTGTTCTCGGCCCACCAAGCCGGCGGATTTGAGCCTGTCCTCCATTTGGCTGTCAGCAAGAATATGTTTCACTTTTGGCCAGATGCCAATGCGCACGATGTGATGTTCTTCATCGCTTCTGCGCTCACGATCATGCTGGGCTCTATACCCCAGCAAGACGTCTTCCAGCGCGTGATGTCGGCCAACAATGTGAGCTCGGCCACACGTGGCCCTGTCATTGGAGGCGTGTTCTACATGCTCTTCGCTTTTGTGCCCATGTTTTTGGTGGTGAGTGCGATGATCATCATGCCCGAGGAGGCCATCAAGCTGATCACCGAAGACCCTCAGCGCGTGTTGCCCACACTGGTGATGGACAAGATGCCATTTGCCATGCAAGTGGTGTTTTTTGGAGCGCTGCTCTCGGCCATCAAGTCCACCGCCTCTGCCACCCTTTTGGCGCCGAGTGTCACTTTTACGGAGAACATTTGGCGCCAGTTTCACCCCCACATGAGCGATCGCCAAGAGCTCAAAGCCATGCGTTTGACGGTCTTGTGCTTCAGTGCCGTGGTGCTCCTTTATGCCATTTCCATGCAGGGCACGAGCATTTATGAGATGGTCTCTGGCGCTTACCAAGTGCCACTTGTGGGCGCTTTCGTTCCCTTGGCAGCGGGTCTTTATTGGAAAAGGGCCACCACGCAAGGGGCCGTGCTTTCGATCTCACTGGGCCTACTCACCTGGTTGGTGCTCTTGGCCACGCCCTTGGGAGAGGACTTCCCGCCTCAATTGGCGGGCCTCTTGGCCTCCATGGTGGGCATGCTCTTGGGCTCCTTGGGCCCGCAGATCATGAAGAACACCCAAAGCTCGCACCGTTACCACCCGGGTATGGAGCCCAAAGAGGGTAGATAAATTTGCTTACGACCGCTAGGGTCATTGTGCTCCCAAACGCTTGGAGGACGGGGCTTGGAGTGGCCAAATAGGGGCTGTGGCACTATAATTGTTGATTTTCCGTGATCAATCATTTCCATGCCAATTTATGCCTATAAATGCTCATCTTGTGGTCATGCCAAGGATGTGCTCCAAAAGCTCTCTGACGCGCCTTTGAGCGTGTGTCCCGAGTGTGGTCTCGAGACGTTTAGCAAACAAGTCACCGCTGCTGGTTTTCAGCTCAAAGGTTCGGGCTGGTACGTCACCGATTTCAAAGACGGTGGCGCTAAAAAGTCTGACGGCTCTGCTGTTGCGCCCGCCAAAACCGCTCCCGATGTTCAGTCAAGCAGCCAAAGCGCTGAGAGCACGGCAACCCCAAGCGCAAGCACGGCTTCAGATTCCGCTTCGAGTGGCACTTCAAGCACTTCGACCAGCACACCCACTTCCACAAGCGCTCCTGCGTCCACCAGCACCAGCAGTGCTCAGGGCTCGGGTAGTGCTTCTTGATGGGCTCCTTGGAGCCTTGAGCAATCGAAGACACGCCTTTTAACTTCCCCCTTAGCCCAACCCATTTAAAGCCGTCCATGCACATCAAAAAATATTTACTTGCTGGCCTGTTGGTTTGGTTGCCTTTGGTGATCACCCTTTGGGTCTTGTGGTGGTTGGTGGGTTTGTTCGATGGCGTGTTTGCCTCCGTTCTCTCGGGGCTCGGGAGTTTGATGACCGATCAACAAGAAAGCGATGTGCAATTCCTGCGCGAGGTGCATGGTCTGGGCGTCGTGTTGGTCTTTAGTGTGTTGCTCTTGACGGGTGCTTTGGCCTCCAATGTGGTGGGGCGTTGGTGGGTGTGGCAATTTGATGCGTTGTTCACCCGCATTCCGTTTTTCAAATCGATTTACAACAGCGTTAAAAAGGTGTCCAACACCTTGTTCTCCAGCAACGGAAACGCATTTCGAAAAGTCGTCTTGGTCCAGTATCCCTTGGCTGGCACGTGGACCATCGGGTTTCAAACTGGAACTCCCTCCGGAGAGGTGGAGAGCTTGCTTGGCAGTGACTTGATCAATGTCTACATTCCAACCACACCCAACCCCACGAGTGGTTTTTTCTTGATGGTCCCCAAAAGCGAGACCAAAGAGATCGACATGAGCGTGGACCAAGCGCTCACCTATGTGCTCTCCATGGGTGCTGTGGCGCCAGAGAACGAGACAACACCTGGCGTTTAAACCCTCCACTCAGCCCTTAAAATCATTTCAATTACATATCAGCTAGAAAGAATTTCACAATGACGATGCGAACACATTACTGTGGTTTGGTGACCGAGGCCTTGGTGGGTCAAACGGTTTCTTTGTGTGGATGGGTCAACCGACGTCGCGATCACGGAGGTGTGATTTTTGTGGACTTGAGAGACCGTGCGGGCAACGTTCAAGTGGTGTGTCACCCCGATAATGCAGCGCTTTTTAAAATTGCTGAAGATTTGAGAAATGAGTTTTGCATTCAAATCAAAGGTGTTGTGTTGGCCAGACCTGAGGGCTCAGCCAATGAGAACTTAAAGAGTGGTCAAGTCGAGGTTCATGCAAGCGAGCTCATCGTCTTGAACCCCTCTGTGACACCTCCCTTCTTGTTGGACGATGACCATCTCTCTGAGACCACTCGGTTGACACACAGGGTTCTCGATCTCAGACGCCCCTACATGCAAAACAACCTCATGCTTCGCTACAAGGTGGCCATGGCAGTGAGAAAGTTCTTGGACGAACACGGTTTCATTGACATTGAAACCCCCATGCTCACCAAGAGCACACCCGAAGGGGCTCGCGACTATTTGGTTCCCAGCCGCGTGCACGACGGTCAGTTCTTCGCACTCCCTCAGTCCCCACAGCTCTTTAAGCAGTTGTTGATGGTGGCTGGATTTGATCGCTACTACCAAATCACCAAATGTTTCAGAGATGAAGATTTGAGAGCCGATCGTCAACCTGAATTCACTCAAATTGATATTGAAACGTCCTTCTTGGGCGAACAAGACATCAGGGACATGTTCCAAGAGATGATTGTTCACGTGTTCAAAGAAACGCTCAACATTGAATTGGGACAATTCCCTGTGATGGCCTATTCAGAGGCCATGCATCGCTACGGCTCAGACAAGCCAGATTTGCGAATCAAACTTGAATTCACCGAGCTCACCGATGTCATGCACGATGTTGATTTCAAGGTCTTCTCACAACCTGCGACCACACAGGGTGGACGCGTGGTGGCGTTGTGTATTCCTCAAGGCGGCTCCATGAGCCGCGGGGACATTGATGGTTACACCGAGTTTGTGAAGATCTACGGCGCCAAGGGTTTGGCTTGGATCAAGGTCAATGATGTGACCTTGGGACGCGAGGGGCTTCAGTCTCCGATCGTGAAAAACCTTCACGATGCAAGCATCGCTGAAATCTTAAAGCGCACCCAAGCCAAAAACGGCGATTTGATTTTCTTTGGAGCCGACAAAGCCAAGGTGGTCAACGACTCGATCGGTGCTTTGCGCCTCAAAATTGGTCTGTCCGCATTTGCCAAAGAGCATGGACTCTTTGAAAACCGCTGGGCTCCGATGTGGGTGGTTGACTTCCCCATGTTTGAGTTTGACGAAGAGGCCGATCGCTGGAATGCCGTGCACCACCCCTTCACGGCCCCCAAAGACGGACACGAAGACTGGATGGCCACCGATCCCGGTCGATGCATTGCCAAGGGTTACGACATGGTGTTGAACGGTTGGGAAATCGGCGGTGGCTCGGTCAGGATCCACCGCGCCGATGTGCAACAAAAGGTCTTTGATGCGTTGAAGATCACCCCCGAAGAGGCTCAATTGAAGTTTGGCTTCCTCTTGGATGCGCTCCAATATGGTGCCCCTCCACATGGTGGTTTGGCTTTCGGTCTGGACCGAATTGTGACCCTCATGACGGGCGCTGATTCGATCCGAGACGTGATCGCTTTCCCTAAGACACAGCGCGCTCAATGTTTGCTCACCCAAGCGCCCTCCGGTGTGGACGAAAAGCAATTGCGCGAACTCCATATCAGATTGAGAACGCCAGCAGCAACTGTTGCTTAATCAATGAGATAGTGAGTACTCACTATCTCATGAAATACTGCCTGGTTGAAGAAATTCATCCAGGCCTTTTTTCTTACAGCACCTCAAAGACTTGGTAGGTGGGACCAATGGGGTCTCGGTGACCTGTGGCAACGGCCAACATTTTGTTGAGGAAAGCGTACTGAGGCGCTGCGGTTTCAAATTTAGGGGCCATGCGGAAGTAGTAGCTCCCAGGCTCAACGCTCTCGCCCTTGGCCAGTTTGTCCATGACTTCTGGTGGGCCGTGGCGCATGCCCTCATAGGACATGTAAATCAGTGAGTGGTCATCGCACTCCAAGGTGAGGCGCACGTTGAGGGTGAGCACGCCATCGTTTCGTACCAAAAGCCAGTCGCCAGCGGGGGAGGCTTGTACGTGTCCCCTCATGCGATCACCCTGAAAGCTTCCGCCTTTGATGGGAGAGATCCGCCTTTGACCATAGGGGGTGTGACCGATTTCGATGATGGGTTCCACAAAGAGTTTGAGCTCAAAGAGGTGTTTCAATTCAATCATGTTGGACCTTTCTAAAAGGGGGGGGCAGTTGACATCACAAAGTTCGATTGTGCTCCATTTGGAGTTAAGATTTGACCCATGTAGTGCTTGGAGTTGGTGGGCCACCTGTGGTCTGGAATTTCAAGTATCCAGTTTGACCCATTGGGTTATCCATTTGTTTTCTCTTTTCAAATATGAACCACACGACATCCACCGTGGGCTTGACAGACGAGTCCAACCGAGAAGCCATTCCATTGAGTGCAAACCCACTGGGCTTAGAGGGCATTGAATTCATTGAATACGCAACCTCAAAACCCCAGGCATTGGGACAGGTCTTGGAGTTGATGGGTTTTAGACCGATCGCAAGACATCGTTCAAGAGAGGTCATGCTGTACCGCCAAGGGAGCATGAACATCATTGTCAATGCGCATGACTCGGGTCTGGCGCACAGCGTGGCGCCCACTGAAAAACCCGTGATCGCTGCGGTCGCGTTGAGGGTCAGAGATGCCCAGCAGGCTTATAAGCGCACCTTGTCCTTGGGCGCGTGGGCGGTTCCCACACATGTCGAAGTCATGGAGCTCAACATCCCAGCCATTCACGGTGTGGGCACGAGCCGCATCTATTTTGTGGACCGTGTTCACGATTTCTCCATCTACGATGTGGACTTTGTACCCATCCCAACCGTGGACTCTAAGCCTGAGGCATTGGCAGGTTTCCATTTCTTTGGCATTGTGCAGTACATCGGCAACGACCGAATGGAGGACTGGATTGAGTTCTACAGCGAACTGTTTGGCTTCAAGGCCTTGGAGAGTTCGGAGCACTTTGGCATATTGACCAAGGGTCGCATTTTAAAGAGCGCTTGCAACACCTTTGGGCTTCAGTTGATTGAGCCAGAGCCTGGCGTCTTGGCCGTTGATGAGGACGAGAGGCTGCAGCGCATCGCGTTTGGCACAAGCGATGTGCTGGCCGCCATGAAGTTACTGCAAGGCAGAGGCGTTGAATTTGTGACCCACGCGGGTCAGGCCCCTAGCGAGAAGGGCGCATTGACGCGCTCTTGGTTGGGAGGTTTGAATTTTGAGTTGGTCTTGGATGGGCGCGCATCATGATGCAAACCTCCGGAACATTGAACGACTTTGGCATGGATACCATCTCCATGGCGGGGTCTTTGGATTCAAAACTAGAGGCCATCAAAGGCGCTGGATTTGGCCAAGTGATGCTCTCAGCTCGAGATGTTGTGGGTCATCCAGGTGGGGTCGAGGCGGCGGTCGAGTTGGTGCGCAGCAGTGGCCTTAGAGTGACCGGCTTTCAAGTGCTCAGGGACTTTGAGGGTCTATCTGGACATTTGCACGACTACAAAATTGACATTGCCAAGGCCATGCTCGAGATGTGCCACGCACTGGGCTCCAAAGTGCTCCTCGTGTGTTCCTCGACCTCTGTGCACGCCTCTCAAGATCCCCAGCATTTGGCGCGAGACTTGAGGAAATTGGCCATGTTGGCCGTTCCTTTGGGCATCAAAGTGGCCTACGAGGGATTGTCTTGGGGGCGCACGATCAATGAGTACAACACGGCTTGGGAGATTGTCCAACTGGCCGATACCCCGAACTTGGGGGTTGGCTTGGATTCATTTCACATGTTCGCAGCCAAGACCAGCCTTGAGGATTTGGAGCTCATCGACCCAGAGAAAATTTTCTTGGTTCAATTGGCCGACTTCATGTGGCAAGAGATTCGCTCCATTGAGGAGCGCATCACTACGGCCAGGCATTTTCGAGTCTTCCCTGGGGAGGGGGTGCACAGCCAAGATTTGGCAGACTTGGTGAGGCGCCTTTATCAAATGGGTTACCGAGGTGATTACAGCTTTGAGGTTTTTAACGATGACTACCAACAGTTGCCCTTGCCCATGGTGGCGGCGCGCGCTTGGAAGTCCGCTCAGTGGTTGGGTGAGGATGTGATGCGTCGCTCGGTGCCGCTTCGCAACCAGATTCGTCTCAAAAGAGCTCAAGGTTTTATTTGAATTCAGGCGCATCGCATTCCAACACCACGCCAAGGGGTGTGAGGCCTTGGAAAATCCCTCTGTCCGTTTTGGTGGTGATCCACACCAGTGATCTTCGTGTGCTGCTCATCAAAAGAAGTGACATGCTGACTTGGCAAAGCGTCACAGGCTCCAAAGACCATTTGGATGAGAGTTGGGCGCAAACCGCTCAACGCGAGGTGCTCGAGGAGACGGGTATTGATGCGCTGTCCCTAGGCCTTCAGTTGGTGGACCGGGGTGTGGAGAGCACCTACCCCATTCACACGGCCTACCGAGCGCGCTACGCCCCCGAGGTGACCCACAACACGGAGCGGCTCTTCACCTTGGAGATTCCTCCCGAGACCCCCATAGAGCTCAATCCCACAGAGCACCTTGAATTTCAATGGGTGACGCAAGACCGTGCCAGTCAAATGGTTTTTTCAGCCACCAACGCCCAAGCGATCAGGGATTTGGGCACATTTTGAATCGAAAAAGCGCGTTCGTGCACGATTATGGTTCAACTGTTAACATTGGTGCCCGAAACGCCCTTTGGCGCACATTCCTTTATAAGGCTCACCCATGACAGCCCAAACCACTTCTGAGCACGAAGGTGCTCCCTTATCGACAGTGATTCGTTCGCGCATCAAAGCTGCAAAAAAACGTTTTCATGCCAACGACAACATTGCCGACTTCATCCACGAAGGTGAGATGGAGAAACTGCTCCTCGAGGTGAGCGAGAAGATGCAAGGCGTGCTCGATAGTTTGATCATTGACACCGCTAGCGATCACAACACCGCGGAGACAGCCAAGCGTGTGGCCAAGATGTATTTGCAAGAGGTCTTCAAAGGCCGCTACGTTCAGGCGCCACCTATCACCGAGTTCCCCAACGCAGAGCATTTGAACGAGCTGATGATCGTGGGCCCCATCACGGTTAGGAGCGCTTGTAGCCATCACTTTTGTCCCATCATGGGTCAAGTTTGGATTGGCGTTTTGCCCAATGAGCACACCAACGTGATTGGTTTGTCCAAGTACGCCAGACTGGCCGAGTGGGTCATGGGTCGCCCCCAGATTCAAGAAGAGGCGGTGGTGCAGTTGGCAGACTTGATTCAAACCAAAACACAGCCCGATGGATTGGCTTTGGTGATGGAGGCCTCTCACTTTTGCATGGGCTGGAGAGGGGTCAAAGACTCGGAGAGTCGAATGATCAATTCAGTCATGAGGGGTGCCTTTTTGAAGGACCCCAATTTGCGCAGAGAGTTTTTGTCGCTTCTACCTAAGAAAGATTGATCACCATGTTAGTTCGTCTCTTGTATGTCAGTAAAGCCGTCAACGATGACGCCAACTCCCACACCGAGGCCATTTTGGCCTCCTCTCGCTCACACAATGTCTCCAACGGCATCACAGGGATTCTTTGCTACGGTGGTGGCATCTTTTTGCAAGTCATTGAAGGCGGTCGAGCCCAAGTCAATGAACTCTACAACTCCTTGGTTCAAGACAAGCGTCACAAAGAAGTGGTGCTCTTGCACTACGAAGAAATCACGCAAAGACGGTTCAGCGGTTGGACCATGGGTCAAGTCAATTTGGCCAAGCTCAATGCGTCCATTGTGTTGAAGTATTCTGAGAAGCCCGAACTCGATCCTTACGGTGTCTCAGGCGCCATGTCCTTGGCTCTTCTTGAAGAGTTGATGGCCACGGCCTCCATCATGGGTCGCACCTAAAGCTTGAAACACTTTGTTGCGTCTTTGAAGCATTGAGCCCCTTTTGTCAAAGGCCAATTCCATGACGGCGCTCCAAGAGACAACCCGACTGTTGGGGTGTGACTTCACGAGTCGACCCACCCGCAAAAAACCCATTGTGCTCGCTCTCGGGTGCTTGGTGGGTGATGTGGTGAGTTTGCAAAGCTTGGAGCGCTTTGAGACGGACAACAGTTTCCTCATAGCCCTTGACGCCATCCCCTCTTGGGTGGGCGGCTTTGATCTCCCCTTTGGACTCCCTAGAGAGTTGGTGCACACACTGGGCTGGCCTGAAGATTGGCTCTCTTGCATGCTGCATTTTTGCGCGCTCTCCAGAGAGGATATTCGCCTTCAATTCAAAGCCTTTTGCGATGCGAGGCCTGCGGGTCAAAAGTTTGCTCACCGCCAAACCGATGTGCCCGCTCAATCGAGCCCCTCGATGAAGTGGGTCAATCCGCCTGTTGCCTACATGATGCATGCTGGGGTCTCACTCCTCTTGAAGGCTCGCGTGACATTGGCAGGACTCCACCCAGGAGACCCCTCTCGCGTGGCACTGGAGGCTTACCCAGGTTTTTTCGCCAAAAGTATTTTGGGTGGCAAGAGCTACAAAAGCGATGATGTCAAGAAACAAACCCCTGAGCGACTCATTGCCAGAAAAGACATCCTGCATGCTTTGGAGTTGGGCAACAATCCTTTGAATTTGCGCCTCAAGCTCAGCCATGCTCTCAGAGAGGCTTTGATTGAGGACGGTAGCGGAGATGCTTTGGATGCGGTCATCTGTTGTGTTCAAGCAGGCTGGGCCCAAAAGCAGCACTTGAATGGACACGCGCTGTACGGCTTGCCCAAGGGGTTCGATCCCTTGGAGGGATGGATTGTGAGCGTTTGAGCCCAAAGAAAAAAAAGACTTGCGAGGGTGAGAGAAGAAAAAGAGAGACGTGAAGGGCGAAAGGGAAGAAAGGGAAGAAAGGGACAAGCTATGATGCAAACTCAGCCCCAAGGTCTTTGAGGCACAGCAAATACAAGTCACTTCACGTCACGTGAAAGTAGGGAGTCGGGTGAGCACTTCAACGCAAGGCGCTTGGTTCAACCAAAGCATATCTAAGAAACTTGAACAAGGCATCAAGGCGCACACGTCTGGGCAATGGAGCCAGGCTGAAATCATTTACAGCAAGATCTTGTGCTTCAATCCCGCGCACTTCAATGCCTTGCAGTTGTTGGGAGCCTTGGCTGCGCAGCGGCAAGATTTTCCACTGGCCCAGTGCTTTTTGGAGCGGGCCGTGATGGTCTACGCGAAAGATGCGACAACGCATTACAACTTGGGCACTGTCCTCCAAAGTTTGGGGCGAGTGGAGGATGCCATTTGCAGTTTCGATCAGGCCATTCATTTGTCTCCCAAGATGCAACTCGCTCACAGCAACCGTGCCGCTTGTTTGCAGGACCTAAAAAGGTGGTCAGAGTCTCTCTACAGCTACAACCAAGCCATTGAGTGCGACCCCACCTTGTTGAGTGCCTATTCCAATCGTGGTTTGGTGCTCATGGAGTTGGGTGCACACGAGGACGCACTGCAGAGCTTGAATCAAGCGCTTGGGCTCGCACCTGCGGATGCTGAGGTTGAGAACAATTTGGGACTGCTCTACAAGCGGCAGCATCAATTGGATCAGGCTTTGATTCATTACCACAATGCCATTTCGAAAAACCAAGCGTACGTGCAAGCACACAGCAACTTGGGCAACGTGTATCAAAAGTTAAATCGATTGGATCAGGCTGTGGCTTGTCACGAGCGTGCGATTGTCCTTGATCCTCAGTACTTTCAAGCGCATTGCAACTTGGGCACCGTGCATCAACAGCGCTCGGATTTGGAGCAAGCCTTGTTGAGCTACGAGCGCGCCATTGAGTTGAACCCCTTACATGGGGAGGCTCACGCCAACAAGTCGCTCTTGCTCTTGCTCATGGGGCGTTTGCAAGAGGGTTTTAAGGAGTATGAGTGGAGATGGCTCAGTGAGGAAAACATCAGAACCCAAGCTCAAAGGACCTTTGACAAGCCGCTTTGGTTGGGTCAAGCCTCGCTTGAGGGGCAGTGCGTGTTGATTCACTCAGAGCAAGGTTTGGGTGACACCTTGCAGTTTTGTAGATACGTGGAGTGGGTTGCACAGATGGGTGCGAAGGTGGTTTTTGAGGTTCAAAAACCGCTTCTTGCACTGATGAAGTCATTAAGAGGGGTGCACCACCTCGTGGCCTTGGGGGATCCTTTGCCGCCTTTTGACTGGCATTGCCCGCTGCTCAGTTTGCCCCATGCACTTGGAACTGAGTTGCAATCCATCCCCTGGAACGGTCCTTATTTACAAGCAGATGCAAAAAAGACTGCACTTTGGCAAAATCGTTTGGGATCTCGCCAAAGACCACGCGTGGGCTTGGTTTGGTCGGGAGGCTTTAGGCCCAATCAGCCTGAGACCTGGGCTGTGAACGCGAGGCGAAACATGAGCTTGCAAGAGATGCTGGTCATTGTGCAGCCCAAGTTAGAGTTTTATTCTTTACAAAAGGGTGAGCCTGCACAGTCAGAATTGAAGAAGGCGAGTGCCCAGGGCAGCTTGTCTAAAAGCATCATCGATTGTGTGGATGAGCTCCAAGATTTCTCAGACACGGCTGCTTTGATCTCGCAACTCGATTTGATCATCTCTGTGGACACCTCCACAGCGCACTTGGCAGCTGCCATGGGCAAAGAGGTTTGGCTCTTGAACCGCTTTGACACGTGTTGGCGCTGGTTGCTCGACAGAGATGATAGCCCTTGGTACCCGAGCTTGAGGTTGTTTCGACAAAGCGAAGCGGGGGATTGGAGCCGTGTGATGGACCAAGTGAGGCTCAACTTGGAGCACAAGTGGTCCATGGAACAAAAAAATTAGCAAAGGGTTTTAGCGATGAATTTCAAGTTTGGATTGGTGCACGCTTTGAGCGCGCTGTGCTTAGGTTTTTTGATGGCACCGCTTGCCCACTCTCAAGCTCTCCAAGCCTATGACCATTTGTCGGGTCTGGATTTAAAGGGACGGGACTCCCAAGTTCGCGCCCAAGATGATTTGTTCATGTTCATGAACGGTCAGTGGATCCAAGACACGGTCATTCCCAAGGATAAATCCAGTTACGGGGCTTTTGTAGAACTCGCAGATTTGACCGATCAACGCCTCAAGGGTTTGATTCAAGGACTCAACGACTCCCGTCGGGTCTTGAGTGCAGATGAAAAAAAGGTTGCCTTTTTTTATGAGGCCTTCATCAATACCGACAAAATCGATGCCTTGGGTTTGACGCCCATTCAAGGTCTGTTGAATCAGATTGATGCGATCAAAGATCGCCATGAATTGGCGCATTTCTTGGGGTCTTATCAACACCACTTTAATGTACCCATTCGCATGTGGGTGGGGCCTGATGACAAGGAGCCCACGGTGAACCGAGTTCAGATGACCCAAGGCGGATTGGGTTTGCCGGACCGAGACTATTACTTAAATCTGGATGAGCCCCGATTTCAAAAGGCACGCGAGAGTTATCTGATTTATCTCACGCAATTGGCTCGCTTGAGTCATGTCAGTGGGTTGCAAGAGCCCTCGGTGACGGTGGCACAGGTGATGGATCTAGAGACTCGATTGGCCAACGTGCATTGGAGTCAAGTCGAGATGCGAGATGCACAAAAGAGCTACAACCCGATGACCCTCAAGGCTTTAGAGGCGCTTGCCACAGACTTTGATTGGCAAGCCTACATGAGGGGTGCTCAACTCTCGCGAGTCGATCGTCTGATTGTGGGTCAACCCAGCAGTGTGCGTGAGACCGCCAAACTCTTGGCGCGTGAGCCCCTTGAAGTGTGGAGGGCCTATCTGGTGCTTCACGCCCTCTCGGACTCCGCTCAGCTCCTGCCCCAAGCCTTCAGGGATGCGCATTTTGCCCTCTACGGTCAAGCCTTGAGTGGCGCTCAGGTGCCCAAACCCAGGTGGCAATTGGGCATCGCCCAAGTCAATGAGGCGTTGGGCGAGGCGGTGGGCAAGTTGTATGTGAAACAGTATTTCCCACCAGAGTACAAGACTGAAATGACCGATTTGGTCAATCACCTCTTGCTTGCCTACCAAGACTCCATCAAGACATTGCCATGGATGGGAGAGGTGACGAAGAAAAAAGCCCTTGAAAAGCTCTCCAAATACAGCGTCAAAATTGGCTACCCCAGTCGATTTAGAGATTACAAAGCGCTCTCGGTCGGGCCCAATCGGGCGTGGCTCAATACCTTTTATGCAGAAGACTTTGAGTGGTCTCGCTTGGTCAAGCGCGAGGGCAAACCGGTTGACCGAAGTGAGTGGGGCATGACACCTCAAACGGTGAACGCCTATTACAACCCCAGTCAAAATGAAATTGTATTTCCTGCGGCCATTTTGCAGCCTCCTTTTTTCAACCCCAAGGCCGATGCCGCTGTCAATTACGGTGCCATTGGGTCTGTCATTGGACACGAGATCAGCCATGGCTTTGATGACCAGGGTAGTCAATTCGATGGAGATGGAAAACTTGTGAATTGGTGGACAGAAGCGGACCGGGCATCCTTTGACTCGACCACTCAACAATTGATTCAACAGTTTGATGCCTATGAGCCCTTGCCCGGTGTCCACGTCCAAGGGGCTTTGACGCTGGGGGAGAACATTGCAGATTTATCTGGACTTCAAATTGCATTCAAAGCCTATGTGAAATCTTTGAATGGCAATACGGCACCTGAGATCGATGGGTTCACGGGTGAGCAAAGATTTTTCTTGGGGTTTGCTCAAGTGTGGCGAGAGAAGGTGAGAGAGGAGTCCACCATGAGGCGCCTGACGGCCGATCCCCACTCACCCGATATGTTCAGGGCCAATGGAACAGTGGTCAATGCAGATGCATTTCACAAAGCCTTTAACACCCAACCCGGTGACAAGATGTACAAAGCACCCGAGGCGCGCATCCGACTTTGGTAAAACGCTTGGCAGTCTTTGTGTCTACGCTAAGCGGAGTTGCGTCTTGAGCTGGCCCAGATGTTGAGCAAAAGACCCAGCAAGATGAGGCCAGCGGAAGCGACCTTCCAAGTGGGCATACTCTCGCTTAAAAGGATTGCCGAGGCACTCATCCCAAACACGGGGACCAGCAGTGTCACGGGAGCAATGCGACTGAGTGGGTGCTTAGACAAGAGCCAAGCCCAGGCTGCATAACCAAAGAGCGTGTTACCCCAAGCTTGCCACAAGAGAGAGGCCCAAACGCTCCAATCCGCTTGGGTGAGCTCTTGCATGATTTGCGGTAACCCCTCAAAGTAGAGTGACAACGCAAACAGCAAGGGTGAGGAGAGTGCACTCGACCAAACCACATACTGCAAAAAGTCATTGGCCCCCGATCGCTTGCTGGCCATGTTGCCCATGGCCCAACACATTGCTGCGGTGAGCACCAACCCCAAGCCAAAGAGAGTGGTCTCGGCGTCCACATTGAAGGCAATGCCGCCCAGGCCCGATGCGCAAATCAAGAGCGCAAGAATTTGAACTCGGTTGAGTCTTTCTTTCTCAAGCAAGATCGACAAAGCGATGCTAAAGAACACTTGGGTTTGAATGACCAAGGAGGCCATGCCAGGAGATATGGCATGTTCAATGGCGTAGTACAAGAGGCCAAATTGTCCAACTCCAATGCACAGTCCATAGGTCAGCAAATTGAGAAAGGAGACCTTGGGTCTGGGGATGAAAAAAGCAGCAGGCACAAACGCCAAGCCAAATCTCAGTGAGCCCAGGAGCATGGGAGAGATGGTGTTCAGTGCGTACTTGATCACCACAAAATTCGTTCCCCAAACAAAGACCACAGCAAATGCGATCAATGCGTGTGTCAGCGGTATGGGCGGTGTGAGGGTGTTGGTTTTCAACAAAAGATGGATTTTTTGAACGACCTGAGATGGTGTTTCAGATTTAAAGAGTTTTGCTCGGTGACGCATCACAG
>CAIKYO010000157.1 GCA_903831655.1 uncultured Burkholderiales bacterium
CGCTCGAATGTTGATGAAGTGCGCGCCCTGGTTCCAGGGGTGCAAGTCCTTGTTCATCCTGAGTGCCAACACGAAGTGGTCAGCGCGGCTGACGTTGTTGGCAGTACCGAGGCGATCATCCGAACAGTTGCAGAATCAGCCCCTGGCTCTACCTGGGCTATAGGAACAGAACTTAATCTCGTCTCTCGCCTAGCCAAAACCTTCCCGGATAAAAAAATCCTCTTCTTGGACAAGACCGTCTGCTACTGCTCCACGATGAACAGAATTGACCTTCCACACCTTGTTTGGGCGATGGAAAACCTCAGTCAAGGTCGAATTGTGAACCGAATCGTGGTCGATGAACGGGTAAGTGCCAACGCCAGAGTTGCGCTTGAGCGAATGCTGGCCCTACCGTAATCGCATGACAAAAGATGCTCCTACCCCAAAGCG
This sequence comes from uncultured Burkholderiales bacterium, assembly GCA_903831655.1. Taxonomy (GTDB): domain Bacteria; phylum Pseudomonadota; class Gammaproteobacteria; order Burkholderiales; family Burkholderiaceae_C; genus Limnohabitans. The sequence goes on from CAIKYO010000157.1 coordinate 430, forward strand.
CAAAGATGCTGAAAAGGCCAACAAGGTCAATTCAATTACTGCGGCCGGAACCAAAGATGGTCGTAAGCGTGATCGCGATGCAATGAAGGCAGCTCGCCTTTCTGCTCGCGCCGCATACATGCGCGGTGAAGAAAGCGCTCTACCACTTCGCGACAAGGGGCCAGTCAAACGTTTCGTACGCGACTACATTGACTCCCGTCGCAATATCGGTGAATACTTTTTACCAGTAGTGGCAGCAGTCTTGGTTCTCTCTGTTGTGCACAACAAATTTGTTTCACTTATTGCAATCTTGTTCATGTATGCAGCAATGCTTTACACAGTTGTCTCCGGATTTGTTATGACTCGCAGAATCCGTAAGGCAGTAACAGAGCGCTTCCCTAACGAATCAACAAAGGGTCTAGGCATGTATGGCTGGCTTCGATCAACACAAATGCGCAAAATGCGCGCGCCTGCACCACAAGTACAGATCGGTGAGAAGATCTAACTTCCCTACAGAATTATTGAAGAGCCCCAGGACTCGTTAAGCGCGAGGATTGGGGCTCACATTTTTTGTTGGATCAGTTTCGGGAATATCTCCTAGCGCAGAATCAATTGCTGCCAAAGTCTGAGCATCAAATTTGATGCCAGAAGCTTTTACGTTTTCCTTCACCTGAGATGGCTTGCTTGCTCCCATAATCACCGATGAGACGTTGGAATGAGATAACGCCCAGGCAAGTGCAAGTTGAGACATGGTAATTCCATGTGCATCAGCGATTGGTCGAAGGTTCGCAACGGCTTGCAAAATGTCATCCTTCATCCAATTAGCGACCATCCCGCTTCCGACTTTTTTATCGCTTGCACGTGACCCTGCCGGAGGTTTTTTGCCAGGCAGATACTTGCCGCTGAGAAGTCCTTGCGCGAGTGGCGACCAGACTATTTGACCGATGCCTTCGCTTTCACACAGTGGCATAACTTCTTTCTCAATGACACGCCACAGTGCTGAGTATTGGGGTTGACTTGAGACGAATCGAGTCCAGCCACGAGCTTTCTGAATATCCAAAGCACTTTTAATTTGGGATGCATCCCACTCTGAGAAACCGATGTAATGAACTTTTCCTTGACGAACCAAGTCTTCAAAGGCCTGTAAAGATTCCTCGAGCGGGGTTTCGAAATCAAATCGATGGAATTGATAGAGGTCGATATGGTCAGTATTGAGGCGCTTAAGCGAGGCATGGACTGATTCCATAATGTGCTTTCGCGAGAGACCGCGATCATTTTTTCCCTCACCTGTTGGCCAGTAGACCTTAGTGAAGAGCTCATAGGATTCGCGTCGTA
>CAIKYO010000158.1 GCA_903831655.1 uncultured Burkholderiales bacterium
TAAGTTGGGATGTAAAAACTCTAAAAAATATGAGGAGGAGTATTCGGTGCAAGACTACCAAATCTTGGAAAGCCTCTAGGGATACGCAATCCTCGTTTGAGAGTCAATTTACCATTGAAGGTGGTCGGAAAGTTCTGCGAGAGGATTTGGAAGAGGGGTCCCTTGTCAAGCGCTCAGTTATGATTCAGAAAGGCTGGGAAGCTATGACTCTAGCTACGGCTAGGTTCGTTGTTGATACAGTAACGGACTCCAAATTGAATCCAAAAGTGGACAATAATTCCGAGATGATGCAGAGTTGTATGGCAGTTATGAGGGAGTTGCTGAAGAAAGAAGTGGCGGAGGCTATCCATAGTTTGAAGACCCCGCTTATGAAGCACGTTGTCGAGAAAAATCCTTTGACGCGTGTTCCTGAGAGTAATCTCCCCCGTGTTGATTGTCAGTCTTATCGTGATGTCAATAAGATTAATTTGGTTAATGATAGAACTAGCCTTATTAGTATCGGTGAAGATGACTATTATTCCTTAGCCGGTACTCCAGGTTTTCCGCCCTTCCATCCTGTAGGCCCTGTGGGAGAGCGTCGATTTTCTCTAGATGTTCCTCCGACTTTGGTTCCGACTAGTGGACAAGCTCAACAATCCCGTCTGGTTTCTGGTCACTCGGACGTCACGTTTTCTCGTGGAATTGGGCCTTCTAGAGTTTTCTCCGACAACCATGTGTTCGATCACGGCAATTCTGGCCGTGACAATCGTCAACCTTCGGATGGCGATATTGGCGGTAACGTGGGTGGGCTTGATCCTCCTGTGGGTAATGATTCGTATCGCAGTGTTAACTATGGTTATGGTCGTTATGATTATGGTGATGGATGTGCTAATTGGAGCGCAGGCTGGAACCGAAGGTGGTTTAAACCTGATGCCAGTAAATGTTCTCTCCCGACGGCTGGGGCGGAGACTTATAAGATCAGACGCCATATCATTCAATGTGAACGCATTTGGGAAGAAGCTCAAGTTATCTGGAGGGACCGTGCCGGTGGTATCCAAATCGCCGAACGATCTGAAGTGGCGCTTCTTGAGGCATTTAAGTCAAGCTTGAAAAGTTGCAAACCCGCATTGGCTGTTATTGAAGGCCATTTGTGTCGAATGGTTATCTCTTATGTCCAGCTCAAAAATGAGTTGTTGAGTGAATTCTGTTTGCCGTTCCATATGGCTGAAGCGGCTAGAGAGGCTCTGGAGTCTCTTTCTTTCGACACTTCTAAGTCCAGTAAGACTAACAACGTTGCTCACTTTATTCGTGAAGTATGGGTGTGCATTGACCTCTATAAGGAGGCCGATCAAACTGGTGACATTCGCCTTCACGGTCTGATCCCGCAGATTATGAAAAAGCTAGAATATCGCATCACTATTGAACTTATTCGTGAAGTTAATAGGATTTGTATCAATCGTAATCAGGCATCCCCAGAGCAGTTGGGTATCCACTGGCATTATGCTATTCCGTTTTGTGATCCAGATCAAAATCCTCAAGGTCACGGAGAAACTATTCTCACCTGTCTTAAAAGGGTCTGTATGCTCTTGGCCTCGGCATCCCGCGACTCAAAGCCTGCATATGATAATGCGAAGGGGAATGATTATGGTCACGCTGATTATGGTCACGCCAAGCAGCCGTATGACAAGCCTAAATGGCAAGATAAGGCCAAAAAGGTAGGCGAAAATTTTGATATGCCTAAAATCGATTCTAAGACTTCTGCCGACTATGTCAAACTCATTGAGGAGAAAAGAAAAGATCCCTGTGTCCCTGAAGAGAAGTCTGAGAAGCCTTCAGCATGGATGGATGACTACAATGTTGTTGTGAAGGTTATTGGGTCAGGCTGTCGTAACCTCCCAAGACTATTGGAGAATTTCTGGCCGGATTGCTACTGTAGAATGAAGTCTCCGAAACCTAACCTGCCCGATATGTTCGTTCTCGGGTATCGTAAGAAAGCCAACGCTGAAAAATGGCTCGCGGCTGCTGTTGCTGAATTTCCCAGTCTCTACAAGGTCTTCCCTTGGGAGAAAGATTTTCCGAAAGGGGTCCCAGTGAAGGTCAACCGGGATACCCCAAATTATGGCAAATCTCCTGCTACGAAGGTCGCTTTTGAAGATTCTCCTCCTTCGGCTGATTGTGTCAGAAAAATGGATGCTCGCTCCGTTGAAGAATATGAATTTTCAGAAGGATTCCCCGAAGGACTTGTTATAGGGTCTAAAGCTGCCAAAGAAGTCGACAAATGTAAGCATATTCGTACTAATCATGCTCCGATTCCTGAAGTTATGACGGTGAATGTATCTATTGACATGCCGTTTGACAAGCCTGTGGAGAAGCAGGTCGAAATCGACCATGGGGCCGGTGCTAACTATCTTTTCTTGAAATCGATTATACTAATCTCGCAGTATGTTGAAAGAATCCCAGGCTGTAATGTGGAACTAGCTGATGGTTCTATAAAACCTGTTTGTGGGGAAATTTCCCTAAATACCAGGGTATTTGACGAAGAAGGCGCTGAAATTTCGGGGTTTTTGGTACTTTTCAGAGTCGTAGAGTGTCAGGAACAGAAAGAAAA
>CAIKYO010000159.1 GCA_903831655.1 uncultured Burkholderiales bacterium
AACTCTATCGATTGATCTCCCCTCAAGCGTGAGTGCTCTATGAGGGAGAGCAAAACGCGTTGCCCCAATCCAGTTCCTCTTAAGTGTTTTGACACACACATTCGACCGATGCGCGCCACCCCATTTTGTGAGGGTAAAAGTCTGCCCGTCGCAACGCAATCTCCAAGACAATTCAGCAAGACCGTGTGCAAGGCGTGATCGTCATGCTCATCTTGTTCAAGATCTTGGGGAACACCTTGTTCTTGCACAAAAACCTCCATGCGAAGTGGCAACGCATGCTCCTTCAAATTGGACCAGTCGCCCGTTTGGGACTTGACCACCTCTAGCCCCTTTTTGTGATCAAGAAAGACGTCCCGAAGGACTTGTGGGACGGTATGGGGTATTTTTTCGGGGACTTTGACGTAGACAAAAACCATTTCTCCGCTCACCAAGCAGGATTCGCCTTTGAAAATACCTGCCTTAAAGGTGATGGATGAGTTGCCAATGTGTTCGCACCTCATGCACACCTCAAGCAAATCGTCATAGAGCGCTGATCCATGGTATTCGAGAAGTGCTTTTTTGACGTACATGTCGGAAGAGAGTTTTGCAAGAGATCTCTCGTAAGGCAAGCTAAGGTCTCTCCAAATATCAGCCACTGCACAGTCAAAGTAGGCCAAATAGTGTGCATTAAAGACCACTTTTTGCATGTCAATTTCTGACCACCTGACGCGCAGTTTGTGGGTGAAATCAAAGTCTGATTTTTTAGGAAGTTGCGGGATCACTCAAATGTCCTTCATCAATGGGTAGGGGAGTGGCATGAGACCCAAGGGTTTGAGTTCACCGCTTTCGTCCTTGAGTTTGAGACCATGGGTCCACGTTGGGGACTCGATGTGTTCCCAAGCCCCATCTTTGAGAGCTTGTTCGGAATCAAAAATTTGAAGTTGAAGGCAAACAGTCGCAAAACTGGTGTCACCCCATTGAATGCATTGAATCACTTCCCCCAAAGCTTGATCGGAGGGAGAGCTTTGGGTAAATAACTCTTGATTGACCTTTAAGTTCAAGGAGGAAAAAACAATGGCGGTTCTGCGTTTGAGGGTTCCTCTAAATTGACTACGCGCCACAATCTCTTGGCCTGGGTAACAACCTTTTTTAAAGCTCACGCCTCCCACAGATTCGTAGTTCAGCATCTGAGGAACATAGTGTTCATAGGCGCTCGCGCCCACCAGGGGTACGCCACAAAGGATCTCTCCCAAAGACCAAGCGGGGGAGAGTGGCTCTATCGCTTTGCTTAAAAGGGTCTGCGGAATGTGTGTTTGATCGGCGCAAATGAGCACACGCTTGAAGCCTTTGGCTGCATGTATTGTGCTCCACTGTGGTGTCATGTGTGAAGGAGCAAAGGAGCCACTCTCAAAGGCGCCAAATGATTCATGTGTTTTGGCATAGGAGTTGGGTGCTTGTTCGTTTAAAAAGTTGTTTGCCGCCTCTCCCATGAGGCCCAAGAGGCAATACTGGTCTGTAGCATCTTTGAGCTTGACCTTGGTTCTGAGCACGAACATGGAGAGTCGCTTTAAGGTTTGGGCTAGCAACTCTTTGGGGAGGATCAAAAGCAAGTGATCTTGTCCACCCTTGAACACATAAAAACTGGCTTGTATGCGTCCCTTTGCATTGCAAAAAGCCGCAAAAGTTGAACTTTTATTGGGTAAATTTAAAACATCTTGGGTCAGTTGATTGTGCAAAAAGTGAGCGGCCTCCTCACCCATGCACTCAATGACCCCCAAATGGGTCAAGTGGGTGGTGCCGTTGCAATGCTGAAGAATGTGGTTCAGTGCGGTGTTGGAAGGGGTGTTGGGGGATTGGAGCATGTGGTGAGCAATAAATTTACATCTTCTGTTGTTGAATCTCTGAAGTCTCTCTTATGATGCTTGGGTATTGTTCATTTTTCTTTGGTGGTTCAGAAATTCATTTTTTCTTGTTATGAAATTAGATCACAAGCGCAAGCCCAATTCCCGAAAGCCCATAAAGTCCTCAAAGTCTTCAAAGGTTTCGCAAAGGGGTTACTTGATCAACCTCTTTTTGTTGGGTTTGCTTTTGGGTTGTGCGTTAATGGCGTCTTTGGCCTATTGGTCACAAAACCCGGTTGAGCATGAGAACCATAAAAACATCATTGAATTGGACATTGAGCCTGGGCAAAGTGTGCGTCAAATTGTGAGCCAAAGTGTTCACGAGGGGTTTTTAGTCAATGAGGAAATGCAGTACTTGCTCTTTAAATTCTCAGGATTGTCCAGAGACATCAAAGCGGGCAGTTACGAGTTTGGTCCTCAAGTGAGTCCTTGGGATTTTGTGCAAAAGGTGACACGAGGAGATGAGACCCTGAAATCCATTACATTCATTGAGGGGTGGAATTTCAGGCAGCTGAGAAACGCGCTCAACAAGACCCCTGAGCTCAAACACGACAGCATGGGTCTGAGCGATCAAGAGATCATGGCCCGCTTGGGTGCTGGGAACGTACCCGCAGAGGGTCATTTCTTTCCTGACACCTATACGTTTGGCCATAACACCTCTGATTTGAAGGTTTTGGCCCGTGCTTATAAATCGATGAACAAAAGATTGGCACAAGCTTGGGAACAACAAGAACCCAATCTTAAAGTCCTACCTGACCCTGAGAGTGCACTGATATTGGCATCCATCATCGAAAAGGAAACAGGTCAAGCCAAAGATCGGGACATGATTTCGAGTGTTTTTCACAACCGTTTGGCCATCAACATGCCTCTCCAAACCGATCCAACCGTGATTTATGGTCTGGGTGAGAACTTTAACGGTAACTTAACCAAACAAGATCTCAAAACGGACCACCCATGGAACACCTATACAAGGCTAGGTCTTCCGCCGACGCCCATTTGCATGCCTGGGAAAATGGCACTCTTTGCAGCCCTTCACCCAGCCAAAAGTCAGGCGCTGTACTTTGTGGCCAAAGGAGACGGCAGCAGCCAGTTCAGTGAAACCCTTCAAGCTCACAACGCAGCAGTTGATCGCTACCAACGCAACCTTCGAGATAAATAACCACTTTTCCTCCTCAGACTCTTTCTTAATGATAATCATTCTCATCTATAATGGCATTTTTAATGTCAAAGATTGAGAAAAACATGAAAAACCAAAGAATTTGGGTTGTTTTAACCCTATTGTGGGTCACAAGTGGATTGACCTGTTCACAAGCCTTTGCTGATCCCAATGACTACGTGGTGACTCCCAAAGTGGAGAGGGGTGAGCGTGAAATTGATTTCAAGTCAGGAAACCAGAAAAATCGGGATGGAAACATGACTTCCGCCAATTCACTTGGGTTGGGTTATGGCGTGAACGATTATTGGTTCACAGAGGTTTATGCCAAATACATGCACGAAGCCAATCAGTCGCCCACATTTGATGCTTGGGAGTGGGAGAACAAATTTCAATTGACGCCCAATCAATCACCTGTCATTGTTGGCGTTTTATTGGAGATTGAAAAACCCAAAGATACCACCGAGGGCTATGAGCTCACCTATGGCCCTTTGTTACAAACCGAATGGGGAAAACTCCAGGGTAACCTCAACTTACTGATTCAAAGAAATCTTGCTGCCTCGTCCTACATGCCAACCGAATTTCATTATCAAGGTCAGTTGAAATACAAATCCTCCAGACAATTTCAGTGGGGCTTACAAGCCTTGGGTAACATGGGCACCTACAACCACTGGAGCAGTGAGCAGTTTCAAGAGCACAAGATCGGGCCAGCCTTATTTGGAAAAATCATGACCAATGAGAGTGACGGGTTTAAATGGAATGCTGCTTGGTTAAAGGGCTACACCAACGCAACACCAACCAGCACCCTTAGGCTTCAAATTGAATACGAGTTTTATTGAGCTCTAGGACCCATTTGAGAATCTGTTTCGAGTATTGGCTGCCTTGGAGCCTCAAATCGTGTTCCAAGTCAGTTCAATGAGGGACGAATGAACATCGACCAATACGATGTTTGCAATTTGTAATAGCAAAAAGACCACCAAAACCGACCAATCCATACCCCCCAATGTTTTGATGCGTTGACGAATGGGGGCCAAAATGGGGATCACCATTCTGGAGAGCAGATCAAAAAGGGGGGAGTTTCTTTGCACCCATGACAGCACCACATAAGCCAGCAACAAACTTGAAAGACAAGACAAAATCAGGGAAAAAAACTCAAATCCCGTGTCAATTGCAATCACAAGGGGCAAGGTGCTCATGATGCCCATCAAAGCGTAGGCGATCGTCTTGAATGCAATGACCATCAAAGAGGCCAACACACTAGAGGTGTCGACTCGTCCCACTGCAGGGATGATTCTCCTCAGTGGAAGCACAATCCAGTTGGTCAAGGCAAAAATCAAAGGCGCAAAGGGATTACCGGATCGCGTGGACAAGGGAATGTAGTGGTATTGCAAGTAAGCTCGCAAAAGTGCGGCTCCAGCCACCAAGCTGGCAAAGATATTGATCAACAAGGATAGGATGTGAAAAATCATGTCTTATTAGAGGGGTCTTTGGGGCCCATGGGGTGAATCAAAAAAGCTTTTCATCGGCGGTCCAATTTCTTGAACTGCCACATTGTCTCCCAGAATTGGATAGAGCATTGAGTCATGATCTCCTATGTTGAATCTGAAAAACATAGGCGAGGTGCATTCTTTTGTACTTTTTTGCAGTTCAATCAAGTGAGAACAATGAGCCACTGTGAGTTTACAGGCACAATACGGTCATGAATAAGGGTTTATGGATCAGTTTTGAAGGCATTGATGGTGCTGGCAAGTCCACCCACATTGAGGGTTTGGCCAGCGCCTTCAAATCGCAAGGACGCACAGTCACTCTCACGCGTGAGCCTGGGGGCACCCCATTGGCTGAGAGCTTGCGTGCAATGTTGCTCAACGAGAGCATGGATCCATTGAGCGAGAGTCTCATCGCTTTTGCGGCGAGAAGAGATCATTTGAACCAAGTGATTTTGCCCTCCTTGGCTCAGGGTGATACTGTTTTGTGTGATCGCTTTACCGATGCCACCTTTGCATATCAAGGGGGCGGAAGAGGGGTTCCTTGGGAGACCCTCAAGACCTTGGAGTTGATGGTTCAGGGCTCTGGTGATAGCGGTCAAAGCTCTCAGATCAGGGAGCCGGATTTGACCATTTGGTTTGACTTGGATCCTGCTGTTGCCGCAAGTCGATTGGCAGACGCGAGAGCACCCGATCGATTTGAGTCCCAGCCTTTGGAGTTCTTTACCCGTGTCCAAGCCGGATATGCAAGAAGACGTGATGAAAACCCATCCCGATTTCTCACCATTGATGCCTCACAAACCAAGCACCAAGTTTGGCAACAACTGACCCGAGGTTTGGTGAGCAAAGGGTGGTTGTCCATCGTGACCCCAAGCACGTGTTGACTTCTCTCTCATTTGTGACTTTTAAGACTCCCGATCATGGCTGAATCCGAAAGCTCAACATTCCCACAAGAGCCCAAACCCTTGGCGCCTTGGTTGGCTAGGCAACTTGAGCATTTGCTCCGACAAAAGGGGCATGCCTGGTTGATATCTGGGCCCTCTGGTCTGGGTCAATACAGTTTGGGTGAGGGTTTGGCCAAAGCTTGGTTGTGTGAACAACCCAGCTCCAAGGGGGCATGCGGGCAGTGTTCCAGTTGTCGAGGCTTTGTTTCGCGAACCAATCCTGATCTTTTTGTATTGATGCCAGAGGTCCTGATGATCGAGCACGAGTGGCCCTTGGAAGAAAAAGTTCAAAAGGAACTGGACGACAAGAAAAGAAAGCCATCCCAAGAAATCAAGGTAGATGCGGCCCGATCGTTGGTGGGTTTTAGTCAGATCAGCCGTTCAGGGGGAGTTGGCAAGGTGGCTTGGATTCACCCGGCTGACCGAATGAACTCTGTGACCGCCAACACACTTTTGAAGACCTTGGAGGAGCCTCCTGAGGGTTTTCGATTCGTTTTAACCAGTGGGGCTGCCCATGAGCTGCTCCCCACCATTCGCTCTCGTTGCCAAAATTACACGCTCGAGTGGCCAAGCCAGGCCGAGAGCATCGAATGGTTGACCCAAGAGGGCATCAAAAGCAAAGCGGATGCTGAGGTGTGGTTGCGTGCAAGTGGCGGTCGAGCCGAGGATGCTTTGCTTTGGGCCCAGGTGTTCAAGCACAACGCCAAGTCTTGGGTCGATCTACCTCGCTCCTTGGCCAATGGGGATGCTGGCTTATTGAGTGAGCTCAGTGGCAAGCAAACTGTGAATGTCATGCAAAAAGTTTGTCACGACATGATGTGTCTAAGTCAGGGCGCTGAGCCCAAGTTTTTCCCATCTCAATCTTTGAGTCCAAAAGCACAGCTCAATGCCATGACCGAGTGGTCTAAAGCGCTATTGGTGAGTGCTCAAACCGCAGATCATCCCTTTAATTTAGGTCTGATGCATGAAGCTCTGGCCTCGCAGGCCAAGGGTTTTTTGAATCAATTGGCTTGATTTTTAACTCTTTAAGTGACCCATGTTTGTTGATTCCCACTGTCATCTGAATTACCCTGAATTTGAGCCTCAAATGGAACAAATCAGACTAGACATGCAAACGGCCAGTGTCGAGCGTGCTTTGTTGATCAGCACACAACTCGAAACCTTCGAGAGCGTGCATGCCTTGGCCATGAAATACGATAATTTTTGGTGCACGGTCGGCGTTCACCCAGATGAAGACACCGTGATCGATCCCAGTGCAGAGGACTTGCTCTCTCGAATCAGGCCCAAGGTCGTTGGCATTGGTGAGACGGGGCTCGATTACTACCGATTAAATGGCCGATCAGTTGAGGATATGCATTGGCAAAGAGAAAGGTTTAGAAGGCACATCAGAGTTGCACAGGAAACACGTTTGCCATTGGTCATTCATACCCGAAATGCATCCCAAGACACTTTAAGGATCTTGGAAGAGGAGGGGGAGGGCTCGAGTGCAAAAAGCGCAGGAGGGGTGTTTCACTGCTTTACAGAAACACTCGAAGTCGCACAAAAGGCCGTGGATTTGGGTTATTTCATCTCCTTCTCAGGTATTGTGACCTTTAAAAGTGCAAAGGACATCAAAGCCGTTGCACAGTGGGTTCCACTGGAGAGGATGCTCATTGAGACCGATAGCCCCTACTTGGCGCCAACGCCGCACCGGGGTAAAACCAACAATCCAAGCTATGTGCCCTTTGTGGCTGCAGAGATTGCCAATTTAAAAGGAATTTCAATTGAAGAGGTGGCCAAAGCCACAACACAGAACTTTGATCGGCTCTTCAAATTGGCTCACTGAGACAACTTAAAGTATATTTAAAATCAATATCTTACGATATTAATTTAAAGTAAAAAAGTGTCTTTTAAAATCATGTGCTCTTGGTTTAAAAAAATAGCGATCTTCGGGCTGATGGGCATGCTGATGAACATGGCCTGTGCCGACTCATTTGATGACTTTTTCAAAGCCATCAAAATCGGTGATGTTCGGGTGATCAAATCACTTTTGTACCGTGGAATTGACCCCAATTTGGTCGATGAAAACGGTCAATCTGCGTTGACACTCTCTATCCTTCAAGGGCAATCACAAGTTGCCCTGGCTTTGATCAATGCCAAAGGGATCAACATTGATCAAAGAAATGCCTATGAAGAAACGCCCCTGATGATTGCAGCTCTGAATGGGGACGAAAAAGTCATGGATCTGCTCATTTCAAGGGATGCTGAGATCAATAAAACCGGTTGGACGCCTCTGCATTACGCAGCCAGCAAAGGTCAATTGAAGGCCATGCAAATTTTGCTTGATAACTCAGCCTACATCGATGCTGAGTCTCCAAACCATTCAACGCCTTTGATGATGGCTGCAGGATACGGTAGCTCTGATAGCGTGAAGCTCTTGATTGAGGCTGGCGCAGATCCTAGGCTCATCAATGAAAAAGGATTGAATGCCAAAGACTTCGCAGATCTGGCCAAACAAAACACATCCTCTCAAATGCTTGAATTGGCCATGAAAGAGTGGGCAATCAAATATCCAAAGGTTTCTATTCCTTAAAGCACATGGGCATCCATTTCAATACTTATAAATTTAACTTAACATAATATACATCGTA
>CAIKYO010000160.1 GCA_903831655.1 uncultured Burkholderiales bacterium
ACCCACTCTACTAATGGCACGTATCCATGAGTCCCCTTTGGAGCAATTTGTTGGCCTTCAAAACTCAATATTGATTCAAAATTGCAGAGCCGAATTGAAAAAAATAACCTTAAGAGCATTGTTTACCCTTCCGATGGGAATTATTTTGGTAAATGGAGTGAAGGTGAAAAGATTGCCCAAAGTGGTAAAGGTGCAACCTGGTCAGATAAAAATGAAGATGTTAATGGCGGTAGTTGCTACAACTGTCATCAGTTGGATAAAAAAGAAATTGCCTACGGAAATATTGGCCCCTCTTTGTACAACTACGGCAAGCTCAGAGGAAATTCTGAAGCAGTTGTTAAATATACTTGGGGAAAACTCTATAACGCAAAAGCATTTAATGCATGTTCTGCAATGCCGCGCTTTGGTCACTTTAAGCTTTTAACCGAAAATCAAATTCGTGATTTAATGGCCTTATTGTTTGACCCACAGTCGCCAGTAAATCAATGACGAAAGAGTGAAATGCAAAGACGTGAATTTCTAAATACTTTGGCGGTAGCTAGTGCTGGTGGGTTGGCACTTCATGCAAACTTTGCAAAGGCTGCAGCTTCAGCGAGTGATTTCTATGACGCTCCTAAATTTGGCAATGTTCATCTACTACATTTTACGGACTGCCATGCTCAACTTAATCCGATTTATTTTCGAGAGCCCAATGTCAACCTAGGAGTTGGACCATTGCGAGGTCAAACTCCACACTTGGTTGGAGAGCAATTGCTTAAAGCAAACGGTATCAAAGAGGGTTCTCAACAAGCACACGCATTTACGTATTTAAATTTTGAAAAGGCAGCTAGAACTTACGGAAAAGTAGGAGGCTTTGCCCATTTAAGCTCTTTGATTCAAAGAGTTAAAGCCAATCGACCGGGTGCATTACTTTTAGATGGAGGAGACACTTGGCAAGGGTCTGCCACTTCGCTTTGGACCAATGGGCAAGACATGGTTGATGCAACCCTATTATTAGGCGTCGATATCATGACGTCTCACTGGGAGATGACGCTTGGTGCAAACCGTGTTCAAGAAATCGTCAATAAGGACTTTAAAGATAAGATATCCTTTCTAGCTCAAAATATTCGGACTGCAGATTTCGGTGATTTGGTTTTTGAACCGTATCAAATTCGTTCAATGAATGGTGTACCAGTCGCAATTATTGGTCAATCGTTTCCTTACACTCCAATTGCAAATCCACGTTATATGGTGCCTGACTGGACTTTTGGTATCCAAGAAGAAAGCATGCAAAAAACCGTTGATGAAGTTAGGGCAAAAGGCGTGCAAGTCGTTGTTGTCCTATCTCACAACGGTATGGATGTTGATCTCAAAATGGCCAGTCGAGTTACCGGTATTGATGCAATTTTAGGTGGGCATACGCATGATGGCGTACCGACTCCCGTAAAGGTTAAAAATCTTAGTGGTACCACCTTGGTTACCAATGCTGGATCTAATTCAAAGTATTTGGGTGTACTTGATTTTGATGTGAAGGGTGGAAAAGTTGAGAATTTTCAATATCGTTTGATGCCGGTTTTTGCTAACTTAATTAAGCCTGATTTGAAGATGACGGAGTTGATTTCAAAAATTAGAAAACCATTCGAGGCCAAGTTGTCGGAAAAGCTGGCTGTCACAGAAGGTTTATTGTATCGCCGAGGCAATTTCAATGGTAGCTTTGATCAACTCATCTTAGATGGATTGATGCAAATGAAAAATGCTGAGATTGCATTCTCTCCAGGTTTCCGCTGGGGAACAAGTTTGCTGAGTGGTGATGCGATAACCATGGAGAATTTAATGGATCAA
>CAIKYO010000161.1 GCA_903831655.1 uncultured Burkholderiales bacterium
ATTTTCTGTTTTTTTGGGCTACTTGGCTTTAAATTTTCAATTCTTATCAAACATCTAAAGGATTAAATTTAAGAATTTCAACATTACAAAAAATCTACAGCTTTAAATTTTGAAACGCTCCAACTTTCTGTGTGTTTAATTCACTTGAATATTTGTAATTTAATATCAGTATTCTCGAGACAAACCCTGATGGTCAGAAAGTACGGCTAATGGTATCTTTGTCTATTAATTCAGTACAAAGTATCATGAAATTAATAAATGCATTCATTATTTTGTTATCTTGCATTTTCGCAACTCAAGCAAATGCCGAAGAGCAAGTCTATCCACATAAGTTAGTTCGTATCGTTGTACCCAATGGAGCTGGTGGTCCAACAGATTTGATTGCAAGAATCATGGCTCAAAAGTTAACTGAGTCAATGGGGCAGCCCTTTATAGTTGAGAATCGATTGGGTGCAGGCGGGGTCGTTGGTACTGAATCCGTTGCACGCGCTCCTGCAGATGGCTACACCTTACTTTTTTCAGCCAGTGGAGCAATGGTCATCAGTCCTCATTTGAATAGTAAGTTACCTTATAACGGCTATCAAGATTTTTCACCTGTTGCAAATGCTGCGTCATCCCCAATGCTATTGGTAGTAGGCGCCAATTCTGGAATTCAGTCTTTAGCAGATCTAATTCAACAAGCAAAACATAAACCAGGCCAATTAAATTATTCAACTGCTGGCATTGGAACCCCTCCACACTTGGCTGCTGAAATTTTAAGAAGTTCCGCTGGAATAGATGTCGTTCATGTTCCATACAAGGATGTTCCACAAGCAGATGCCTCTCTCATGTCCGGTGAAGTTAACTTCATGTTTGGTCAACCGAAGATCGCTAATATGGTTCGAGCAGGTAAGGTGAAAATTCTTGCGATTACAACGCCAAAACGATCTTCACTTTTACCAGATGTTCCTACACTGTCTGAGGCGGGCGTACCTGGTTTTGATGTGGTTCCATGGTATGGGCTATTCGCGCCATCGCGAACACCGGACGAGATTGTTTTGCGATTGAATGCCGAATTGCAAAAATTACAGAACAACAAGGATTATGTAGAGCGTATGAGCGCTCTTGGCTTTGAAATACCTCCGACTCATTCTCCGGCTGAGTTTTCTCAGTTCTTAGCGAAAGAAAATGCCAAGTGGAAAAAAGTGATATCTCAAGCCTCTATCAAAGCTGAATAGGATCTAAAAATATTCTGTTTTTGAAAAATATTCTAAATCGATTTTATGACTGTTAAGAAGTTCCTATGACAAAAGTGTTGCAAGATATAAGGGTGATTGAATTGGGGACTTTTATCACCGGCCCTTGTGCTGGAATGATGCTCGCCGATTTAGGAGCTGATGTCATCAAGGTCGAGCAGCCAGAAGTGGGGGATCCGTTTCGGGGCTACCAAGGTACACAGTACAGTTCTCAATTTCAAACTTATAACTCACGAAAGCGCAGCATAGCGCTTAATTTGAAATCTCCTCACGCCAAAGAAATCTTGGAAAAGCTTTTAGAGCAGGCTGATGTGTTGCTTGAAAATTATCGCCCAGGTGTTTTAGATAATTTAGGTTTAAGTTGGGAATACCTTCACCGCCGTTTTCCGCGGTTGATATTTTGCTCAATTACTGGTTTTGGATCGTCTGGTCCATATGTAGAAAAGCCTTGTTACGATACGGTTACTCAGGCGCTGAGTGGTTATTTAAGTCAAACCATGGCACCTTCACCTCCGAGAATTTTAGGGCCTGCGGTGGCAGACACTGTGAGTGGAATGTATGCGGCAAACGGCATCTTGGGTGCTTTGGTTGAGAGGGGGAGGACGCAAGTGGGGAGGCGAGTGGAAGTGGCCATGCTCGATAGCATGATATCTTTTGGCTCCTCGGCTTTTTCCTCATATTTTGCCGATAACAAAGTTCATGGTCCCATTAGTCGCCCTCGTGCATCACAATCTTATGCATTGCAATGTGCTGATGGCCAATGGATTGCTTTGCATTTGGCCTCGGTAGACAAGTTCTTCATCAACTTGACGTCTGCTGTTGGTCATACTGAATGGGTGAGTGATGATCGCTTCTCAACTGTGCTAGCCCGTCAAAAAAACTACGAAGTACTCACTCAATTGTTACAAGAAGCTTTTGTTCAATTTGACTTGGCGCATTGGCTCAAGCAACTGACTGAAAATGACATTCCTCACGCACCAATATCCAGTATCGATCAGGTTGTCGAGGATCCACAAGTTGTACATAACGGTATTTTTAAAGATTTACATCATCCAAAACAGGGAGTTGTGAAAAATACTCAGCGTCCAATTCTCTACGATGGAGAGAGATCATCCCATGACTTGGCTCCTCCAATGTTGGGCGAACACAGTGAAGATGTGCTTAAACAGATTGGTTTTGATGCATTGGAAATCGCTAAATTTGAGCGTGACGGTGCAATAGCCTTCGTTAAAAATAGTTCTTAAAGAAATATCAAAGCGCCAAAAGGATAGCCTCTTCATGAAAAATCGTAAATTATTACTTTTATCAATCTTCCTTTTGAGTTTTTTTCTACTTGGAGTGAGTCGATCTGAAGACTTTCCATCCAAACCTATTAAGCTTGTCTCGCCATATGCTGCTGGTGGAGGAACAGATATGTCCCTTCGCCTTTTGAGTGAGCGCTTGCAACAAAAGTGGGGGCAACCTGTTGTAGTTGAGTACAAGCCTGGAGCAGGTGGAAATATTGGTTCTGAGTACGTTTTCCGCTCACCGCCTGACGGGCATACTCTTTTGTTGACGCCTCCGCCACCTTTGATCATCAATAGGCATTTGTTTTCAAAAATGAATTTTGATTCAATGCTTTTTACACCGATATCGCAAATTTATGAAAGTGCAAACGTTCTTTTGGTTGCCAATACGGTTCCCATCGAAAATATGCAGCAACTCATTCGTTATGCAAAAGAAAATCCAGGAAAATTATCCTATGGCTCTCCTGGTGAAGGAAGTACTGGACATTTAACAGCTGAGATGTTGAGTACTACAGCAGATATTAAGTTTTCTCATATTCCTTATAACGGGACAGGTCCTGCATTGGTTGCAGTTCTTGGAGGACACATTGATTTGATGTTTTCTGAGGTGAGTGCAGCACTACCTCAAATAAAGTCCGGGAAGGTCAAAGCTATAGCTGTGAGTAGCTTGAAGAGAAATCCCTCGCTACCCGATGTTCCGGCTATCAGTGAAACTCTACCTGGCTTTAGTGCGACCACGTCTGGCAACTTGGTCGGTCCACCCAATATGCCTGTGAACATTGTCAACAAGATTTCGATGGCCGTTGGTGAAATTATGCATGAGCCCGAAGTGATGAAAATGTTCTTGAATGTGAGCTCGGTGCCTGTAGGTAATTCTTCTGCAGAGTTGGCTCAAATATTAAAAACTGATACAGAAAAATGGGGAAAAGTGATCCGTGCGGTGGGCGTTAAGCTCGACTGAGGGTTTGCCAATCATCTCCATGCAGTAATTGAGCCTTCTTTTTCCTTTCTACTCAAGTTGAGTCGCGTATCAATTTTTCAACTCTTAAACTTAAGAATCAATCATGTCTGATAAAGAATTAGTTTCAAATCTTTCTACGTTCGATCAAAACGGGGCAACCATACGTGGCAAAAGTTTGGTAAGAGATTTAATTGGTGAAGTTTCATTCTCAAAAATGATTTACTTCTACATTTTGGGCAAAATGCCGACCCCAGAAGAGTTAAGTATCGTTGATGCAGTGCTGGTGACCTTAATGGATCACGGCATGTCTGGAGGCTTGAGTGCCAGAATGATTTACCGCAGCTCCCCTGACTCTCTCCAAGGCGCTGTGGCAGCAGGGCTTCTTGGAATGGGAAGTCAGTTTGGAGGAGTCATGGAGCAAGTGGGGCAGTACTTGGATGAAATTGTTAAAGCTTCAGATCAAGAGGACAAGGCACGTGAGATCGTTACCCAGTATCGTTCACGAAAAAAGGCACTTCCTGGATTTGGGCACAATGATTTCAAGCCTGATGATCCAAGAACACCCAAACTTCTGGCCGTTGCGAAAAATGCCAATGTCAAAGGGGATTACATCAATGCATTACTTTTGATGTCAAAAGTTGTAGATGAGATTGTTGGCAAGCACCTAACCATCAACGCAACTGCTGGGATAGCTGCTGTTTTGGCTGAAATTGGTGTCCCTTTTAAGATCATGCGTGGTTTTTCACTGATTTCGCGTGCGCCCGGACTGGTCGGACAAATTCTTGAGGAACAGACCAATCCGATTGCTGGTGAGTTGATGCAGCTGGTCAATGACACAGTTGTCTACAAAGGCGAGATTGCGTGATGGATTCTTTGGGAGAAGTTCATTTCGTTGACACCACATTTAGAGATGGAAATGCCAGTCTTTGGGCTGGCGGTTTACCCAATTCTCAAATATTGCCTTATTTAGAAGATTTAGATGCCGCAGGTTATCAATCCTATGAGTTGGTCGCGACGGCATTCTTCAAAAAAATGATTCGTGAGATGAAGGAGGATCCCTGGTTCAGAATCCGACAGGCGGCTCAGCTTTCAAAGCATACAAAGATCCGGG
>CAIKYO010000162.1 GCA_903831655.1 uncultured Burkholderiales bacterium
TGCAGAGCAGCCATGTTCAAACCATCACGGTCTATCTTATTAGCGATTGCTGCAACAGCGGGTTTCAACACACGGACAGAGAACATATCAAGGCTTAATGCTAAGTCTTGGGTAGTAAATTGTGTGTCGACATGGAACTGCGTGCTTAGCGTTACTGGCACACTTGATTCGTTGAAGTCTTCAACGTTCAAAGCTGGGCCTGTAGTACCGATGAACCTACCGGGTCTGCGGACGTTCACAGTATTTCCTATCTTCGCACCAATGACCGCAAACTGGTCATCATAATTGCGATCCACCTCGCTCGTAAATGTGAGTTCGTTCTCTAGAACCATCAACGCTTCGTTGGTGATTTTCGATATCGTCAAAAGATTATTCGACATGATATTTCCTTAAAGTTAAAAATTTATCTGATCTTTCCTGCTTTGCGTGCTTCTTTCCATTGTTGATAAGTACCGTGAAACTGTCCATCAGATCCAATCGGTGTATCAGCAGCGGATGAAGTCGCTTTAAGCGGAGAAATCGGCTTCGGTGCATTACTCTTTGTAACGACAGGCTTTTCTTCGGGCTTGGATTCAAACTGCGCCTCAATCTTACCGAGCTCTTTCAATGCTTTAGTAAGTGGCATCTCCACGATCTTTTTTGCTAGATCAGGATTCTTGCCCAAGTGATACAAAACTTCCGCTCCAAAATCACTTGTAAGAATTGCATCCTGTACTTCTTGCGAAGCCGGGAACTGCAACTGCTTAACTTTTTCTTCGTAATCAGGATTTTCAGACTTGAACTTGTTTTGCTTTTCATTCCAAGAGCTCATAACTCTGGCTTTCTCAGCATCCATTCTTGCCTGTAATTCTCGCTGGTCACGCTCTCGCATTGCTTTGTCGGTATTCCACTCACTCAAGGCTTTATAGTATTCAACCATATCGCCAAATTGTGAGGGTTGAGGCTCTGGATCGACTTCTGCACCCTTTTTAGACTGCTCAGTACGAGTTTGAATCTCTTTAAGCTGGTTCTCTAACTCAATCCTTGCCTGACGCTCCCTATCAGCTTCCTGACGGGCCAATTCACGCTCTGAAGTAAGTTCTTTGAATCGCTTGTCAATACCCTTTTTCTTGCCTGTCGTTTTCGCTTCTTCTTCCGCACTAGGCTCGTCCTCAACTACTTCTTCTGTCGGCTCTGCGGGAGTTTCCTCGACCACAGCCTCAACAGGCGTTTCATTAGTTAAACCAAGTTTTTGCGAATAGAAATCCGCTGAATTTTCGCTTGTAACTACGTTACTTGCTTCTTTGTCGCTCATGAGTTACCTCAAGGATTTTCCCCGTCTACCTGACGGGTAAGGTTTTGGGCTTTTGCCCTAAATTGCTCTCTCGATTGTCTGTTGCGTTGAAGCCTTTTCGCTCATTTTGTCCACCTGAGCCAACAATAAAGCCACCTGAGCTTTAATGTGCTCGACTTCCAACTGAGTCTGAGACTTCAAGTCAGCATCTTGTGCTTTGCCGTGAACATTAAGCTCTGCAACGTACTTACGCTCAGAGTCTCTCATCTCAATGTCGTGCGCTTTCGCAGTCTGACGCATGAGTTCACGCTTGGTTTCTTCTGTTTCTTGCATTTGCTTGACAGACATTCCGTACTTCTGCTCAAGTTGCATTTGCTGAATTTGTTGCTGAAGCTGTTTAATAACTTGCTGAGACTGCGCCAATTGCATCTGAACTTGAGGCGGTACGTCAGACTTATCGTTAACCTGAGCCAAGGGATTGGCAGCAGCCATTCTGTCGGCAATAACGTCTGAACCGGGGAAATCCATGTTTCTGAAAATCAAATCCCCAGCGGTTTGCATCAGTCCGGGGTCTGCGCTTAGTAAAGTCATCATGGAATCTACGGCTTCCTGACGCTTGGAGTTGTAACCCGGGCCTGTATCCATGACAACATCGTATTCACCGACTGTGACGTTGTTTAAGACTTCCTCAACGCCCATTTCATTGATCTTGCGCTCGTTCAGAGTCACTAGATCAGGCTTTCCGTCATCTCCGATAATCCTGAGCGTTCTTTGTGTGTCGTAAACCTTCGGTATCAGGTCAAGAATGATCTTCCCAGTCCAACGCAGGGAACGGGTAAAGTTGTCGTAATAGTGATAGTTAGTCAGATCAATCTGTTGCTGCTGACCATTTAGCGCTTTTCCTGAGATATTTCCGTTCGGTACTTGATTTGGATCAAAGACACCAAGCACAGACTTTAAATCTTGGTCAATAACGCCCATCGCACCCATCACCCCAGCTGGAGGAGGCTCAGGTTGAATCCTAGACGGTACTGGCGCAGGGATTCCCTCAATGTCTTTCTGTTTATAGCGTAAAACAGGGAAAGCCTTTGTGTTTGCCTGTGCCCATTCCTGCTCGTGCCCTTCGTCCTGACCCTCTGCAATCAACCACTTAGCCTTTGGAGCTAGAGCGATAGACTCGGTCATTGACGTAGACCAGTAGTTGTACATTCTTTGCGGGTCTTTGGCCTGACGAATCAACCCAAACCGCTTACGCTTAGAGTCAACAATTAATTGCTGCCCGTAAACAGGAACGATTGGTATATATTTACCAGCCCAAACGCCTTCTTCTAGGATTTCCATAGCGGTGAGCTTGCACCAATGGATATCTTTGCGGACGGTCTCACGTTCTTCCATGATCGTCAGACCTGAATCTTTGTCGTAATCTTCCTTGAAAACTTTAGACCCGTCTGAGAGCAAATAAAGCGTTGTCTGACTGCGAACGGTGTAGAAGTATTCGGCAATCCGAACGTCCTCTTTCATCACCCACATCGCATCAGAATCCCCAGTTCCACGAAGTGTGAAGTTTCCACCGTCATCAGCACCGGGATACATCGCTCTGAACTGAGCTTTTGGGATAACCTCGGTCACCATACATTCTTCAGCGTCTGAGCCATCAGGCATTACAGAGTTTGGATCGAAATATACGGTGAAAGGGTTTGTAATTTGCTTAATAAAGATTTCTTGGTCGAAAGAATCGTCAGAAATATAGTCTGTCGTAACCCTCCAATAACCCCAGCCCATGCGGACTTGGAAGTCATTAGCGTTATCGTAGGCTTGGTCTGCGTCCGATTGAACTTCGATATGCCTGAATATTCCGGTAATTATCTCAGCGAGTTTTTTGTCACTTTGGGAGTTCATCCCGTGACATTTCATCCTTGGACGTTGCTGACGGATTTGATTCGTAATCTGACGTACAGACGGGTCAATCTTATTAATAGTCAGGCAGGGACGAGCTTCTAGGGTACGGCTGTTCTGAATCTCTACTGGCCATTGATCCCCTGCGCCAAAACGTAAGTCTTCTAAGGCTTCAGAGCGATTTGTAGTGTCAGCCTCATTCGCAAGCTGTAAGAATTTCTTAGCCTGTTCAATGCGTGAGTCAAAATCTGCGCTCTGAGTATCTTCAGCCATATTACCTCGCTTCGCCCGATTCTATCCCATCCAGTTAGAAACTGGCAACTGTATTTGTTTTTTCACTATCTTTTTCGGTTCTTGGATCATCAAACCAATGTAGCGGAAAGCATCAGCCCCGTGCGACCAGATATCGTGCAAAGGGTTTTTAGAGAATTGCTTGGTGTCTGGATCGACCTCGTACCGATAGTGCCTGAGACATTGAAGACCTTGATGACAGTTTTCCCGATCAAAATAACAATTGGAGAATATCGTTCTGGCAGCATTGATAGAGTCCACGATTGGCACTTTAGGGATGATTCGAGTTTTAAACCCTGCGTTACGCACAATCTCCTCAATCGAGCGACCATTTCCTGCGAGAGTCTTATTCTCAGCATCGTGAGGCAGCCAAAGCGTGTCAAAGACATATCCAAAGGTCTGGCACTTAGCGAGAATGTCCGTCATTTTGGTCTGATTGACCTCAAAGTAACGGATTAGCCTGTTTTCCATGCCGACAAACTGGAGAAACCAAACTGCCGTCATGTCGGACCAGCCAAGGTCGAAGATCATGTGTACGGGCTTCGTAGCATCATAAGGAACTCGGGTAATGCGTTCCTCGAGCTCGGCCATGTTGATCTCTTTCTGGAAGATCGCACCGTCCACGGTCTTACGGCATAAACCTTCCCAGACCGTGTTGTAGGCTTCTATGTCTCTAGCCCTGAGTTGGTCTTTCTCCTCTTTCAGAGTCTGCGGAAACCATGGGTTATCAGACCAGTTTATTTTTTGA
Organism: uncultured Burkholderiales bacterium; assembly: GCA_903831655.1. GTDB lineage: Bacteria > Pseudomonadota > Gammaproteobacteria > Burkholderiales > Burkholderiaceae_C > Limnohabitans. The sequence goes on from CAIKYO010000162.1 coordinate 4,209, forward strand.
ACGATAGAGTTTTGTGGTGGATTTAACACAAAGCGAACGTAAGTCTCGTCCGTCTCAAGCTCAGGGTTAAACGTGATCCATATTTCAGACTTTTCTTTACGAATTGTTGGTATTAATACGTCCCAGCTCATTCGGCTCACCGTTTGGCTTTCCTCTACCCAACAAACATCAGCGCCTTCGTGCGACTTTACGTTGGCCACATTGTTCTTTAAGCCAACAAACGAGAATTCTGTGCCGTTTTTGCCACGAATAGAGTTTTGTGTAATCTCATAGAACCCGTCTAGCCCAAGCGCTAAAATTTGATCGCAAAGCAGCTTATGAACCGAGTCTTTCATGGAAATCATATATTCCCGGGCGCATAAGATTCTGAGCGTTTTCTGAGCGCCTTTGATTAATAGAGCTCTGGCCACTCCCCAAGACTTCGCCCCGCCTCGACCCCCGTACAAGATTCGATACCTTGAATAATCAGGATGAAACAAGCATTGCAGCTTTTGAGGGAATTCAACTTCCGCTAGATTCAGCATTTTTAAACACTATTTGGAAACCTTCAATTGCAGAGCCGTCTGGGTTTGCTATCTTAGTCGTGTTGGTCTCTCCCCAGCCCATCTGCGCTTTTGTCCACCAGATCATTGCGGTAGTGTCTCCCTTCTCAGCTTTGTTAAATAGCGTCTGAGCAATTCGAGCCGATGCTTGCGCTTTACCTAAAGCCAGTTCGGGAGCGTAATACTTGCGTAAAGTCTTATCACTAATGCCAATCAGCGCCCCGATCTGCTCGTGCGGAAGACCCAGACCAGCAGCTCTTTTTGCCGTTTTTCTTAGTTCATCGTTTGGTTCATGTTCAAGCATATTTTTATAGGGGGTAAATGTTTAGGACTATTTTATTACGTTTTGTACTCAAATGTTGCCGTTAGTCTATCTACTGAATGTGATTTGCTAATAGCTAGACCATTGTTGGATTGTGGAACTCTGCTAGGTTTTCGTGTCATTACCCAGTTTTTACTGTGTTTCAGACCATGAATAAACGCTGGAGAGCTTGTCACAAGAGAAATACGCATTTTCTGTCTTTTGTACTTCTTTGCAATCTCGCTCATAAACATCGTCCCGAGCCCAATTCCCTGATAATCTGGCTTCACTACGATTCTGTGAATCTTTTTCATATTTTTAACAGAAGGGTGCGGAAAATGCAATACTGAACACCAAGCAACTGGATGATTCTCAATCTCACAAATGTATTTATGGGCTGCTTTGTTGTGTTCATGACTCAAATAGTGAAAGTCCATGAATTGACCCCATTCTGACTGGCTTGCTTCTCTGATCTTACATTCAATGGGTGGTCGACAAAGTGACCTCCGAGAAAATTGCATCGTATTACAGTCAAATACCCAATCTGGCTCTAACCATTCTTCTATATCATAGTGACAGGAAAGCGCTATAAACTGCTTATTCTGCTTCCTAATGAACTTTTGAATAGCAGCTGACCCTATACACGCTACTTGTCTGTCAACGACTGAGGTAAACTCGTCATAAATAAATGGCTCTTTGCAATTTAAGATCAATCTGGCCAACTCAGCTCTCATTTTTTGACCGTTTGAAAGCACAGAAAAGGGCTTTAACCAGTCAGGGGGAGACGCAAACCCTACTTTTGACAATATTTCTGTTATATCTTTAGCTGAATGATCTCCAAAATCGTCAATTATTGACTGCCCAACCCATTCAAAACCCTCAAAAAACTCATAATTCTTGAATATTTGTTTGGCAATCGTAGTTTTACCAGTTCCTGACGCTCCGACAATCAAACCTATATTCCATTTGATATCTTCAATCGAGATATTTACATCAAAAGTTTTAGAAACAACATCCATTTCACAGTCAAACATTGATTTGACTTTGTTTGCTTTAAATGAATCTGAGGTTTTAGACTCAATTACAAACTTTGCACTCGGCATTTATAACCCTCAGTATTGAGTCGATTAAATATCTTCTCTTGCTCTGCCTCGTCTTCACATTCAACAATAATATTAAATACTTCGTTGTAATTTTGAGCTTTTATATCGTCTTCTTCATCCATTTCGTCAAACATCTTACCAAGCTCAATTTCGTCAAACCCTAGCAAAGTAATATTAAAATCATCGTCAGATAACGCTTGAATCTCAATTTTCAGTAATTCTTGCTCCCAATCAGCATTTAATGCCAATTTATTGTCTGCAATAATTAATGCTTTTTTTTGTGTAGGCGTTAAATGATTGAGCTCAATGACGGGAACTTCTGACATTTCTAGCTTACGAGCTGCCATCAACCGCCCGTGTCCAGCAATAATCCCTTTTTCCCCGTCAATTAAGATGGGGTTTGTCCACCCAAACTCTTTAATAGAAGCAGCAATCTGAGCCACTTGCTCGTCTGAGTGCTTCCTAGAGTTGTTGACGTAAGGGATTAAATCTTCAACTTTAAGTTGCTGGATTTGCATCTGTTTCAGGCTTTTGGTTTGCTGGATTCTCGGGATGAGCGTCAAACTGCGCTTTTCCTTCTACGTTGAGTCTGTGATGTAAATCTGCAACAAGCTCAAATGGTAGTTTTCTGAGTCCAGCGAGGATCAGGTCTAGTTCTTCTACTGTGTGTGATAAATCAATCTTAATCATTTTTTTCCTTGTTTGTGTTTACGGCCCGAGCCTTTTTTGGTTGAGTGAAAATTCTTTCCTGATCGCCATTTCATGAATAAATGCTCATCCACACCTATAGCGACCAATAAATGTACGGCTAAGGTGCTCATTTCTTTTTGGCTTTCTTTTCTGCTTCACGCTTAACATTCAGGGCA
>CAIKYO010000163.1 GCA_903831655.1 uncultured Burkholderiales bacterium
ATGTTCTTGAGGAATTGTCCACCTCCAATCGATCACACAAAGCATCCAAAGAGTTGCGCTTACCTGGATACATTTCCTTGGCCATGGACAAGGTGTCAATGACAGACAAAACGTGCTTTTTAAGGGGTGGTCTCTTTACCCTTTCAAGTTCTTTATTCAAGAAACCAACGTCAAAAGGTGCATTGTGAATGATCAATTCACTATCCAAGACAAAGTTCAAAAACTCATCCACCACTTCTTCAAAGCGGGGTTTATCCTTGAGGAACTCATTGCTGATACCGTGAACTTTTAGAGCTTCTTCATGGCTATCGCGGTCTGGATTTAAGTAAAGATGGAGATGCTGGCCTGTGAGCTTTCTGTTGACCAACTCGACACAACCAATCTCAATGACCCGGTCTCCATTGTCAGCAGACAATCCAGTCGTCTCGGTATCTAGTACAACTTGGCGCATGGGTGAATCAAAGCCTTAAGCAAAAAAGTTTTCTACTGAGAATCAATGATTCTCTTTAGCGTGATTGATCGTGTATTTAGGAATTTCAATAACCAAGGGGACACTCCCGACCTTAACTTGGCAACTCAATCTAGAAGTTGGAGTCAGCCCCCAGGCTTGATCAAGTAAATCCTCTTCTAACTCATCGAGCTCACCCAGTGAGTCATACCCTTGCTTGATGACGACGTGACAAGTAGTGCATGCACAACTCATTTCACAAGCATGTTCAATATTAACATGGTGATCAAGCATGGCTTCGCACAAAGAGTCGCCTGGTATGGCTTGAAACTCAATGCCCTCAGGGCAATACTCAGCATGTGGCAAAATTTTAATCAATGTCATTAGATATTCTCAATGTTTTTACCAGACAGAGCCATCTGAATACTGTGATTCATTCTTTCAGCAGCAAAGTGCTCAGTCCCATTAGATAAATCGGAAACCGCTGCCTCAATGGACGCAGCGCTGTCTGATTTCATTTGTTCACGCAATGCATCCATGAGCCTCTCAATTTGAGTCAACTCCTCTGGGCTCAACAGGTGTCCATCAACTTTAATGGCACTCTCAGTGGAGATGATCAAGCGCTGCGCGTCGACACGAGCTTGAACCAAGGCTCGGGCTTTCATGTCTTCTTGTGCAGTCTCGAAACCCTCTTTGAGCATTTGGGTGATTTGCTCATCGCTCAAACCATAACTGGGCTTGACCTCAATGCTGGCCTGAACACCTGAACCTGTCTCCAAAGCACTAACGCTCAATAAACCATCGGCGTCAACTGTAAAGGTGACTCGGATGCGCGCAGCTCCAGCCGCCATGGGTGGAATACCACGCAACTCAAAACGAGCAAGACTTCTACAGTCTTGTACCAAATCTCTCTCACCCTGAACCACATGAAGTGCCAAAGCGGTTTGACCGTCTTGATAGGTTGTGAAATCCTGCGCCATCGCCACTGGAATCGTCTGATTTCTGGGCACGATGCGCTCGACCAATCCACCCATGGTCTCTAGCCCCAAGGACAATGGAATCACATCCAACAAAAGCAATTCACCATCCGGATTGTTTCCAGCCAGTTGATTGGCCTGAATAGCTGCACCCAGTGCCACAACCTCATCGGGATTCAAATCAATCAATGGCTCTTGAGCAAACCATTCTCTAACTGCATCTTGAATTTGAGGCATGCGAGTAGAACCGCCCACCATCACAACGCCTTTGATATCAGTCACACCCAGACCAGCATCTTTGAGCGCTTGGTCAACACAATGACGAGTTCGAGCAGTTAAAGCCTTGGTGCAAAGCTCAAAGTCAGCTTTGGTCAATTGCAGCTTGATATGACCGGCTAGGAGAGACAGTTCAAAGTCAATTTCTTTTGCAGAACTCAAAGCTTCCTTGGCTTTTCTGGCTGCTTGACGCATTTTCGACCTGTCCTCAGCATGAATGAGCTCTAAATTAGATCTCTCAAGAATGAGTTCCTCCAAGGCCTGATCGTAGTCATCTCCTCCTAATGCAGAATCACCACCGGTCGCAAGAACCTCAAAAACACCTTTGGTCAATCTCAGAATGGACACATCAAAGGTGCCTCCACCCAAGTCGTATATTGCGTATACGCCTTCACTTGCTCGATCAAGTCCATAAGCAATGGCAGCGGCTGTGGGCTCATTGATGAGTCTGAGCACATGAATACCTGCCATTTGAGCTGCATCCTTTGTGGCTTGACGCTGTGCGTCGTCAAAATAAGCAGGAACCGTGATCACTGCACCAAAAAGGTCCTCATCTTCAAAAGTCTCTTCTGCACGTTGCCTCAAAGTCGCCAAAATTTCTGCACTCACTTGAACTGGCGTTTTGGGACCTTCCAATGTTTGAATGCAGACCATTCCTGGCGTATCAAGCAACTCAAAGGGCAGTTTTTCTGGATTGGCAATGTCGCCAAGGGCTCTACCCATGAGTCTTTTGACAGAGACGACGGTATTTTTGGGGTCCGAATTTTGAGAAAGCAAAGCCTGATGACCAATTTCTCTTCGACCCTTCTCTAAATACCTCACCACAGAGGGCAAGATGACCTCCCCGTTCAAATCAGGCAAACACTCAGAGACACCGTTTCTCACACAAGCCACCAAAGAATGCGTAGTACCAAGATCGATGCCGATTGCAATTCGACGTTGATGTGGATCAGGAGCTTGTCCTGGTTCAGAAATTTGTAATAAAGCCATCTTAAAAATTCAACCCATGCTGACAATGTTCAACCTCATGGGTATCTTCACTGCACAAAACGATAAAGTGACCTTTCGGACCTGACAGTCCTCACGTCCTAGAAAACACAACTCTTAGGAACGAGTTTGGAGCAAGGATGCGCGAGACTTCACATTCTCCAAAAATCGGTCCATGAATACCCAAGCCCTCAAGCTCTCGCCCAAACGCTCCTCATCCCAATTGGAGCCAGGTCGTAACATCTCTTCACACCGACTCATCTCGGCCTCTATGGCTTGGAGGACTTCCTGCGCCAACTGCTCGACTTGACCCTCATCTTTGGCCTCCTCTAGAGACTCATGCCAATCCATTTGCTTGAGTAAAAAATCTTCTGGCATTCGGGTTTGAGTTTGCAACTGAACATTTAACCCCAACAATTCACTCAAATAAATTGCACGACTCAAAGGATTTTTCAACCTGCGATAAGCCTCATTGATTCGAGTTGACCACTGAAGAGCAACACGCTGCTCTGCAGCGCTTTGAGAGGCAAACTTATCTGGATGCGATAGGCGTTGCATGGCCTTCCAGCGCTCGTCCAATGCCACTGTATCCAAGTCAAATTTGCGCTCCATGTGGAAAAGCGCGAAATCATCTTGATGCAATGGGTTATGGGTGCGGTTCGCACCTGCGGCTTGTTCCAAAACAGAGCTCTTTTCTAGACCCTAAAGGATTCACCACATCCGCAGCGATCTCGCTCGTTGGGATTGTTGAAGCGAAAGCCTTCGTTCAAACCTTCCTTGACAAAGTCCAGCTGCGTTCCATCGATGTAGGCCAAGCTCTTGGGGTCCACCAAGACCTTCACACCCAACTCCTCAAAGACAACGTCCTCGGGCGTCAACTCATCGACGTATTCAAGCTGATAGGCCAATCCGGAGCATCCGGTGGTTTTCACTCCTAGACGAACACCCACACCTTTACCTCTTTTTTTGAGATAACGGGTGACGTGATTGGCTGCGGATGGGGTCAGTGTTACGGCCATGATGAATGATGGTGTCAGTTGGGTGGTGGCTCAAAAATGATCAGTTCAAGCACTGACGACGTGTTTTTTCTTGTAGTCTTCGACTGCAGCTTTGATGGCGTCTTCGGCCAAAATAGAGCAATGAATCTTTACGGGTGGCAGAGCCAATTCTTGGGCAATTTCACTGTTTTTCAAAGCAGCAGCTTGATCAAGCGTCTTGCCCTTGACCCACTCAGTTACAAGGGATGAGGAAGCAATTGCTGAGCCACAACCGTATGTCTTGAATCTTGCATCCTCAATCACACCCGTTTGTGGGTTGACCTTGATTTGCAACTTCATCACGTCTCCACATGCTGGAGCACCGACCATGCCCGTTCCAACGGACTCATCTCCCTTGTCAAAGGAGCCCACATTGCGGGGGTTTTCGTAATGATCAATCACTTTTTCGCTATAAGCCATGTCTATACTCCAAAAACAATTTTCAATGCTCTGCCCACTGAATGGAACTGATATCCACTCCGTCTTGGTACATCTCCCACAAAGGGCTGAGTTCTCTTAATTTATTCACATTCAAGCGAATCGTCTCAATGGCAAAGTCAATCTCTTGCTCCGTTGAGAAACGGCCAAGCGTGATGCGCAAACTGCTGTGAGCCAATTCATCGCTTCGACCCAAGGCACGCAACACATAACTAGGCTCTAATGAGGCCGAGGTACAAGCCGAGCCAGAGGAAACAGCCAAGCCTTTGATACCCATGATGAGGGACTCGCCCTCCACAAAGTTAAAGCTGATGTTTAAATTGTGGGGTACACGTCGCTCCAAATGTCCATTGATGAACACTTGCTCCATATCAGTGAGCCCAGCCAAGAGTCGTTTATGCAGCGCCAGAGCTTTTGCATTGTCTTGGGCCATCTCCAATTTTGCCAAACGAAATGCCTCACCCATGCCAACACATTGATGAGTGGGTAAGGTGCCGCTTCGCATGCCTCTCTCATGCCCACCACCGTGTATTTGCGCCTCTAGGCGAACGCGAGGCTTGCGACGCACATACAGCGCTCCAATTCCCTTGGGACCGTAGGTTTTGTGAGAAGCCAAGCTCATCAAATCAATGGGCAAGCTTGTTAAATCGATCTCAACTTTACCCGTCGCTTGTGCAGCATCAACGTGGAACAAAACACCTTTTTCACGACAAATGTTACCCAAAGCCGTCATGTCTTGAATCACACCAATCTCATTGTTCACAAACATGACACTTGCCAAAATGGTGTCAGGGCGGATTGCGTCGCGAAACACATTCAAATCAATCAAACCGTCGGCTTGAACGTCTAGGTAAGTGACTTCGAATCCTTGGCGCTCGAGCTCACGCATGGTATCCAAAACCGCCTTGTGCTCTGTCTTGACCGTGATCAAGTGCTTGCCCTTGGACTGGTAGAAATGAGCAGCACCCTTAAGTGCCAAGTTATTGGACTCGGTGGCTCCACTTGTCCAAACAATCTCGCGGGGATCAGCTCCAATCAAAGCAGCCACATCTTGGCGCGCCTTCTCAACCGCTTCCTCAGCCTCCCAACCCCAAGCATGAGAGCGTGAAGCAGCGTTTCCAAAGTGTTCGGTAAGCCAAGGAATCATGGCTTGCGCCACACGGGGATCCACAGGGTTGGTCGCGCCGTAATCCATGTAAATGGGGAAATGAGGTGTCATGAGAATCGAATCCGAAAAATTAATGATTTAAATTCAAAGCCAACCCTCAATCAATCCTTGAGGGCCGAAGGATGGTTTCGCTCAGTTCTTGGCGAACACATTACCCAGCGCAAAAACAGAATTGGGCGCATTCACTCGCATGGGCTTTAAAACAGGCGACGGTGAAATAGCACGCCTAACGTTGGGCTTGTCTTCAATGTGAACGCCCTTCTCCAATTGATCTTGAACCAATTTTTGCAAGGTCACAGAATCCAAAAACTCAACCATTTTTTGATTCAAAGAAGACCACAACTCATGCGTCATGCAACGTCCACCCTCTCCCAGGCAGTTCTCTTTGCCAGAGCAATGCGTTGCATCAATGGGTTCATCCACCGAAACAATGATGTCAGCAACCGTGATGTCTTGTGGCTTGCGACCCAGCGTATACCCACCTCCGGGACCGCGGGTGGACTCCACCAGGTCGTGGCGGCGCAATTTGCCAAAGAGTTGCTCTAAATAAGACAAGGAAATTTGTTGGCGCTGGCTAATTGCAGCCAAAGTCACAGGGCCTGTATTTTGGCGCAAGGCCAAATCGATCATGGCAGTGACCGCAAAGCGGCCTTTGGTGGTGAGACGCATGCTAACAAGCTCCTTTTGGGATCAGGTTGATGGATGGACAAAGAGGTTCGAACCCTTTGTCGACTGATTAAGTCAAGTATAGCATAAACCCAATCAAATTGCTCGGGTAATCGGCCAATGACCCATCAGCGCCAAGGTCATAATCGCCCCTGGACTCTCCAATAGAACAGGGGAAACCCTCGAAATTCAAGGGGTTTGAGGTAAAAATTAAGACGCTTTACTTAATAAAGGCACCACGTTGTCGCGTTCTGGCCCGCCAAAGACCTGTGCTCTGAGAGTGGTGAGTTGGTCGCGAATTTGAGCGGCTCTCTCAAAGTCGAGGTTTTTAGCATGCTCTATCATGAGTTTTTCAAGTCGCTTGATCTCTCGCGAAATGTCTTTCTCACTCATGTCCTCAACTTGGATGCGTTGCATCTCTAGGCGCTCAAACTCTTTGCCGGCTTTTTCACTGTAGACGCCGTCAATCAAATCCCGGACACGTTTGACCACCGATTTAGGAGTAATGCCGTGTTCCAAATTGTGTTTGATTTGTCTCTCACGTCTTCTCTTTGTCTCACCAATGGCTTTGTCCATTGATTTGGTCATCACGTCTGCATACAAAATGGCACAACCATTTTGGTTCCTGGCCGCACGACCTATGGTTTGAATCAAACTGCGTTCTGAGCGCAAAAAGCCCTCCTTATCGGCATCCAAAATAGCCACCAAAGAGACCTCGGGCAAATCAATGCCCTCTCTAAGCAAATTGATCCCCACCAAAACATCAAAAGCGCCCAAGCGCAAATCACGCAAGATCTCGACTCGTTCCACCGTGTCAATGTCACTGTGCAAGTAACGTACTTTGACCCCGTTATCAGATAAGTAATCTGTCAATTGCTCAGCCATGCGCTTGGTCAATGTCGTGATGAGCACCCGCTCGGATTTTTCAACTCGAATGCGAATTTCTTGAAGCACGTCATCGACTTGATGAGTTGCGGGACGCACCTCTACCAATGGATCGACCAAGCCAGTGGGCCTGACCAATTGCTCAACCACTTGTCCAGCATGGGTGTTTTCATAGTCTGCGGGTGTAGCCGAGACAAAAACCACTTGGCGCATGCGCTTTTCAAATTCCTCAAGCTTTAAGGGCCGATTGTCTAAAGCGCTGGGCAACCTAAAGCCATATTCAACCAAGGTGGTCTTGCGGGCTCGGTCACCGTTGTACATGCCCCCAAATTGCCCCATTAAAACGTGACTTTCATCCAAGAACATCAGTGCGTCTTTGGGCAAGTAATCGGTCAATGTACTAGGAGGATCCCCAGGATTGGCACCCGAGAGGTGTCGGGTGTAGTTCTCAATACCCTTGCAGTGCCCAACCTCGGTGAGCATCTCCAAATCAAAACGCGTTCTTTGCTCAAGACGCTGAGCCTCAACCAACTTACCCTCGCCCAACAGGAATTTGACCCGCTCTCGGAGTTCATCTTTGATGCTCTCTACAGCAGCAACCACACGGTCCCTAGGAGTTACATAATGACTGGAGGGGTAGATGGTGAAGCGAGGTATCTTTTGTTTGACACGCCCAGTCAAAGGATCAAAGAGTTGCAAACTGTCGAGTTCGTCATCGAACAATTCAAGACGAATTGCAAGTTCGCTGTGCTCCGCTGGAAAGACATCAATCGTATCTCCTCTAACTCGGAAACACCCACGCGAAAAGTCTTGGTCATTTCGCGTGTACTGCATGCGCACCAACTGCGCAATTAAATCGCGCTGCGAGACCTTGTCTCCCACCCGTGTGGTCATCACCATTTGGTGATAGCTCTCGGGCTCACCAATACCGTAGATGGCTGAGACGGTTGCCACCACAATGACATCGCGTCTTTCTAGAATACTTTTTGTGCACGACAAACGCATTTGCTCAATGTGCTCGTTGATCGCACTGTCTTTTTCAATGAAAAGATCTCTTTGTGGCACATAGGCTTCTGGCTGGTAGTAGTCGTAGTAGCTCACTAAATATTCAACCGCATTTTTAGGGAAAAATTCTCTGAACTCGCTGTACAACTGCGCCGCCAAGGTCTTATTGGGAGCAAAAATAATGGCTGGCCTACCCATTTGGGCAATGACGTTGGCCATGGTGAAGGTCTTGCCCGAGCCCGTCACGCCCAATAGCGTTTGAAAAGCCTCACCATCTCGCAAACCTTCCACCAATTTTTCAATGGCTTGAGGCTGGTCTCCCGCAGGCGCATAAGGTTGATACAACTCAAAGGCAGAGTTGGGGAAACTTACAAAAGTACCCTCTTTTTGGTGCTCTTCTAACTCAACGACACGGGTCATATCTGATCTCGATTCTCATTACACGGCGGTTCATCCACTCAAGACGTTACGATCCTTGGGGATTCGGATAAAATCCAATGGCAACCCTATAGCCTAACGCAAAAAGGGCATTCTCATTCAATCGGTTTTCAATAGCCCCCAACCAAGGAATCAAAGATGTCACTCTTTACCGCCGTCGAAATGGCGCCCAGAGATCCCATATTAGGACTTAATGAGCAATTTGCTCAAGACAAACACCCCAAAAAGGTTAATTTGGGCGTTGGCGTTTATTTCGATGAAAACGGTAAATTGCCATTGCTCAATTGTGTTCAACAAGCTGAAAAACAGCTCATGTCAACCCCCACTGCAAGGGGCTATTTGCCCATCGACGGTATCGCAGCCTATGACCAAGCCGTCAAAGGGTTGGTATTCGGAGTGGATTCTGAACCTCTCAAGAGCGAACGCGTTGCCACCGTCCAAGGCATTGGTGGCACGGGTGGTCTCAAAATCGGAGCCGACTTCTTAAAGAAGCTTTTGCCTAACGCAAGCGTCATGATCAGTGACCCCAGCTGGGAAAATCACAAAGCCTTGTTCTCACAAGCTGGCTTTGAGGTCACCACCTACACCTACTACAACGCAGAGAGCAAAGGGGTAGATTTCGCTGGCATGCTTGAAAGCCTTAAAGCGGCCAAGCCCGGCACCATTGTGATTCTTCACGCTTGCTGCCACAACCCCACCGGCTACGACATCACACCCAGTCAATGGGATCAGGTTATTGAGGTGATCAAAGCTCACTCTCTCACACCCTTTCTTGACATGGCCTACCAAGGTTTTGGACAAGGCATTGAGGAAGATGGCGCTGTGGTGGGTAAGTTTGTCAAAGCTGGCTTGATGTTTTTGGTATCCACTTCCTTCTCCAAGAGCTTTAGCCTATACGGTGAGCGTGTGGGTGCGTTGTCTGTGCTTTGTGAGAACAAGGAAGAGGCCCAACGTGTGCTCTCTCAATTGAAAATCATGATTCGCACGAATTACTCAAACCCACCCATTCACGGAGGAGCAGTGGTAGCCGCCGTTTTAGGCAACCCCACGCTCAGAGCACTTTGGGAAGAGGAACTTGGCCACATGAGAGTGCGCATCAAACAAATGCGTCAACTCTTGGTGGATGGACTTAAAAAAGCTGGCGTCAAAGCCGACATGAGTTTCATCACAACCCAAGTGGGCATGTTCAGCTACTCTGGCCTTACCAAAGACCAAATGGTTCGATTGAGGCAAGAGTTTGGCATCTACGGCACGGACACAGGTCGCATGTGTGTGGCTGCGCTGAACACTCAAAACATTGACCATGTCTGCGAAAGCATCGCCAAGGTTCTTTGACGCCATCATTGAAAAATTAAGGCCAACACCTGATCAAATCACAATCCGTCCCAGTGTTGGCCCTCGGTGAGGCAGCCTTTTTTGAAGTCATCTTCAATGCCAAAGCATAGACCTCATTGAGACCGAGGCCCATTGAAAGCGATCGTTAAAGTAGCACAACTGGTCGTCTGCACCACTGGCACCCATGGCATACAAAAGCGGTATGTAGTGATCAATGCTGGGGTGTGAAATCCCAATCAAGTCCAGCACCTCGTCAGAGACACCTTTCATGCACAAGGCGTCCATCTCTCTGGTCTCTACTTGCTGCGCCACCCAGGCATCAAAATCCTTGGCCCAAGGGTGAGACTCAAAGTCTCCAGCTTGGCGCACAGACGCGCGCAAGTTGTGGACAATGTTTCCGCTGGCAACGATCAACACACCTTGTTCGCGCAAAGGGCCCAATTGCACCCCCAACTTCATGTGCTCGGCTAGCGTGGCCCTCACATCCAAACTCAATTGAATCACAGGCACCGAGGCTTTGGGAAACAAGGGCTTTAAGACAGCCCAGTTACCGTGATCAAATCCCCATTCAGAAGTATCAAGAGCAAGTGGCTCACCGCTTTGAGCACTCTGTAAACCAGCAGACAACCTCGCCGCCCATTGAGGACTCCCCGGGGCGTTGTATTGTTGGGAAAACATCTCCTTTGAATACCCACCAAAATCGTGAATCGTCTTTGGGTTTGCCATGGCAGTCAAAGTGGATCCATTGGTACACCAATGGGCCGAAATGCACAAAATCAACTCAGGCGTTTTAAACGCCTTCCCATCACCCCAATACTCACCCAAGCACTCCAAGGTGTGGCGAAAAATGTTTTCACCAATGATGTTTGAAGGACTTCCATGACCTACAAATAAGACAGGCTGTTTGGTCTTACTCTGAGGTTGATTGGGGGGAAAGTTATCAGCAAAAATTGCGTTCATGGTGCACTCTGAGGCAAATAAAATCAGTCAAACTGGTTCAATCCACACAAATATGAAGGGTTTATGTCGCATTAATCCTGCGATTGCACCCTAATTGGGTGCTGGCCCCCAATTTTAAGGCTCTCAAACTGCTATATTTCATGCTGTTTTAGGGTAATGAAGGAATTTCGCACATGCTTTATCAAATTTATGAATCACAACGCTCCATCATGGAGCCTTTCGCCGAATTTGCTCAAGCCGCGGCCAAGTTGTTCAACAACCCCATTTCACCTTTGTCGCAAACAGCCTTGGCCCATAGAATCTCAGCCACTTATGACCTGATTTACCGCTTGGGCAAAGATTACGAGAAGCCTCAATTTGGCATCAACTGCATTGAAATTGAAGGCGTGGAAGTGGCTATTCATGAAAGAGTTGAGATCAACAAACCTTTTTGTGAACTGCTACGTTTCAAGCGCTACACAAGCGACATCAAAACTCTAGGCACGCTCAAGCAACAACCGGTCGTCCTTTTGGTGGCCCCTTTGTCGGGTCACTACTCCACCCTTTTGAGAGACACCGTCAACAGCCTCTTGGTGGATCACAAGGTCTACATCACGGACTGGAAAAATGCTCGCAACGTTCCTTTGAGCGAAGGTGAGTTCCATTTGGATGACTATGTCAATTACATCGAAGAATTTTTAAGCCACATCCAGTCCATTTACGGCAACTGCCACGTCATCAGCGTCTGTCAACCCACCGTTCCCGTTTTGGCAGCTGTATCCTTGATGGCTTCTAGGGGCATGAAGACTCCCATTACGATGACCATGATGGGAGGACCCATTGATGCATCCAAGTCCCCCACAGCAGTCAACAATTTGGCACTCAACAAAAGCCACAGTTGGTTTGAAAACAATGTCATCTTCAGGGTACCCATGAACTTCCCAGGTGCGGGTAGACGGGTCTATCCAGGCTTTTTACAGCACACCGGCTTTGTGGCCATGAACCCTGAGCGTCACTTAAAGAGTCACTACGATTTCTTCAAAGACCTCATCAAGGGAGACAACTCAAGCGCAGACAATCACCGAAAGTTCTACGACGAGTACAACGCCGTGCTTGACATGGATGCTGACTATTACTTGGAAACCATCAACGTGGTTTTCCAAGAAATGAAACTCGTTAAAGGCACTTGGGATGTGACTTCCAGGGCAGGCGTCAAAGAACGTGTGCGCCCACAAGATATCAAAACCACAGCATTGTTCACTGTTGAGGGTGAGCTCGATGACATCTCCGGCTCTGGTCAAACCAAAGCTGCACAAGCATTGTGCACGGGTATCACACCCAAGAATATGCAGCATTTAGAGGTCCAAGGTGCAGGACACTACGGCATCTTCAGTGGCAGGAGGTGGAGAGAAGTGGTCTACCCTGCTGTCAAGGCCTTCATTCAAAGCCACGACCAAACTCTATCTAAATCGGTTCCAGTCAAAACCGCTAGAAAACCAAGCACTCCTTCTACACCCAAAGTAGTCGCTAAAGTTGCCAAACCAGCGACAAAAGCCATTGCAACGAAACCTAGCGCCAAAAAACAACCGTCCACCACGACAAGAGCTGCAGCCAAAAAAGTCGCCTCCAAAACAACCAAAGCACAAAAGACTTGAGCATGCAAAGCACTGAGATGGTCATGCACAACTCCTAAGTGGCCCCGCTCCTTTCATGAACCCCAAAGCGAAGGCTCAACAGCTGCTCGACTTGCTTCCTCAAACCCAGTGCAAACGCTGTGGATTTGAGGATTGCCAAGCTTATGCCAATGCCATTGTCAATGAGGGCACCCCCATCAACCAATGCCCTCCAGGTGGTCAAGAAGGCATTGAGAGAATCGCAGATTTCTTGGGTGTCAGCGTCATTGCTCTCAACCCAGAGTTTGGACTGGAGACCCCTAGAAGGGTGGCCTACATAGATGAGAATTGGTGCATCGGCTGCACACTGTGTCTAGAGGCTTGTCCAACCGATGCCATTTTTGGCACTCACAAAAGCATGCACACCATCATCGAGTCCGAATGCACAGGTTGTGAGTTATGTGTCCCCGTGTGCCCAGTCGACTGCATTGAGCTTGAATGGGCCACCTTTGAGCATGAAACGGGCTGGAAAGCGTGGAGTTCAGAGCAGGCCCTACGGGCTCAGTCCCGCTACGCTTTGCACACACAGAGACTACAAAGTCCAGCCTCCTCTGAACCCAAAAATCATGTGGAAGCCAAGCGCCAGAATTCGACACTTGGGTCTGAACAAGACCTCAAGCAACAAAGCAAAGCGACTCTTGCCCAAGATCTTCTCAAGGCCGCATTGCTCAAAGCCAAACAATGAAGCTCAAGTGAGCACTCACATCGATGAGTGGGCTCCAACTTGCAGGGTGAACTTGACTCACCAATCGATATCTTTTGACAAATCAGTGGCCATCGCAGCAATCAAAGCTTCGGGGGCTTGAACCAACTCGATGAGCACACCCTCACCTCCTTGGGGGTGCTGCTCGTTGCCCTTGGGATGGATAAAACAAATTTCGTGTCCTGAGGCACCCAGGCGAATGCCGCCTGGCGCAAACCGGACGCCTTGTGAGCTCAACCAATCCACAGCCTTGTGCAAGTCGTCGACCCACAACCCAATGTGATTCAAAGCGGGTACGTGAACCTGTGGTTTGGCATCCTCGACCAAGGGTCGCATCAAATCGACCTCTACGCGACCCAAGCCAGAGCCCAAGTGGCAAATTTGCTCCACCACATTCTCACTCGAACTTTGAAAATTCCCAACGTGATTGAGACCCAACAGATCCACCCACAAGTGATGCAAGCCGTCCAGTTGCAAACCACCCAATGCAATTTGTTGAAGACCCAATACGCTAAAAGGACGTGTCACTAGGGTCATACAAACTCCATGATGATTTGATCAACTGACAAGGACTCCCCCACAGCGGGTGCTATGGATTTGATTTGAACTTCACTGTGAGCGAGCAAAACATTTTCCATCTTCATCGCCTCAATGATAGCCAATCTCTCACCAGGCATGACCCGTTGACCTTCTTTGACCAATATTTGAGTCAATAAACCTGGCATTGGAGACAACAAAAATTTAGACAAGTCGGGTGGCTCTTTGACGGGCATCAAGCGATAGAGCTCAGCATGCCTATCCGATAAGACCATGTGGTGCAACGTGCATCCCCATTGCGTCAAAGTATTGACCATGGGGCTTGAGGCCCCTCCACGATCGAATTGCGCCTTGAAGGGCTCACCATTGACCCGTCCCTTGATGAGCCCCTCATGGAGCAAAAGATCGAGTTCTATTTCAAGCACCTGTGCCCCAACCCTCACTCGGTGAGTGGAGTTCGAGGCAGAGGGGTTGAGAAACTCCACCTGAGTTGAAGCCCTAGCTCCGTTGGCCGACTTGTGATCCATGTCAACAACTTCAAAACTCAAATGAGCCTGTCCACTCTCCATGTTTGAGTGGCTCCCTGTGGGCTGAGCTCTTAAGAGAAGTTCTCTTTGCACACAAGCAGCCAATGCTGTCAAAAAGTGAGGATTGGGGTGCACCAGGTGGTCTTGCGTGAACCCATTGGGGAAATGCTCCGCAATAAAGCCAGTGTTGAATTGACCCGAAGCAAACTTAGGGTGCGAGAGCAATGCCAATTGAAAGCCAATGTTGCTTTGGACCCCTCTGACCACAAATGCGTTGAGCGCCTCTCGCATGCTTTGAATGGCACCCTCACGGTCTCTGGCATGAACAATCAACTTGGCAATCATGGAGTCATAGTGCATGGAGATTTCTCCACCCTCCTTCACGCCTGTGTCGACTCGAACGCCATGGTGCGCATCAACTCGAGAAGCTTCTAGGGTCGTTTGAGGTGGGGTAAAACGACTTAAACGACCAATGGAGGGTAAAAACTGACGCAAGGGATCCTCTGCATTGATGCGACACTCCATGGCCCAACCGTTGATTTTGACATCCTCTTGCTTGAGTGTGATGTGCTCTCCGGCAGCTACTTTAATCATCCACTCCACCAAATCGAGACCTGTGATGCACTCAGTGACGGGGTGTTCAACTTGAAGCCGGGTGTTCATCTCCAGAAAATAAAAATTCTGATCCTTGTCGACGACAAACTCCACTGTTCCAGCACTTTGATAGTGAACGGCTTTGGCCAAAGCGACCGCTTGTTCCCCCATGGCCTTGCGAGTGGCACTGGAGATAAAAGGAGAAGGAGCCTCCTCAATGACTTTTTGATGCCTGCGCTGAATTGAGCATTCGCGTTCGTTTAAATACAAGACGTTGCCATGTGCGTCACCCAAGATCTGGATCTCAATGTGGCGAGGTTGCTCAATGAATTTCTCAATAAAAATTCGGTCGTCTCCGAAACTCGCCCGCGCTTCGTTTTGGCAAGCCTGAAAACCTTCCATCGTTTGCTGATCGTTGTAGGCGACGCGAAGGCCTTTTCCACCTCCACCCGCACTGGCCTTGATCATCACTGGAAAACCAATTCCTTTGGCGATCGACAAAGCCTCATTGGCATCGGCAATGACTTCGTTATAGCCAGGAATGGTGCTCACCTGAGCCTCTTGGGCCAAATGCTTGGATGCAATTTTGTCGCCCATGGCCCGAATTGACGCGGCTTTGGGACCGATGAAGACCAAGCCATGGTCCTCGACACTTTGAGCAAAGGCCTCGTTTTCACTCAAAAACCCATAACCTGGATGGATGGCTTGTGCACCCGAGAGTTTCGCGATTTCGATGATTTTGTCGGCTCTTAGGTAGGATGACTTTGATGGAGCAGGCCCCAACAAATAGGCCTCATCCGCAAGTCTGACGTGAAGTGCACTTGCATCGGCCTCTGAGTAAACGGCCACACAGGAGATGCCCATGCGCTTGGCTGTTTTGATGACCCGACAAGCAATTTCGCCTCGATTGGCGATCAGAATTTTATTGAACATGGTGGCGCTTTCTTAAAAGCTCAGTGGTTGGGGCTGACGCAAGCATTTTGGAAAAGGCATCAAAGCGGAATGTTGCCATGCTTTCTCCAAGGGTTCTCTAGCTTCTTGTCTTTCAGCATGACAAGAGAGCGACAAATGCGTTTGCGTGTTTCGCTGGGTTCAATGACATCATCGATGTATCCCCTGGCTCCAGCCACAAAGGGATTGGCAAAACGTGCCTTGTACTGAGCTTCTCGATCGGCCAATTTTTGGGGATCATTTTTATCTTCTCTAAAAATAATTTCCACCGCACCCTTTGCCCCCATCACAGCAATTTCTGCGTTAGGCCACGCAAAATTAACGTCGCCACGCAAATGCTTTGAAGCCATCACATCGTAGGCACCACCGTAGGCCTTTCGAGTGATCAAAGTGATTTTTGGTGAAGTGCACTCGGCGTATGCGTAAAGCAATTTGGCGCCATGTTTAATGATTCCCGCATACTCCTGTGAAGTGCCTGGCATGAAGCCTGGCACGTCGACCAAGGTCACGATTGGGATGCTAAACGCATCGCAAAAACGAACAAACCGGGCCGCTTTGATTGAACTCTTGATATCCAAGCAACCCGCTAAAACCAAGGGTTGATTGGCCACAATGCCCACACTCATGCCCCCCATACGAGCAAAACCGACAATGATATTCTTGGCATATTCGGGCTGAATTTCAAAGAAGTCTTCGTCATCAACCATTTTAAAAATCAGCTCATGCATGTCATAGGGCTGATTGGGGTTACTGGGCACCAAATCGTTTAGGCTCTCTGTGGTTCGGTGAACTGGATCAAGGCCCTTCAAAAAGGGAGCAGGTGCTCGGTTGTTGGAGGGCAAATAGTCCATCAATTTTCTGACCATGAGCAAGGTTTGCACATCGTCTTCAAAAGCTCTGTCAACCACACCGCTTTTGGTGGTGTGGGTCAAAGCGCCACCCAAGTCTTGAGCACTCACATCTTCGTGGGTCACGGTCTTGACCACCTCGGGCCCCGTTACGAACATATAAGAGCTGTCTTTGACCATGAAGATGAAGTCGGTCATGGCGGGTGAGTAAACTGCTCCTCCTGCACACGGCCCCATGATCACACTGATTTGAGGCACCACACCGGAGGCGAGTGCGTTGCGCTGAAACACCTCAGCATAACCACCCAAAGATGCCACACCCTCTTGAATGCGAGCACCACCAGAGTCGTTCAAACCAATGACGGGTGCACCCACCTTCATGGCTTGATCCATGATTTTGCAAATTTTCTCTGCGTGGGCCTCAGACAAAGAGCCCCCGAAAACGGTGAAATCCTGACTGAACACAAAAACCAACTTTCCGTTGATGGTGCCATATCCTGTAACCACACCGTCTCCAGGAACCTTTTGTTCTTGCATATCAAAATCATTGCACCGGTGCTCAACAAACATGTCCCACTCTTCAAAACTGCCCTGATCCAAAAGCACCTCTAAGCGCTCACGCGCGGTCAATTTACCTTTGGCGTGCTGCGCCTCAATGCGTTTGATGCCACCACCCATGTGGGCAGCCAGTCTCTTTTGAGTCAATTGTTGGTCAATGTTTGGCATAAGTTAAAGTTTCAATAAAAGCAGACAAATTAATAGGACGTGACGAATCAGAGCCAACTTCAATTTAATTTGGGGTACCACTTCATTCGTTTGGGAATTGAATGGAGATTTGCAGCCCATCTAAGATCTCACTGACCAAATCCAAACGCAACCTCGGATTGGTTTGACCCAACAAATGCTGTTTTTGACTTGCATTCAGTGGCAGCATCTCACACCATCGATTGGCCACCCACCCACAGTCATCCAAGCGATAGGGCTGGCTAAAAGGCATGTCTTTGGCTCTGACGCCATGGTTTTGAAATGACACGATGACACGCCCCAACTTGTTGGCCGCCTCCTCCAGCTCTGGGGGCAAGGCAATGAACTCATCGGGTTCAATTTCCTCAACCTCAGCCATCCAAAGTCCATTGGCTTGCTTTTGAGTTTCTTGGATTTGAAAGCGCTTGCCACCTTGGCAGCGAATGAAGTAAAGACTGGGCTCAATTTCCTCAAAGTCCAGCAAATGAGCCATCACACCCAGAGGAGAAAACACCACCTCTTGCTCGGGTACGCGAACCTCTGAGCCTCGCTCCAAACTCACAACTCCGAAAGGCGTGCCTTTCTCAAACGCCTGACGCGTCATCTCCAAGTACCTCAGCTCGAAGATCTTCAAAGGCAACAGGCCGTCAGGAAACAAAGTGGTGCCCAAAGGAAAGAGAGGAATCATCATTTGAATTTACAGACCCGCTTCATGCAAAAATTGAGTTCGAAGGCGCATCCTTCATGGGACACCACAGGATATCTTAATCACTCTGTGGACTCCTTTTGAATCAAAAAGCACTTTTTCATGAAATCTAAGGGTTCTCCTTGATCTGATTTGTAAGCAATTGAAGCAGCTTTCGAGCTTCCAAAGAGGGATGAGCTTGGCCGGCACGGAGTTCATGCAAAGTATGAGGCAATAATTCTTGGATTGCAGCATTTGCATTGAAACTCTCACGCAACCCACTCTCGACCCTTTCCCAAAACCAAGCCAAGGACTGCTCACTTCGCTTGGCATGCCAATGGCCACTGCGCTGGTGCTCCTCAACCCATTCACGAACACCGAGCTTCAAATCCTCAATACCCTCACCACTTAGAGCGCTGATTTTAAAAACGCGTCGGCTCGGATCGAGCATCATGGCGCTGGAAGGATCTGCCCCTAAGGGTCGCACCACAGACTCAAGCGCTGTTGTGTCTGAGTCTTGATCAAACGATGCATTCATGGCTGAAGATTGAAGGTGCTGAGCGTTGGAGGGACTGTGAGCGAGAATTCTGAGTGAACTGGTGATCATGGCTTGGGCTTGCATGGCTGCGTTTGCATCAAGATCTGCTTTGTTGATGACCACCAAATCGGCAAACTCCATCACGCCTTTCTTGATCGCTTGCAAGTCATCTCCTGCGTTGGGGAGTTGCATGAGCAAAAAAACATCTGTCATGTTGGCCACTGCAACTTCACTTTGTCCCACACCAACCGTTTCAACCAAAATGATCTCGTAGCCCGCAAACTCACACAGCAACATGGACTCACGGGTTTTGGCACACACCCCACCCAAATTGCCTGCACTGGGAGATGGGCGAATAAAGGCTTGGGGATGAACAGAGAGCTTTTCCATTCGGGTCTTGTCCCCCAAAATCGCTCCCCCAGATAAGGATGAAGAGGGGTCAACTGCAAGAACAGCGACACGCGCACCTTGCTCAATTAAGCTCAGCCCAAAGCGTTCAATGAAAGTGCTTTTACCCACCCCCGGCGTGCCACTGATACCAATTCGCAAAGATTTTGAGGGTATGGAGTGAGTTTTTGCCATGATTTGCTCAAGCAAGGCTTGCGCTTGCAAGGCATGATCTGCCCTTGTGGACTCCATGAGCGTGATGGCTT
Source organism: uncultured Burkholderiales bacterium (assembly GCA_903831655.1). GTDB lineage: Bacteria > Pseudomonadota > Gammaproteobacteria > Burkholderiales > Burkholderiaceae_C > Limnohabitans. The sequence goes on from CAIKYO010000163.1 coordinate 19,053, forward strand.
TGGAGAGGGCACGTCTTGAGACCACAGGATCTGTGGCCTGCAGTGCCTCGAGCATTTCTTGTGGACTCAAACCAAATTCGCCTTGATGTTTTCTAAGACGTCCTTGGCACTGGCCACAATGGGAGTACCAGGACCGTAGATTCCTTTGACCCCTTTCGCATACAAAACCTCGTAGTCTTGGGGAGGAATCACACCGCCCACAAAGACGATGATCTCTTGCCCCCCTTGCACTTTGAGTTGTTCAATGATGGCCGGCACCAAGGTATTGTGCCCTGCAGCCAAGGTCGAGATGCCCACCGCGTGTACATCGTTCTCGATGGCCTGTCTGGCACACTCCTCAGGAGTTTGAAACAAGGGTCCGATGTCCACATCAAATCCAAGATCGGCATAGGAGCTTGCAACCACCTTGGCCCCACGGTCATGGCCGTCTTGTCCCAACTTGGCAATCAGCACCCGGGGACGGCGACCTTGAACTTTGGCAAACTCATTGATCTCGCCCTTGAGCTGTTCCCAGCCTTGGGCAGAATCGTAGGCTTGTGCATAGACACCTGTCACCTTGTGGGTGTCAGCACGGTGGCGACCAAAAACCTCTTCCAATGCATCGGAGACCTCGCCCACAGTTGCTCTGAGCCTCATGGCCTCTACACTCAAAGCCAACAAATTGGCATCCTTGGATTTGGCGCCTTCAGTGAGCGCAGTCAAAGCCGCTTTGACACGCGACTCATCTCTGGTTTGCTTGATGTGAGCCAATCGATCGATTTGCTCTTGGCGCACACGCACGTTGTCCACATTCAAGAACTCCACAGGAGTTTCATTGGCCTCTTGCTCAGCACTGAGTCTGTATTGATTGACGCCCACAATCACGTCTTGACCCGAGTCAATTCGGGCTTGCTTGGAAGCGGCTGCGGACTCAATCTTCAACTTCGCCCACCCAGACTGGACTGCTTGAGTCATTCCCCCTAGAGCTTTGACCTCTTCGATGATTTCCCAGGCTTTGTCGGCCATGTCTTGGGTCAATCGCTCCATCATGAAACTCCCCGCCCATGGATCAACCACAGAGGTAATGTGAGTTTCCTCCTGCAAAATCAGTTGGGTGTTTCTAGCAATTCTGGCGCTGAATGCGGTCGGTAAAGCAATGGCCTCATCAAAGCTATTGGTGTGCAAAGATTGAGTGCCACCAAAAACCGCAGCCATGGCCTCGATGGTGGTTCGAACCACATTGTTGTAGGGATCTTGTTGTGTGAGAGACCAACCTGAGGTTTGCGAATGGGTGCGAAGCATCATGCTCTTAGGTGACTTGGCACCAAAATCTTTCATGATGCGACACCACAACATTCTGGCGGCTCGCATCTTGGCGATCTCCAAGTAAAAGTTCATGCCCACACCCCAAAAGAATGAAAGCCTTCCCGCAAACTCGTCAACAGCCAGCCCCTTGTCCATGGCCAGTTTGACATACTCCAAGCCATCTGCCAGAGTGAAAGCCAACTCCAGCGCTTGATTGGCACCCGCCTCTTGAATGTGATAACCCGAAATGGAGATGGAATTGAACTTGGGCATCTCTTGGGCCGTGTAGGCAATGATGTCGCCAATGATGCGCATAGAAGGCTCGGGAGGATAAATGTAGGTGTTGCGCACCATGAACTCTTTCAAAATATCATTTTGAATGGTTCCAGTGAGCGCACTTGTGGGTACACCTTGCTCATTGGCAGCCACAATGTAACTGGCCAAAATGGGCAACACAGCTCCGTTCATCGTCATCGACACCGACACGCGGTCCAGTGAGATTCCATCAAAAAGAATTTTCATGTCTTCAACGGAATCAATGGCCACACCCGCCTTACCTACATCCCCAACCACCCTAGGATGATCCGAGTCATACCCCCGATGTGTGGCCAAATCAAATGCAACGGATACCCCTTGAGCGCCTGCCTCCAGAGCTTTTCTGTAAAAAGCATTGGATTCTTGTGCAGTAGAAAAACCTGCATACTGTCTGATGGTCCAAGGGCGAACGGCGTACATCGTGGCTTGTGGACCACGCAAATAAGGCTCAAAGCCAGGAAGAGAGTTGACCTGATCGAGTCCCTCAATGTCTTGCGCCGTGTACAAGGGCTTGACCACAATGCCCTCTGGCGTGACCCAATTCAATGCCTCTAAATCACCCGATGGTGCTGATTTTTTTGCAGCCTGAACCCAAGCTTGCATGGCTTTGGGATCTAGAGGTTCATTTTTGTGTGTCATATCACTTCCAAAGTAACGGGCTTGACTCCTATTGTGAGCCAAAAAAGGAGGTGGAATCAGCGACAAAAGTCAAACTTTTTGCATTTAACGGCCTGCCCAACACCTCACAAATCCACAACTCTAACCAAACAAAATGCATTTAAAATCTTTTAAAACACATTAAAAATAGGCAAAAAACGTCAACACTTCAAACATGGGCCCGATCCATGGCTTCATGGGCCAATTCCATGACGGCCATGGGCTCCAAGTTCTTTAGAGATGCGTCACTCCAAACTTGTCTCCAAAGCCTCGCTCCTGGAACAGCATGGTAGAGCCCCAACATGTGCCGAGACATGTGAGACCAAGGCGTTCCGTGAGAGAGCTTTTGTTGGTGCATGTAGTGGACGTACTTTTGCTCAACGAGCTTTCTTGATTCCATCTCCAAATCAAGTCCTGAGCGCAAATCAAAGCTTGGACCCTGGCTGCGGCACAGCGCATCCCACTCGCTCAAGAGCCAAGGCTGGTGGTAGGCAGCTCGGCCCAACATCAACCCATCGAATTTGGGCAACAAGTCAATGACTTGCTGTTGGGTTTGAATGCCTCCATTGAGCACAAAATAGCATTCTGGAAAATCTCTCTTCAAGCGCTCCACCACCTCATACCTGAGAGGGGGAATCTCACGGTTTTCTTTTGGAGAGAGTCCTTTCAAGATTGCAATCCTGGCGTGAACCACAAAAACGCGGCACCCCGCCTCACTGACCAAACCCACGAAATCACGAACAAACTCATAGGACTCATGCTCATCTATGCCAATTCGATGCTTGACGCTCACCTCTATGTCGACAACATCTCGCATGGCCTTTACAGCATCGGCCACCAAAGCGGGCTCAGCCATCAAGCAAGCCCCAAAGGCACCTCTTTGCACACGCTCTGAGGGACACCCACAATTGAGATTGACCTCGTCATAACCCCAGTCCTGCGCGAGTTTGGCACATTGAGCCAGATCTTCTGGCTCAGATCCCCCCAATTGAAGCACCAGTGGGTGCTCCAACTCATCAAAATCCAAATGCCTGGCTTGGTCACCATGGATCAATGCACCAGTGGTCACCATCTCGCTGTAGAGAAGGGTCTCCTTGGAGATCAAACGGTGCAAAACGCGACAATGCCGGTCAGTCCAGTCCATCATCGGTGCAACGCTCAATAGCGCGGGTTTTGCATTGGCCTTCAATTTAATTTTCAAATCCTGTTTTGAATACTAGCCCGAGCATCACTTTTAAGTACGACACCCTAATCACAACTGTATCCCAATCAAAAAAAATCCTCTTGCCAGCCACAACCAGCAAGAGGGAGACTCTGTTCTCCAGGGTCTTGGAATCAGCCCATGTGTAGGCCACCGTTGCAAGAAAAATCGGCGCCCGTTGTGAAGCCTGACTCTTCCCCGGCCAACCAACCCACTATGGAGCCAATCTCCTCTGGGGTGCCCAGTCGCTTGACGGGAATGGTTGCCACAATTTTATCCAACACATCTTGCCTAATCGCACGAACCATTTCGGTGCCAATGTAGCCAGGACTGACGGTGTTCACAGTGACGCCTTTGGTGGCCATCTCTTGTGCCAAAGCCATGGTGAATCCATGCATACCTGCCTTGGCGGCAGAGTAATTGGTTTGACCTGATTGACCCTTTTCCCCGTTGACAGAACTGATTTGGATAATTCGACCCCAACCCTTCTCCACCATATCACCAACCACTTGTTTGGTGACGTTAAACATGGAGTTCAAGTTGGTGTCAATGACAGCATCCCAATCGTCGCGAGTCATCTTTAAGAACATGCGATCTCTTGTGATTCCAGCATTGTTGACCAAAACGTCGATGGGGCCGTGCTCAGCTTTCGCTTTTGAGAAGGCCTCTACTGTGGAATCCCATTCGCTCACGTTACCCACTGAGGCGTAAAAGGTATAACCCAAAGCGCTTTGTTCATCGAGCCATTTTTTAAAGTCCCGTGTTGGCCCGCAACCAGCAATCACAGTGAAACCACTCTTGTGCAAGCGCTGGCAAATGGCCGTACCAATGCCACCCATTCCACCCGTCACGTATGCTACTTTTTTTGTCATTTCAATGTCTCTCTAAAAAATATTAATTTTCACGACTCAAAGGCTCTAGGCATTGAGGAAACAAAATTTTTCAATCCCATTTCATCAAATCCAAAAACCCAGATGAAGGCATTCAGTTTAACGCTCCAACGTTAGTGAAACCCCCATACCTCCCCCAATACACAGAGCAGCCAAACCTCGTTTAACATCTCTGCGCTCCATTTCATGCAACAAGGTCACCAAAATACGGCAACCCGATGCACCAATTGGGTGTCCAATGGCGATTGCACCGCCATTGACATTGACCTTTGCAGGATCGATGCCAAGCTCTTGGTTCACCGCACAAGCTTGAGCAGCAAATGCTTCGTTGAGCTCAAACAAATCCACGGAATCTGCACTCCAGCCGGCTCTCTTCAAAGCCTTTTGCGAGGCAGAAACAGGCCCCATGCCCATCAAAGAGGGGTCCAAGCCACTGGTGCCAAATGAGGCGATGCGAGCCAAAGGCTTAAGACCCAAAGAGGCCGCCTTTGCAGCGGACATCACAAGCACAGCAGCTGCACCATCATTGATCCCCGAGGCGTTACCCGCTGTCACACTACCAGTCTTGTCAAAAGCAGGGCGCAAGCCTTGCAGAGCTTCAGCGCTGGTTTTTTTGTTGATGAACTCATCTGAGTTGAACAAAATGGGGTCGCCCTTTCTCTGGGGAATAGAGACACCCACGATCTCACGTTCAAACTTCCCAGCGTCTTGAGCTGCACTGGCTTTTTGCTGACTACTCAGCGCCAACGCATCTTGCATCTCTCTTGTAATGCCGTGCTTTTTGGCAACATTCTCAGCCGTGATACCCATGTGATACTGGTTGTACACATCCCACAACCCATCCACAATCATGGAGTCAATCATCTTCCAGTCTCCCATGCGTTGGCCTTCGCGCGAGCCAGACAAGATGTGAGGAGAGGCGCTCATGTTCTCTTGACCTCCAGCCACCACGATGTCGCTGTCACCCCATGCCACGGCTTGGGCTGCCAACATCACCGCTTTGAGACCTGAGCCACAAACTGCGTTGATGGTGAGCGCAGGAACCTCTTGTGGGATACCTGATTTCATCAAGGCTTGACGGGCAGGATTTTGGCCTGCACCTGCAGCCAAAACTTGCCCCATGATCACCTCTCCCACCAATTGGGGGTCCACTTTGGCACGGGCCAACACCTCACGAATGACAATGGAGCCCAAGTCAGTGGCGGCCACTTTGGCCAATGATCCACCAAATTTACCTACCGCAGTTCTTGCTGCTGAGACGATCACGATATCTTGCATAAAAAGTACTCCTCGAAAAATTTATTCAATTGATTTCAAAAACATTAAACCTTAACGGCCACGTAATTACCCGGCGCGGGCATGAGTGGAGGATGGGACTTATTACCGGCTTTCTTTGGGGCAGCCAATAACTCTCCGGACAAGGGCTTGAGCCAATGACTCCAATCATCCCACCAACTCCCCGGGATCTCTTGAGAGCTTTTCTCCCAATCTTTGAACTCTTTGGGGAACGTATTTTTTGTGCTGACCCAGTGACTTCTTTTGCGCGCTTGAGGCGGATTGATCACGCCTGCAATGTGACCTGAGGCGCCCATCACAAAGCGCTTCTTGCCTTTGAAAATTTGCGTCGAAGCATACGCCGCATCAATGGGAACAATGTGGTCCTCTTTAGATCCATAGATGTAGACGGGCAAGTCAAGCTTGGATAAATCAAAACGAACATCACAAATCTCAAGTCCCATCGGGTCTTTGAGGCGGTTCTCCAAATACATGTTTCGCAAATACCAAGCATACAAAGGGCCTGGCAAATTGGTCGCATCCCCATTCCAGTAGAGTAAATCAAATGCAGGGGGAGACTCGCCTTTTAAATAATTTCCAACCACATAGTTCCAGACCAAATCATTGGGTCGCAAAAAACTAAATGTTTGAGCCATGTCTCTTCCCGACATCAACCCACCACAGGCAAACTGCAACTCTCGAAACTCAACCATTTTTTCATCAATGAAGACGTCCAAGATGCCCGTGTTACTGAAATCAACCAAAGTGGTGAGAAGTGTCACGCTCTTTACCGGCTTAGCCCCCCTGGCTTGCAAAACACCCAAGGCACTGGTAAGTAAAGTACCGCCAACACAAAATCCCAGCGCATTGAGGTCTTTCGTTGGAGACAGTGACTGACAAACCTCGATCGCTTTGATCACGCCTTCCTCCACGTATTCGTGCCAGGTGGCACTTGCCAACTCCTCCTTGGGGTTGGCCCAACTCATAACCAAGGTTCTGAACCCTTGAGAGCTCGCATACCTTACCAATGAATTCTCTGGCTTCAAATCCAAAATGTAGTATTTGTTGATACAAGGAGGCACAATCAGAAGTGGTTTTGCGTGAACCTCTGGCGTCAATGGAGCGTACTCTATGAGTTGGAAGTAAGGGTTTTGATAAATCACTTGCCCAACACTGGTGGCAACGTTTTTACCCACCTCAAAGACACTCTCATCTGTCATCGAAACATGACCTTGCTTCAAGTCATGCCATAAATTTTGAAGACCTTGGGAGAGAGATGCTCCCTCGCTTTTGATGGCCTTGCCAATGGCCTCGGCATTCAAGGGTAAGAAATTGCTTGGGGCGCTTGCTGCAACAAATTGCTCAACCGCAAAAGAAAGCCTGGATTGAGTCTTGGGATCGGTATTGACCGCTTTGACCATCGCACTCAATGCCTGAGAATTGATCAAGTACAAAGCAGCCGTGAATTTCGCACCCGGTTGCTCCTCCCAATCTTTGGCTGCAAATCGCCTGTCTTTGATCTCAATTTTGGACTGTAAAGATTGATTCCACAAAGCAGTGGCCTGCTCGATGTAGTCTGACTGCAGTTGCTCGAGTTGCTCAACGTCCCACTCGATTTTTGAAACAGGTAAGCCTCCATTGACAGGCGTGATCGAGGCCAGGACTTTCTCCATGGCGTCTTTCATCCAAGACATGGAGGGAGGATGGTTTGAGCTATTGTGATTTGACATGGAAGGTGCGCTTTTCACTGAACTTAGGGTCTCATTGGTGAAGTATCGCAGTTATTGATTGATTTTTTTAGGGGATTACATCAAGTTTTTTTAACTTTGCAGCCAAATACTGGCACAGAAGCGACCACTCACACCGTCCCGCCTGTGAGAGAAGAAAAACTCCTCTTGAGTGACGGTGCACCAATCGGTTGAGCCGTTGTTGCCAAATCGGTTTTCAATGCCCAGTCTACCCAACTCCAAGCTCACAGCCTGAGTCAAATTGAAGTACCATTTTTGGGACTTGGAGTGATGGGCCCTAAATAAGCCGTGGTCAGCCCCAAATCTAGCCACATAAAGATCTCTCACCAAGGGCCCAACTTCAAAGCTATTGACTCCTATACAAGGGCCAAGCCAAGCCCAAACCTGACCCGTCTCATGAGACACACCTTGAGACAACAAACTCTTTGAGATGGAGTCAAGAGCATGGGCCAAGATACCTTGTTCCATCAACTCGTCGTGGGCGTCAACGCCCAAAAATCCCCGCCAACCCACATGCAATGCCCCCACAAAGGATCCGCTTGGGTGGGCGATCAAAATAGGCATGCAGTCTGCCACCATCATGGTGCAAGCCACCCCCTTGCTCACTGTAAAGCAAGCGTCTGCCTCTTGCCCCTGAAGGCTCTTTGGGGTCAATTCGATCAAACTTTGTCCATGCACTTGATTTAAGAAAATGGGCTGCACGCCCAATTGGTGCATCCATAGGGAACGGTTTTTCAAGACACACGCCGGATCATCCCCGACATGAAGGCCTAAATTCATGCTCGCAAAAGAGCCTTGAGAGACACCTCCCAAGCGAGTCGAGAGTCTCATGTGAACACCCACTGACTCAAGTCCCCAATTCGCATTCCATCGATTGAACATGGGTTATCAATACTCTTTTAATTAGAAAAAATACTCCCCCATAAGGGAAGGTATGGATCGAAATTTCATGAAAGCTCAGGTTAAACTCTACACCGAAACAAAGAACTTGTTCTAAAAAATGGGCAAGTCTTCAAAACAAACCCTCCACAACCCAATGGAGTTGAGTCCCAGGCGAGCGCACTCAACCCCACCACTGAAGATCGCATGACAACCTACACACACTCAGCCCCCGAAGTCGTCTCAGCACACATCGTTGACAGCACCACTTTATTTCCAGTGCACCGCATCTACTGTGTGGGCAGAAACTACGAAGAACACGCAAAAGAGATGGGGTACACAGGTCGTGAACCACCTTTCTTCTTTTTAAAGCCCACTGATGCCTTGATCAACGTGAGCCCATCAGAAGTGGCGCACCTGCCCTACCCGAGTGTGACGCAAAACTTTCACCACGAAATCGAACTCGTGGTGGCCATTTCTGTGGGGGGCAAAAATATTGCCGCCAAGGATGCGCTCAATCACATTTTTGGTTACGCAGTGGGTCTAGAGATGACACGTCGTGATTTGCAAAATGACATGAAAAAGCAAGGTCGACCCTGGGACATTGGCAAAAGCTTTGATGCTAGCGCGCCAATGGGCCCCATCACGCCCAAAGACAAGATCAAAGACATTGAAAATGCGGCCATCACACTTGAGGTCAACGGTCAAACCCGCCAAAGCAGTCACATCTCAAAACTCATTTGGAACATCGCTGAGACCATCGAACACCTCTCAAACGCATGGGAATTGAGACCTGGTGATTTGATCTTCACGGGCACCCCAGAAGGCGTCAATGCTGTGGTCAAAGGAGACTTGATGCATGGCCACGTGGATGGACTGACACCCATTCGAGTTGAAGTGGTCTAAATCGTCCGATACCCACCTCCTTCAACCAGACGCTCACCACATGTATCCACGCCCTACCATCAAACACTGTAAGCTCTGCGGTTCGTCTGTGCATTTTGGCATTCCTGAGGATGGTGACACCAAACTCAGAGCCATTTGCTCGAACTGTAAAAGCGTACTTTATGAGAACCCCTTGAACGTGGTCGGTACACTGCCCGTGTGGCAAGATCGTGTGTTGCTTTGCAAAAGAAACATTGAACCTCGCAAAGGCTTATGGACCCTTCCTGCAGGGTTCATGGAGCTGGGTGAAACACTCAGTGAAGGTGCTGCCAGAGAGACGGACGAGGAAGCAGGAGCGCAATACAAGCTCCAAGGCCTGTACACCATCACCAGCGTACTCGCAGTCGGGCAAGTTCACTTTTATTTCCGTGCCGAGCTCACCAGCACCCAGTTCAATCCCGGCCATGAGACCCAAGAGGCAAGGCTCTTCTTAGAGTCTGAAATTCCTTGGGATCAACTGGCCTTTAGAACCGTTAAAGAAACGTTGCAGCGGTATTTTGAAGACCGAAAAAACGCTCACTTCCCGCTGCATGAAATTGTGCTTCACCCTGAAGCGCGTTGACCCCTTAGCTCAAGGCAGCTTTCAACGATAAAGCACATAAGTTGAGTGCCGTATTGGCCTCTCTTAAAATGCGACCCATGGTGATAAACCCGTGTATTTGCCGCTCAAAACTCACGACCTCCACTACCACGCCCGCCTTGGATAAAGCGTCGGCGTACTCCAAGCCTTCATCCTTTAAGGGATCAAATCCAGCCACGAGCACAAAAGCAGCAGGCAAGCCTTCATGACTGGTGGCAAGCAAGGGCGATGCTCTCCAATCATTAAGCTCCTTGGGGTCTTTGACGTAATGTCTAACAAACCACTCAATCGCCTCCTTTGTCAGCAAATACCCACGTCCCAAAGTTTTGTGTGAAGGTGAGGTACAGAGCAAATTGGTTGCTGGGTAAATGAGCAACTGAAAGCAAGGCCGTATGGACTCACCCAACAACCCCAAGCATGCCGCACTGGCCAAATTACCTCCTGCACTGTCCCCCCCAAGGGCCACCTTGAGGGGATCCAAACACCACTCTGACCTTGATTTAATTTGCTCTTGCAACCATCGATAAACAGCAACTGCATCGTTGTAAGCAGCGGGGAAAGGGCTCTCAGGAGCCAATCTGTAATCTACTGAGAAAACTTGGCATTGGGCTTTGTTACTGAGTTCACGGCACATGACATCGTGTGACTCAACGCTTCCAATGGTCCAGCCACCGCCATGCAAATAAATGAGTGCCCCACCTGGCTTGTGATTTAAAACCCCTTCAGGAACATACCTGCGAACCTTGATTTTTTCTGCGTCAACCTCCACCCAGTGATCTTCAACCAGATGCATCTCTTGGGGATCGGGTTGTGAAAAGGACTTTCGACTTTCATAGGCCAAGCGAGCTTGAACAGGTGTTTGCGTTTGAATGGGGGGTACGCCATTGTCGAGCATCAACTTCAGTAGCCAATGGGCTTGTGGGTCTAACATGGCAATTAACATCCAAAAATGATTAATTTCCCTATTTTATGCTGAGCTACTCGGTGTCAACTTGTGCCTTCATCGTGTGCATCTAAAATGCAGCAACACCCAATGAATCAACCTGTGACCAGAACCACCCTTATGCTCGGCTTTTCTAGAATCAAAACCATGGCATTGATTGGCTTGTCTTGTGGTGTACAGCTTGTCTGTTCTCAAAACCTGAGCGAAGACGCCGCAAAAGGCTTGGAGATCATCAAAGGCAGAACAGGACAGTGTGTCCTTTGCCACCAAATACCCAACAACCCATCTCCCATGGGCAACCTCGGACCCTCACTGCAGGGAGTGGCCAAACGCATGGATGCGGCCACCTTACGGGCCCGATTGGCCGACGAGAGAAGCGTCAACCCTCAAACGATCATGCCGCCCTATTTTTCACTGCAAAATCTAAGCGAGCTCGACCCCTCGCTTGAAGGCAAAACCATTTTGAGCCGTGAGGAATTTGAAAGCGTGATGAGTTATTTGTTGCAATTGAATTGATCATGCTAAAACGACTTGCCAGATCAAGAAAAGTAATCCTTGTTAGACTGATATCGATCAGCCTTGGCCTATTGATCATCTTGCTTCCCCCTTTGGGCTGGACTCAACCCATCACTGGGCCAGGCGCCATTGAGCCCGCACAACTTCGCTCTGGATTGAGCTTTGCCAGTGAAGCCATTGCCACGCTTCAAAAAGATGACGACTTGAATCCGGCCTTTTTATGGGTCGAGCAAGGACAAAAGAGCTGGCAACAAAGCCACGGCACCCCTAACAACTCGTGTGAATCTTGTCACCAAGAGATCAACACCAGCATGAAGGGGGTAACCATGAAATACCCTCGTTTTGATGAGGCCACCCATCAATTGGTCAACTTAGAGGCACAAATCAATCGTTGCAGGGTACAACATCAACACCTGCCTGCCCTAAAGTATGAAAGCGATGAGTTGCTTGGCCTCACCGCGGTCATTAACTTGGCCTCTCGGGGTATGGTGATGCAAAAAACATTGACGCCCGATTTAATTGAACCTCTAAAACGAGGACAGGCTAGATTTGAAAAACGCAGAGGTCAAATCAACCTCGCATGCATGCACTGCCATACCCAAAACTTTGGGCATCACTTGGGGGGTGAAACCTTAAGTCAAGGACAACCCGTTGGTTATCCGGCCTATCGACTGGAATGGCAAAAAATGGGGTCACTTCACCGCCGCTTAAGAGCTTGCCTCTCGGGAGTCAAGGCTGAGATCTACCCTTTTGGCTCACAGGCTTTGATGGAATTGGAGTTGTATTTGGGATTTCGCGCTCAAGGGCTCCCCCTGGAGGCTCCAGAGGTTCGTCGTTGATTGCCTGGCCCTGTCGATAACATTGACTACAATGCGACTAAGAAAAGTTTGAGCACAACCTTTATCAACACTCTCAATGTCAGCTTTCACCCCCCCTCAGAGACGAGCCGCTTGGCAGGCATTGGAGCTTTTGGCCAAGCGCGGGGTACCCAGTATTGCACAATTGCAAAGTGCAAAAGATCGATCCAGTCGCTTTTGCGCCTCAGCGGCTGGCTTGACTCTTGAATATGACCACCAGCGGGTGAGTACAGTGATTATGGACGCTTTGCTTGAGCTTGCCCATCAATCCCATGTTTTCCAAAAAGCTCAATCCATGTTCAATGGAGAGCACATCAACACCACCGAAGGACGTTCAGCCTTGCACGTGGCACTTCGCGGCAGCCTGGTGTCCTCGCCTCCCTGGGGTCAAACCATTGCTGATGCCGTACTCGTTGAAATTGAGCGGTTTTGTGGGTTTGCTGAACAACTGAGAGGTCAGCTCATCAGTGGTTATACCCAGCAAAGTATCACGGATGTGGTCAATCTGGGCATTGGTGGCTCTGATCTAGGCCCAAGGATGGTTTGCGAGGCCTTGAGGGAGAATCCTCGATTTTCTCACCCAGTGAACGTGCACTTTGTATCCAATGTGGATGCATGGAGCCTTTACAGCACCATCAAGAATTTGAATCCAGAGAGAACAGCTTTCATCGTACAAAGCAAGTCTTTCAGCACACAAGAAACCATGCTTTTGGCCCGCTCTGCCAAGGAGTGGCTGAGGGCATCAGGCTGCCCACAGGAAAGCCTCTCCAAGCACCTGATTGCTGTGACTGCCAACCCAAAGGTCGCTCAATCCCAGGGCTATTTACCTCAACAGACCTTTCACTTATGGGATTGGGTGGGAGGGAGGTACTCCATTTGGTCATCCATTGGACTGCCATTGGCCATTGCAATTGGATCAGAGGGCTTCAAAGAGTTTTTGGCTGGTGGCCACGCCATGGATCAACATTTCTTGAATGCCCCTGCTCAAGATAATTTGCCTTTGTTGATGGCTCTCCTTGGGATTTGGAACCGCAATTTTCTGGGAGCGCCCACGCACCTCATTGCACCCTATCTCTATCCTTTGGCCAAATTCACCTCGTTTATTCAACAAATGGACATGGAGTCCAACGGTAAACAAATTCACCACGACGGAACGAGTGCAAGCATTGCCACCGGGCCTATCTTATGGGGCGGCTTGGGCAATGATGGCCAACACGCTTACTTTCAACTCATCCACCAAGGTCAGCATTTGATCCCAGTGGACTTCATCGGACAGCGCCTGAGCAACTGCCCCATGCCAGGTTCTGAGGAACACCATCGATTGGTACTTTTGAATTTAAAAGCACAAAGAAAAGCGATGGCTCTGGGTCGGGATGCAACTCAAACCCAAAAGGAACTATTGGAGAGCGGACTCACTCCCGAACAAGCACTGGCATTGACGCCGCACAGAACCTTTCTTGGCAATGTACCCAGCTCCACGATTTGGTTTGACGAATTGGATGCCAAGACCTTGGGCTCACTCATTGCTCTTTACGAACACAAAATATTTTGCCAAGCTTGTATCTGGGAGATCAATGCCTTTGACCAATGGGGCGTCGAGCTGGGCAAAAAGATGGCGCTTGAATTAGACGAATTGCACCACAAAGCTTGATTCCAACTTTGCTCAGCCCCACATGAGAAAGGGGAAGCCACGGTTAAATGACTTCCCCTCTTGTTCATTGGTCGGCGTGGCGGGATTCGAACTCGCGACCCCTTGCACCCCATGCAAGTGCGCTACCAGGCTGCGCTACACGCCGAGCATTAAATTATAACTCGGATTTAACAAGCTCACCACATTCAAAGCAGCAATTGTCTGATTTCTTGCAGCTCACGCTTGAGTTGTTTCATCTGGGGAGCATCCGTCATGACATTGGCCATGCTCCATGTGTCCGTGAGAGCGGATTCGTCAAAATCACTCTCTTCAAAGACATCCACGCCTTGGAGCATCATGACACCCGAGCGTTTTTTTTCTTTTTCAATTTGGACAATCTCAAGCAACTTGTTTCTTGCTCCACTGATGGTAAAGCCTTGGTCATACAACAAGTCACGAATTCTTCGAATCATCAGCACCTCATGGTGCTGGTAGTAGCGTCGATTGCCCCTTCTCTTCATGGGCCTGAGCTGAGTAAACTCCTGCTCCCAATACCTGAGCACGTGAGGCTTGACGCCGCACAACTCACTCACCTCACCAATGGTGAAGTAGCGCTTTGCTGGTATTGAAGGAAGGGAATTCTCCATGCTGGCTTTTCTGTAACTGAATCAAAATAGGGACCGTGAAGATTACACTAAGTATAAAAAAAAGCTAGTCTATTTAAAAAATATTTACAGATTAAAAGACACAAGTTACTTAAATTGGCAATCATCCCTAATCGACAACTCCAAACGTTTGAGTTATAGATCTAAACTTTTGAATGCTCTTGGTTTTGAATCATTTCCTTGAGCTTTTGGCTTGCGTGAAAAGTAACGACTCGCCTAGCCTCAATCGTAATGGCTTCGCCAGTCCTTGGGTTGCGCCCTGGACGTGGAGTTTTGGTGCGCAATTGGAAATTGCCAAAACCAGAAATTTTGACATCCTCACCGCTCAAGAGCTTTTCGACAATCAGATCGAAGAAAGCATCTATCATGTCTTTTGATTCGCGCTTGTTGAGTCCAATTTGCTCAAACATCAACTCTGCCAATTGCGCTTTGGTCAATGCAGGCGATTCCAATGAATTCAAAACCAATTCCATCTTTGAACTCCTTTATGCCCTAAGACGAGCACCAACATTTGTGCTCAATGCATTCAAAACTTGCTCTACCAAAGCTTCAATTTCTGGCTCAGTGAGCGTGCTTTGTGCCTTGTTGAGTACCAACCGAATGGTTAAACTTTTCTCGTCTTGAGCCAATTGAGTATTTTGCTCTTTGGGTCGATATACATCGAACAAACAGGCATTTTTAAGTATCCCATCGTGCCCAGAGGCCCAAATGCAAGCCATCAACTCATCGTGGAGCACGGTCTCTTTGACCACGATGGCAATATCGCGCTCAACGTCTTGGTGCTTGTCAACACCCACAAAATGGGGCACACCTCTCATACAAACCGCATCCAAATCCAACTCAAACATCATGGGCGTTTGGGGCAAACTCCAAGCTTGTTTGATTTTGGGATGCAACTCACCCAAGTGACCAATCACTTGCCCATTGAGCTCCACTTGAGCGCAACGACCAGGATGCATGGCAGGGTGGCTGGCAGCTTTGAAAGTGGGTTGCAGGGGATGCATCAAGGCCAAAAGATCAGCCTTCATGTCAAAGAAATCAACGCCTGCCTCTTTGCTGGCCCACTGCAAAGGCTGAGCCAGCCCGTAGGCGACTGCGGCAACTCGCATGGGCTGAGAGAGGCCTTTGACGGTCTGATCAGAATCCTCGATAGCCTCATCTCTTAGGAACACTCGACCAAGCTCAAAGGCTCTGACGGTGCTCACCTTTCTGTCTACGTTGTATTTGACAACCTGAAGCAAACTCGCCAACAGTGTCGTTCTCATGACATTCATGGAACTGGCAATTGGATTCAATAACTTGATTGGATTGGAATTGTGCGCAAAATCCTGCTCCCAAGCCTCATCCACAAAACTGTAATTGATGGTCTCTTGAAAGCCCAAAGCAGCCATCGTGTGACGAACATCAAAAGGTCCTTTGAGTCGTTCAGCTTGCAACTTAGCAGTGATGGGTGCAATGGGTGCAGAGGTAGGCAGTTGCTCGTAGCCAATGCACCGTATGACTTCCTCAATCAAATCTTCCTCGATTTGCAAATCAAAGCGGAACAAAGGTGAGGTCACGTGAATGAGTCCTGGCTCCTCCAACACCTCAAGCCCCAAAGACCTCAAAGCTTGAGACATCTGATCTTGGGTAAGCTCCATGCCAATCACACGACATGCTCTGTCCACTCTCAATGAGAGCGTTCTCTCCTTGGGCATGTTGATGAGCTGATCATCTATGGGACCACAAACGGTATCGTGAGAACCACAAATTTCCAAAACGAGCTGGGTGATTCTCTCAATCATCTCTACCGTTTGTGAGGGGTCAACACCTCTCTCAAAACGGTGACCCGCTTCAGAGGAAAAATTAAATTTCCGAGATCTTCCAGCCACAGCCTGTGGCCACCAAAATGCAGCTTCAATGTAGATCGATTGGGTCTCGTCACCGACTGCTGTGGCGTCTCCACCCATGATACCCGCCAAGGATTCAATGGCATGGTCATCGGCAATCACACCCACGTCCTCGCTCAGAGAAATGGTCTGCCCATTCAAAAGCTTTAAGCTCTCACCCTCTTTGGCCCACCTCACTTCAAGGGAGCCATTGATTTTATCGAAATCAAAAATGTGAGTAGGTTGACCATACTCAAACATCACGTAGTTCGAAATATCCACCAAGGGACTGACGCCCCTTTGGCCACAACGCGCCAATCGCTCAAGCATCCACGAAGGTGTTACAGCATGAGGATTGAGACCACGCACAACCCGCCCACTGAAGCGTCCACACAGATCTGGCGCACTGACTTTAACTGCAAGCACCTCAGAGGAGCTGACATTTACAGGCATGACTTTGGGTTTGACCAATGGCGTGCGGGTCAGCGCTGACAATTCACGAGCAACTCCAAATACACTCAAACAGTGAGCCAAATTGGGGGTGAGCTTGATGGTGATCAGCGAGTCATCCAAGTTGAGAAAGTCTCTTATGTTGGCCCCAATGGGCGCATCTTGATCAAGGGGCAGCAGTCCGCTCCCCTCCTCGCTGATCTTGAGCTCCTTGGCGGAGCAAAGCATACCCAAGCTCTCAACACCCAGGAGCTTGACGGGCTTGATCTCAAAAGGGGCTCCACCAGGCTCAGAGGGGGGCAATTGAGCACCCAACATTGCACAAGGTACTTTCATGCCGACAGCTGCATTGGGTGCTCCACAAACAATGTTGAGCAATTCGGCTTGACCTACATCAACGCCACAAATGCGCAATCGATCGGATTTGGGATGAGGCTCAAGTGTCTTGATCTGTGCCACGACCACTTTTTCAAAAGGTGGAGCTACAGTCGTCAATTC
>CAIKYO010000164.1 GCA_903831655.1 uncultured Burkholderiales bacterium
AAACATTGCAATTGCGGCATCAATTGGTCTGGAAGCAAGTTTCGCTTCATCGTTGAAAACGTTTACTGGCTCAGCTCGGTAAAGATCTCGAACACGCGTTGGAAAACCAAACATCGGTAGCAGGCCCCTTTCGGCCAAATGCAGGCTTAATTCGTAGTCTGCCCGCTCTGATTTGACCACCGCTTCGCTAATCATATTCAGTAAGTCGGTTCTCAAAGTTTCCGTGAATTTTTGAACTTCATCTGCGAACGGTGTTCCGACTGTCATGCTTTCTACGACCTTTGGGACCTCTGGTGACCTTTGTAGGAATTCAGAAACCAAGGTTTTGTAGGTAGCCTCCCAATCGCCAGTTTTTCCGAATGCGCCATGAATATCATCACCGTTGCGATCTGGACGGATCGTTTCAGGCATAGAGGCAAATGCACGACGAAGAACTTCAGCGTTTATCACGCGAGTTACCACGTTAATTCGACCCATCTGCAAAAATGGTTCCGGTGGGGTATCACTGGTCATGCGTAATGGATTGTTGAAATAGAAGTCGTCATGAGTTTTATCTCGGCAAAGTGTTAGCGCGTATGAGAACACCTGCCCAAAACGACCAGCTCGCCCCACGCGTTGCTGATAATTAAATCGCTGTGGTGGTACGTTCCCCATGAGAGTGGCTCTTAGACTTCCAATATCAACACCGACCTCCATAGTTGTTGTCACACTAAGAACATCTATGCCGTGAGTTATTTCGCTTTCCAGCGGCTCTGGACGAAATGCATCACCACGGAAGAATCGTTGTCTTTGGCGTTGCGTGGCCAACGGTTTTGTCTGCCCGGTCAACTCTTCGATTCTCATTCGGACAGGTTCCATCTTAGAAAGCCAAGCAAAGTAATCTTTCTCAAAAATTGAATTATCTTGGGTCTGGAGGAGAGACGTAGAATGGCATGTATCTCGAATGCAAACATCAGCGCTCTTATGCAAGTGTCTGGCAGCGCATTTTGCACAAACATACATACCATTTTCAGGTTTTTTGACAACCAATGGAAGATCTCCGAAATGCAACTGCAGATTCCATTCACTTGTCAATCCAGAGCTATGAAAGGTCTCTTTAACCCAATCTGACACTTCTTTGATATCCAAATTATGGAGTGCGGACACGGCTTTCAAGTAATCCCTAATCTTGTTCGGAATACCCTGGGAAGTCCTTTTTTGACCACTTCGTTTCTCAAAATACCCAGTCAATCCGAGAATTCTGATACAAGAGTCAAGAATTTCGTTAGCAAGACCCGGCTCAATACCTATCGAGTTTTCCGTTTGCCCAGTGAAATGCAAGTAGGCAATTCCAACCGACTCTAGATCCCTGTCAGCTTTTCCAAAAAGAACTTCCGATGCCAAAGAGGCCCTAAGGGCTTTCTTGTAATATTCAAAACCTCTTTCACGCTCGATTGGGTTGGAGACAGATTCCCATGCTTGGTTTCTCGGAATGAAGAATTTGTACCAAGGCGTGCCATTTCTTGAGGAAACTCTTGGGCCGTAGCCTAATGGAGGAATTCCGAGGTCAACTAGACTTGTCAATATATCCTCTGAGAGAGTTGTCCAGCTCAAATCCCCAACGTGCTCGAGTTTATTTTCAAGAGTTAATATTTCTAATCGATCCGATTCTTGACCTAAACCATCATTTATTAGTTCTTGGATCTGAACGATTCTCCTTTTTATTCTTTCAGGACTTTCTCCAGTATTTGAATATAACTTCCTGGTGAAGAGTTGTCTCAGCAAGTCAAACTGGTTGTTAAAGGCTACACCCGCTGCAGTCCCAGAAGCATCTGCAACGCTGTCTGTGAAGACAATAGTCTTTGAAGATTCCGACTTCCCATCGATCGGAATTCTTAAGGAACGAACGAGTTGAGATAGTAAAACTTGGATAGCAATGGATTGACCGGTTGTATGTGCACGAATGGGTGAACGTAACTTGTTAAGCCGCCAGTAGTGATCTGATGATTTGATATAACCCTCAGCGGAACAATTGGGGCAATTCAAGGGGAGGGCGGGATGGTATTCGTCAGATTGGGTGGACTGGTCGTGTCCAAATCTGACTATTTGGCTAAAGCCCTCGTCGGGCCTTAGATCCGAGTCAACAAAACCAGTGAGGGGATGAATGCGCCCAAGCGAGAAAGTGAAATTAAAGGCACTTGAGTGACCTTCTTTTTTTACCCGCCAACCCTTCGCCGTAGTTTCTATTTTAGTGTTGGGTGAGAACCAATAGAAATCCCTAGAAGATCTATTTTCGACTATTTCTTTACCTGAATTATCTGGCTCTCCACTTGATAAGGAACTCAAGTAGGTCTGCTCATTACCGAATTCATCCGGTTCGGCGTTTGAAATAAAGCCTCCGAGGGATATGTCCCCACAGTCGAAACAATAAAGAAGTTCTAGCACTCTCGAACTGCATACGTCGCAGCAAACGGTGGGGATATCGAATAGTTTCCCAATTGCTCGCCCCTCGTAGGCATATTTAGAAGCTCCTTGACAATTGGAATTTAAGCAAGCCCATAAGCCTCTTGGCGTGCGAAAAAATATATGACCTCGAATTCGGTTCAGCGATGGATTCTTCGACCCGGCTAGTTCGCAAAGAATCTGAGCAAGTGTTTCCTCCCCCCTTGGGTCTTCACCGAATAATTTTTCCTTAATGTGAGAAACGGTCTGGGCTCTATACGAACCTAGATCGTCTTTGCATGCATTTATAATTGCTGCTGACAGGGTTCCAGGATCTACTTGTGATTTTTTAACTTCGTCAACGGTGAATCTAGGTACTTCTGGAACAATTCGAGGCGTTCCAGCTGTTAAGACGAAGGATTCTGTTGGCGCTCCGAAAAAATGCGAAGCGAATTTTCGACCCGACTCGATATCCGTCATTGATGCTGATGTAGCTATGAATCGAACTTGATCAGAATCAGGCGAAAGCCCAACTCTTTGAAGGAGATTCCGGATAACCATCGCTACTTCACTACCTGGTGTGCCTCGATATAAATGCAACTCATCGACCACTAAAGTTAAGATGTTGTCCTCGGACTCGCCGAGCCAAGTTTGCGTCTGCTCAAAGATAAGATTTTCTTGGTCTCTCATTAGCATCGCATTTAGCATAGAATAGTTCGTGACCAAAATATCTGGGGCGTGTATGGCCATATCCCAACGTGCAATCATTTCGGCACCGGAAGGGTTGGTAAACTGATCTAGATCATCTTTGTTTTCAAAAGTTTCAGCAAATTCAAGGAATTCCTTATCTAATGAATTAATCTCTGACTTATCTCGTTCAAATCTATCGGTCCTATGTTTAGGAGCAACTCCTCCACCCAAAGTAACTCCCGTATAGCGCCCAAACCAAATAGGACGCTGCGGGTTGCTTTCGTTAATGAGTCTCACAGCCCGCCTGAGGCGAATTACCTGGTCTTCAACAAGGGCATTTGTTGGATAGAGAATTAAAGTTCGTATTCCTGGTGATCGAGTTTCATTTTTACGTAGTGGTTCCCATTTCGCCCCTAATTGGCGCCACCATTTATGAGATTCAGGTTGCACAGGCCATGTCGATGCTTCTAACGCTAGCCTTGTCAAAACAGGGAGTAAAAATGCTTCAGTTTTTCCAGAACCAGTACCTGAGGTAACAATGGCATTTCTAACACCATCTTCACCGAAGTGAGCATTCATCGCTGTCGCCACGTGCTCTCGTAAGAAAATGTCTTGATTCTCGTTAAAATATTTCCCGAAAATTGCTCGTCCGACAATTTGTCCGATTGATTCATCAATTTTGCATCTATTCAGAGTTGTCGATAGCGCGATCTCTGCGTCGTATGAAAGCACTGGTTCGAGAATCACCTCAGTCACTAATCTCGAATTCTTCTTGAGTAAATCCCTGCGCTCACGCATGAGTTCTGGATACTTAAGCCAATACTGGGTGTCAAAGTACCTGAGGTATGTCTCAATAAGTTCTTGACTAAGACTTATTGGTGTTAACGGATCCTGCTTCAATGGCATTTCTAAGCCCCCATCTTCTCAGTCAAGAGTTGAACAAACTCAGGTTTGCATCCTTGATACACAAGTAACGACCGGCTGGAATCGAGTACAGGGAGGATTCCAGCCGCGAGAGTTGCCGCACGAGCGTATAGTCCAGGAAGAGGTGCACCTACAGGAACAAAAAGTTGTTCATCCTGTAGTGAGTATCCAAATAATGGACGTTTTTGATTCACTATGGCTTCAAAATGTTTTGCTGTTGCAGATGAAACACTTTTCATCCTCTTCCTTTCAAGCGATTCCTTCGTGATCACACCATATTGAGTTTTGTAGGAGCTTATGAGCCTGTATCCACCTACACCTTCATAGTCTTCACCCGGTAACCAAGAGTTCGATAGTGGGTCAAATCTATTAACTTCGTCAAAAAGTCCAAGTGGCTTTTCTGGAAGCCCATTTATTGCATCCATAAAGAAGGGAAGCGCACGAATCATGCTCAGCGCTGGCGAGCGAACAATATTCACGTCAATGCCATGGTTCTTGCAGAATTCAATCAATTGTGTCTCGCTAACGTCTTTTAGCGTTACTCGTGATACTGAATCTAGTTGTCTTTCTTCCATGTATTTCGGGCCGAAATTCTCAGACAAAGCGATTTTTGAAAACTTTGGCCAGTACCCAATAAGTTGAAACCTGCCATCTATTTCGCTCGCAAAACTTGGGTTAATCTCCCAACCAATCACTTGGGCATCGTCGTCTCTATATACGTCCACCTGTGCAAGATCTTCTAGAGCGCTGGTAAACACATGACGGAAAAGTGCAGAGGGATCGATATTCGAGGCCACGGCCGACAAATATGCCTCGCCACCGCCACCCAAATGCATAAGAGCATCAAGAGCCATATCCCAATTTGCCTCGAATGTAGTCACTTCTGGAATAGAACGAACATCTACTTTCGAAGTTTGCGGAAGTTGTATATTAAGTTCTCTATCTGTTCGGCCACTCCTTAGTTTCATTTTCCAATGCGTAGAGGGAAAGAGTCTTTTCATGCCGCAATATTTACAAGTCCCGTTCGTTTTGTCGCTTGCGACTATTAACCTACGGTCCCTAGTTTCATCAGGTCGAAAACCATCGATCTCCCAGTTATGGGCTCCATTTTCAAAACATAGAGAAGTTCCTTTTGAGCCAAGTAGAATTGATGATTGTTCACGAGCCTTCGACTTAGACGTGGTTGACCACCATTTCTGAGTGGGTATCGAGGGAAGATCCACCCGAGGTGATTCGGCAACTTCATCTTTAACCACGAGCGGACCGTCGACCACCTCGAATTCAATATCTTCTAGGTTGGTTGCCGAGAAAATACTGGAAGGATTCAAACCAATTGCGTAAACCAACCGGTCTGCTCTATTCCATGACACCATATCTGGCGTGTTTGACGAACTGACACGAAGTGCTTTACTAGAGAAAGGTTCTTCGCTTCCGTCGACATAAATCTCTATCAAGTATTTGCCGTCCTCGAAGGTCTCTGAGGCAAAACTCTGGATGAAACTTTCAGTTTGATATTCTTTTTCAAAGAATAGATTCATCTCACCTTCGGTTGCTTTCCACAACTTGAGAATCAACATCTGCGCACCAACGACGTAACTTCTAACCTCAATGGGGTAATCACTATGCCATTTTGGAGGATTTCCCGGCAACTGGAATCCAGCAGAGATGGTAAGCTCACCTGTTCTATTCGGTCTCAGCACCTCAAGCAAGACTCTTTTTTTGATTAGTTCCTCGGGGGGGATCCGAACTAGTTCAACATCAGTAAATATTGTCCAGTTGTCGGGGACATTCTTCATGTTAAAAGAGTTGATTTCCTTAAAGCCGGCGCGACTTGAGTCATTGAGGATATTTCTAACTGCCTCAATATTTGTCATATGATCATTTACAAGAATCATCATTCGTGTGTGAAGTTCTGCTCTTTCAATTTCCCGGTAACGCCGAGTTGTCTGGTCTAAACGCAAAATTGCAATTCTTTTGGGTGCGCGACTGACTTGTATAGATGCTTTGAACATTCCAGTTATGGGCTTTTCTAGTAAATCAACTGTCGAAATGGGAAGTTGTGCTACATTTGGATACATCCACCCTGAAGAGTCACTAATTAATGCAATAGATTTATATGAACCTTGGCTATCCAAAATACTAAAGTTTGACTCGCGTGCTCCGTCGACGCCTGAAACTGCAAATGAGAATTTGATCTGAGGTCCACCAAATGTTGATAATGTAGCTTCGAGCGCTATTTGAATGTCCTCCTTGAGAGAGCCATCTTCGCTTCGAATTTTTGGAACTCTCCCATCCCAAAGCTCAAGTTCCCTACTAACGATCTCGGAGATTCTCAATCGCGCATCGGGGCTGTTCCAAAGATTTTGAAACGGCCGACTTGGTGAAGTTTCATGGCTACCGTAAGAATCGGCGCTTGAAACCCAGTCATCAATAAAATATTGCATATCTCGATTAGAGATAGAGGAATGGCTACTAAATCCATTCTTTCTAAAGAATGATGGTAATTTCTTCCGATCACCCGAGCGGACAAGTGCTTGAGAAAGCGCATAACCTATATGTGTGGCCGAACCGACAGAAAAAGCTGTTCCAATTCCATATTGAGCGCTCAATACTGTGTCTAACCAGTAGTTCCAATTTTCCCAGATTAATTTAGAGTGACCACGATAGCTCGCGGCAAACTCATCTTTATCGTCCACACCAAGTATTGCGGCGAGTCGCGGGTAGTATGCAAGGGCGTTGAACTCGCCATCGCCGCCCATGTCGAGCGCAGCTGAGGTAAGGCAAACTAAAAGTGGTAACTCAGGGTAGTCAAGTGATCTATCAGTGATGGAAAAACGGCGCCATTTAATGATTTCCTTAGATGTAAATCGAAAGTATTCCTCGTTTGACGTGTTATCGCTGTAATGGTTTGCAGTAATCTGATGGATGGTAGGCAAGACTTCTTCTGCACTGCAACTCAAGTGATCAGCAAGAGCAGCACGATTCTCCTCGCCCAGTTCCATGTAGACAGGTCTATTGCGATTCGACTCATCAAATAGAACAGCGCTTAGTAGAGCATTCAGTTCTCTGTACGAAATGGTCACGTCTAAGGTCTCCTCTACAATTTGAATATTATCTCAGAACTTTCAACTAGTGAGATATCAGCAGCTTTCCCATGAATTCTTGTTTGGCGATTCGAGCCCACGTGATCTCATCACGTCACTTAGAGTAGCGAGAGAGTCCGACAAATTGAAGACTGCGGAAGTTCCCTCAAGTGTCACCTTTAGGTTCGGCTTTCAAGCAATTTGGACCGTTTCTACCGCTCCCACTCCTTATGTTCTGGGGCGTGCTGAAAGTTTAAGGCGAGATAAGTCCGCCTGACGCATTGTTCGTCACCCCGGTTGACTTGAAGGATGAGACCATAAAAGTCACAAAGGCGGCAGTAGTTCTGATTGGCGAGCAGTCCTGCTTGGCGTTGCACTAATTGCTAGAAGTAATCACGGGACAGTCTCTGGTGACTTCATTGAGAAGAGATTACCGGTAGATATTGTTGAGTCGTGCTGTGACTGGTCAACCCGAATTAGTTTTGCGTGCTGGGAGTT
Organism: uncultured Burkholderiales bacterium; assembly: GCA_903831655.1. Classification (GTDB taxonomy): domain Bacteria; phylum Pseudomonadota; class Gammaproteobacteria; order Burkholderiales; family Burkholderiaceae_C; genus Limnohabitans. Next base: position 7,617 of record CAIKYO010000164.1, read on the forward strand.
GTGATGCTTCAAATGAGTATCGATTCATGTCGTTTTACGTGTTTATCTTTATTTCCATGCATGGCAACAATTAGTCGTTAAACTGGTACCGATGGCATATTCATTCAAACCCAAGGAATCTTCGCTCACTTATGATGTTGGCCAGCCTGGTTATTGCTAAAGTTAAGGGATGCTCGCGTACCTCGCAACCAAATCCCAGTTTCTTAGGGATGCACCTCTGATTGAGGACCGGGTGGCGGAGTCTGTTAAGGCACGCTTAGGGTTTACGGCATCGAAATCAGAATAT
>CAIKYO010000165.1 GCA_903831655.1 uncultured Burkholderiales bacterium
AAGTTATATTGCTCTTTGCACTTTGAATTGAGACTTCCATATTCAACCTTTTTGGCTCCATTTAGTTTACTCATCCTAACCCCCGTTATTTAGCTAAATCCGCTTGATATTGCTATGTGGATTTACCTCAAATACTAAGGAAGTCTTAGTGTAAAAGCTAGTAAAAACTAAGATTATCTTAGGCATGGTTAGCCCAGCTAAAGACGAATCCCTCATTGCCCTGCGGCTCAAAATCGCACGCAAAAGACTGAAGATCTCCCAAATGGAATTAGGGGTTCGCGCAGGGATTGATGAATACTCGGCCTCAGCCAGGATTAACCAATACGAAAGGGGTAAGCATGCCCCAGACTTTAATACCGCAAGTACCCTGGCCAAGGTGCTGGGCATTCCAACAGCCTATCTATATTGCGAAGATGAGTCTCTCGCCGAATTGATTTCCTGCTACGGGGAATTAACTACAACTCAGAAAAAAGCAGTGTTGCAGTTCGCTAGGGCGCTATGAATCTGGTCCAGACCACTAAAGATTTAAAAATCGGTGGTATTTAAGTTCAACACCAAGATGAATCACCCCCGTAGGTCCAAAATCATTTCTAGCAACAGTTAACTCGGCTTTATTTCGATTTTTACCTTCTGGATCATAGACTTCATCGCGGTATAAAAATAACAGCATATCTGAATGCCTGGCGATAGCCATACCGGGCAGATCCGAAAATATAGGGCGTTTATTTTCCCGATCCTCAAGCTCTCGATTTAATGGTGATAACAGCAAAATAGCAATTTTCAGCTCGCAAGCTAAATTCTTAAGCGCTTGCATGACTACCTCATAAGAAGTAATTTCCTGACCATCCTTGGCCGTCAAATCAACATATCCCAAGTCATCAACGACAAGCAAAGTAAAGGGGGTGGTTTTCTTAATCTTTCTCACCCCATCACAGATACTCACAACATCAACAAATGGGGAGTGGAACAACAATAAGGGTGCAGAGGCAATTCTTTGAATCGCTACGCTCATCCCCCGATCCTGACTCAAATCAACTTGAGGCTCATATAAATCTTGGACATCAACCTCAGCTAACTGACTTAGAAGCCTTGCTACTAAGTGTTGCACCGACATCTCTAAACTTAGATAAAGCACACCAATGTTTTTTGAAACAGCAGCATTAGCGGCAATATTGAGGGCTAGTGCAGACCTACCCATTGAAGGCCGACTAGCTAATGTTGTTAGACTTCCTAACCGTAACCCACCGAAAGCTTGATCGAAATCCCTAAACCCCGTTTGCAACCAATTGGGCCGATCAAATCCCTTGGCAATCTGTTGCCTCTGAAACAAGAAGTCCTGAACGGCATCCTTAAGCAAATGAGGATTTGAGTTATCAATCTCCGAACTATTGGTCTTGGTCACTGACATAACAATTATCCTTTCGCTCGATACTTAAAATAATAACTGGGGGTAAGGTCGACTTTTTAGGACTCCTGAAAATAGCCCACCCCAACAGATCCGCAATTAATGCGAATAATTGATACAAGGCAATCAACCCAAAAATGAAAGCCAATAACAATAAAAACATAGCGCCCATCCCACCCTCTCTCTTACTTATTTCGATCAACTATGGCATGGCACTAGCTCACAGAGTGAGCCTTGAGGCTTATTGATGCCGCTAATTAATGTTATCTAACTATCTATTAAATAGCTCACACACTTAGAAACCACAAACTGACTGCCAATTAAGAGCAATTTAATGCGAAGTCCAGGGCAAGGATATTTCACACAGATCCCACCGCATTGCGAAATGTTGAACCCAAAATGTTTACTAACTGT
>CAIKYO010000166.1 GCA_903831655.1 uncultured Burkholderiales bacterium
CTAAATCTATTTTTAATGAGTAAAATATGTCTCACTTGGCGACTTCGTTTTTAGTGAAACAGTGAAGGCAGGTCTTCCCCATATTGTTTTTCAAGTCAAATCATAGCATGGTAGGTCTGTCATTCTATGGTTAAAGTTCTATGAAAACATTGCATGGTTAGTCATTTTATGGTTAGACCTAGGAAATTGACTTTTGAGCACTACAAGATAAACAACCCATTTCCAAAGGAAAGTATATAAAGGCACAGCATAGTCAGTCATAACCTAGTGGGATAAACACTCAATTTGAGGGTATGGCAGGCATTGCACAGTTGGGAATACTAGGGTGATAATATGGTTGGGGATATTAAGTTTAGGGCATAGGATAGTCTCAGGATGGGAGATTGGGATTACATCAATTTTTCAGCATCATCGGTTACATTTGTGTTGTCAGTCTTGCAGAGTGATAAGCATCACAGTTAGTTCTGCTGCCTAGTAATTGCCCTCAGGCTGGAAAGCCTGAGCAGGCGGGAAGGATTTGCCACGGCACAACTTACCTCACAAGAGATGGTGTTGCCGTTGGCGTACTCCGGGAGACGGCATTGCTGTGCTGGAATAAAATCTGGATTGCTTAATTGACCTTTTTTCGCACTCAGTGACTGCCGTTTGCTTCTTTGGCTCTTCGACCTATTAATTTGTAATACTAACCTGCCATCAACCATAATATCGACATTGTAAATGCCTTTGCTAGTTTGGATCATTGAGCTTTCGCGCCGGCATTGAATTTCTAATTCTATCCACGTTTGAGATTCAAATAATTTCAACAAGGATATCAGAATGTACCTTGCGCGTCAAGGGAGCCGTCATTCGGATACGCAAAACCCTATGTGCTTCCGACTTGAATGTTGAAATTTTTCTAGTCGAATAGGTACAAGGACTAGTAAAGTTATTTATTTTTTCAAGAATACAAGAGGCTTCCATGATGAGAAAGAAGAAGTGGTGCTGGCTCTAAAGAAGGGTAAAACCATCTTGCTTACTCTATTTCAGAAACTGGGAAACCTGGAAATGAGCTCTAAGAAAGTAAGGTTTCCTTGTAGTTTTGCATGGGGCCATCCTTCTGGTGGTATCATAATTATTCTAAGCCCCAATGCTAACATAGCTTGGTAACGCTGCAGAGATTATCGGATTTCTTGCAATTAAGCAAGAACCTTTGGCTCCCAGGCTTTGCGTGCCAAGGAGAAAGCAGTCACTGTCGTGCTTGTCAGTACGTACGACCTATTTGGTGCAGCAAAGGAATCTGTTCATCAGAGTCGGTCAGACTTTGCAGAGTTACTTAGAACATTACATGGGAGGCTCAGAATTTTGAGTCAGAAATCCATCAAAGTCCTCCTCAAATCATCGAGTCAAATGTATCAGTGCAAACTCCTCTCTGGGTTCTCGAGTTGACAGACATCATCAAGTTCTCTGTCCCTTAGGACCAAAAGGAATGTATATATTCCCTGCGCAACTCGAAAGTACAGTTTCCATCTGACATCACATTGGCTGAGTGGGAACGTTAGGCAGTTGTGACTAGATGGATTGGTCTTCGAATCCTGTCAGTTTCAGAACAGTGTTCGGAAACAAACTGGGTAACTGTACTTTGAGTCTGTAAAAAATGTTAGAACGAAA
>CAIKYO010000167.1 GCA_903831655.1 uncultured Burkholderiales bacterium
CAGCAAAAGGCGGCACACTGGTTGTTGTATCACACAATCTTCAGACCCTGCAGGAATTGTGCATTGACGGAATCTGGTTACATGAAGGCAAACTTGTTGAACATTGTTCGATTGCAGGGGTTCTGCATCGCTATCAACAGTCAATTGCTCGCCTAGATGTTCATGGGGCAATTTGATCTACATCTTGAATCAGACGATGCTGTTTAGGGTCTTTTTACCTTAGTTCTCCTGGGGCATAATGTTTTTCGTTATAATTGTTTATTCTATCAATTTCTTTGATTTAGGAATTTTGATAGTCTAAATGAGATAACCCTGATGGTGCACTTTTGATTCAGTCTAAATTTGGGTAATACGTTTGGGCTCTCTCATAGGCACAAGATGTCGTAAATTCTCTAGAATTGGAAATTCACTTATTGGCATAGGCAACCCTGAGTTATCTCACGCTTAACGAGCTTCAAACGCCTCAAAAAGTGCCCTCTCTGATTATGTTGTAAATTTTTACTGGTGATCTGAACTTTGAATAGGCCAAGTGTAATCTTCTGTAACCTTCAGAATTCTGGTAGTTCTGCGATAGACCCGATTCTGCGGGAGATTTTTGTTAGAACTGGTTACTTTCTCGTCCCTTTTGGGCCGGAGGGGACGCATCGTTTGCGCAACGAACTGGTCCAAGGGGCAATCGCCGAGCCCTTTTACCATTGGACGCATGACCCAGTTGAAACCTTTTCAGGAATGCTGGGAAACCCTGCCTACCGATTCATTTATCTTCACCGGGATCCGCGAGATGCTGCGGTGTCTTGGGCGCACGATTTTCAGCGTGGCGGAAAATGTGGCGATATGAGCTTTACGCAGTTGCTCGATATGGTGGTGACGCACAATCAGCCACCACATGTCCGTGCTGCAGTCAGGTGGGTGAAGTCAGATTGCATGGTGATCACCTTTCGGCAGGTTAAAAAAAGCATCGGCCAATCCGTGTGGGCGATACTTGACTACGTTGGCTACTTTGACGATGCCGATACCACGAGTCTATCGGACGGGGAAATCGAACAGATTATCGAGAAATACAGTTGCGAAGCTATCTCTGGCAGAAAGCGGGGCGAGCCGGGTGACACGATCCGCTCCGGCTATATGTTGCGCAAAGGCATAAGTGGTGAATGGAGGAGTCAGTTCTCTGCCGAACTCATCCGAAAATGTAATGCAATCATGGGCAGGGAAATTCTTGCTTTGGGGTATGAAATCGCCGGCCCGGCGAATGAATCTAATGCTCAGAATTTACCTACTCTCACGGTGTCTGATTCTAATGCAAGCAAAACTGTTCTAGCGCAAATTGTTTCACCCCCCTTTTCCTGCGGCGTGGCCTGGCTGATCAACGCCTTGCTCCACCTCGATGTCAAAGTAACCAATACCGGATTCAATCCTGGACATTGGCAAAAAATTAGCGATGGTTGGAAGCTTTCCAATACTGCGTTGGCTCATCTGAAATGGCACCTACCGGTGTTACATGAGCGGCAACAGTTCAAGGTTCCTGAACCGTTGGAAGTATTCTGGGAGCACAGGCTGGATTTCGCGGCAGTATCGCATCCCACCATTCTTTTCGTGCGCGATCCACGTGACGCGGTGTTTTCGCTCTATCGGCGAAATTACGCTAAGGATATTAGCTTTGGCGGTTACCTCAATAGGCCTGATGAATGGCCAGATCACTTCCCGGGATTGTTCCAAATGCCACCCCTTGAAACTTATGCTTATTTCTGTTGGTTCTGGCTGGCGATGGGAGAAATCATGCCGGTCAGGCTGGTGCGTTTTGAGGACGTCAAGGCTTCGCCCGTGCGGGTTTTGCGTGAAGTTTTACAGTATCTTGGCATCGAGCGAACCGATGAGCAGATCCGAGCAGCAGTCGCCTCATCCGACGTGGAGCAGGCTAGATTGGCAATGGAGAAAATGGAGGTGGAAACAGGCAGGGAGTTCAAAACTGTGCGCAAAGCCCAAGTCGGTGAATGGCGCAGAACCTACTCTATGCTAACTCTTTTCTATGTGCGCAAAGTCACTAAGGCGATTATTCAGCAATTGGGATATGCAAAAACAAGTGATGCCACTTGGCATTGGCTTGTAAGTGATGACTATCGCGACTGGGTCCGAAAAAAGATCCCATCTCCCTTAGTACCGACTGTTACGAATTGGTTACTTGCGACCGAAGAGGGGCATGCGCCAAAAGCCGCACAAATTTCTGCTGAGATCATGAAACTTGCTGTTTCTGGAAAGGACTTGTTAAAGCTGGCTACCATTACAGAAGCCATCTACTATACCCAGAAAATTTTTCCAGATATGGCAGTGCAACAAGCGCGCTCTGCACTTAATCTATTTGTAAATCTGAACTTGTATTTCTTTGACCAGTGGTCCGTCCAAATGGCTGCATGGTATGGGCTTCGTCGTATCGAGGTGGATGGTGGCGTGCCAATGCTCTCTAGGTTAGGTGTTTACCATGGACTTCGACTTAAGGCTTTGAATCGAATATGGGAACTAAGTTGAAAACTGAATCAAGCGTTATTTGGATCACTGGATTATCCGGTGCAGGAAAGTCAACGCTTGCGCATGAAGTTGTTATCCGGCTACGAGCTGAAGGCATTTCGGTTGTGCAGCTCGACGGTGACGAACTGCGCGAAGTTTTTGAGGCGGTTGCAGCGAATGCGCATAACCACGGAAGGGAAGGTCGTTTGGCTCTGGCGATGCAATACGCCCACTTGTGTCGTGTCATTGCGTCACAAGGGCTGGTCGTGGTTATCGCCACCATTTCGCTGTTTCACGAAGTGCATGCTTGGAATCGTAAGAATTTGCCTGACTATTTTGAAGTCTATCTAAAGGTGCCTCTTGAAGAATTGCGCCGACGAGACTCTAAGGGGATTTATCGCCGCTTCGACGCAGGGGATCTGTCGAATGTCGCCGGCTTGGATTTGCCCATCGATGAACCTGATGCCGCTGATTGGGTTGTGGAGTATTTGTCAAGTCAGAAATCTAGTGACTTGGCAGTTGAGTTAATTAACAAACTGATTGAGAGGAATCATGTATGAAAACTGAATGGGATTACACTACTTTAGCGGATGCATATCTTAAACGTCCTGATTATGCCGATGCTGCTATTGACGCTATGTTGTCGATCGCTGGCGCCGAAAAGGGCTACAGATTTTGTGATGTTGGCGCTGGGGTTGCTCACCTGACACTAATGCTCGCAGTTCGTGGTTTGGATGTCACAGCCGTTGAGCCAAATGATGCAATGCGGGCTAACGGCGTTAAGCGTACTGAGAAACTTGGAAATGTTCGATGGCATGAAGGTACCGGCGAACATACTGGACAGGCATCCAAGGCTTTCGATATGGTTACATTTGGAAGCTCTTTTAACGTCTGTGACAGACAACTCGCGCTCAAGGAAACCATGCGCATACTTAAGCCGCGTGGATGGTTCTCGTGTATGTGGAACCACCGTCAACTCGATGATCAGATTCAAGCACAGATCGAATCGATCATAAAGGACCAGGTCAAAGACTATGGCTATGGAACTCGTCGCGAAGACCAAACGACTATTATTGATTCAAGTCGATTGTTCGGGCCGGTGGTTCATCTTGATTCGCGCGTCATGCATGAGCAGACGATTGCTGAATGCGTTGAGGCGTGGCGTTCTCACGCCACGTTGGAGCGTCAAGCTGGTCCAGCATTTGTCAATGTGGTAGCAGAAATTGAGGAATATCTTGTTAGCCTGAAAACACCAACAATTCAGATACCTTATTCTACGAATATTTGGATTACACAACTTCTTTGAGGTTTCGAATGCCACTGGCCTTCTCTACCAAAGCCGGGACGCTAGCCCTACTGCAGGGAAAATTACACTCTGCGCAGATTGCGCCGCTTGTTGTATTTACCGTTGCAGATTGGGCGGCTGACCGCCTAGGGTGTATTAGTAAGTTGCAGCTTGGCATTGGCGCTGGGCCTTATATTGTGCGTTCCAGTTGCCAGCGCGAGGATGGCGCAGCGTTGTCGAATGCCGGTGCATTCCTGTCATTGCCGGATGTATTCATGGATGGACTGGGAAGTGCCATTGAGCAGGTCATCGCTGCTTATGGAGAACCGACTGCCGCCGACGAAGTGCTGATCCAGCCTATGCTCCAAAACGTCGTTCGCTCTGGCGTCGCTTTTTCGCATGACCCGAACACCTGCGCACCTTACCGTGTGGTTAATTGGCAAGAGGGGGGTGATACTTCTGCTGTCACCGGTGGAGCAGGGGGGCGAACATGGCAGCAAGCAGCGCAATCCGCCGTCCCGCCAGAGCCGACTATTTCGGGCGTGGTGGTCCTGCTAGATGAACTGTTAGCCTTGTTTAGTGATGTGCCGGTAGATTGCGAATTTGCCGTGACCCGCGAAGAAGAAGTCGAAGTGCTGTGGCTGTTACAAGCTCGGCCGCTAATTCTTGCCTGTAAACCAGAAACTGCCGAGGTGCAGGGTAATCGGTTGAGGCGCATTCAGGAC
>CAIKYO010000168.1 GCA_903831655.1 uncultured Burkholderiales bacterium
AACAGTAATGTGATGGTAGCTCTTTGTCAAACTGGTTTGATGAGCTTGGATGGGTGCTCCAATGGTGCTTGTAAACATGCGCAATCTCCGGGGGTGATTAATCGATTTTTGTTCCTGTGATCTTGATAACCTTTGACCACTTGTTAAGTTCTTCGTTGACAAAGTTAGAAAATTCTTCTGGAGAGGAGCTTGAAGGCTCAACTCCAATGGCAGTCATTGATTTTTTATAATTTTCACTTTGCAAAGTTTTGACAATTTCAAGATTAAGGCGATCAACTATGATTCTCGGTGTAGCAATGGGAGCAAAAAGACCTGTCCAACTATCAACTTCAAAACCCGGCAAACCAGATTGAGCAAAGGTAGGTATTTCAGGTGCGGAAGCCCATGGTTTTCCTGAGGTAATTGCAATAGCTCGCATTTTTCCGGTTTGCACTAAATTCAATGAATTGGTGATGGTTTCAATCATGAAGGATACATTGCCCGATAGAAGATCCGTCACTGCAGCCCCCCCTCCCTTGTAAGGAATGTGAACCACATCTATGTTGGCACTGGTTTTCAACAACTCACCGGCCAAATGAGATATCGATCCATTGCCAGCTGAAGCATAGGTTAACTTTCCAGGATTGCTTTTTGCATAAGCAATGAATTCTTTGAGAGATTTGATGGGCAAACCACTGTTGACAATCAAGACACTAGGATTGAAAGCAAGTATTGATATCGGCTGAAGATCTTTAATTGGATCGATAGGAAAGTTTTTAAAAAGAACTGGGGCAACTCCATTTGTACCAATGGTGCCATAGAGCAAAGTGTGACCATCAGGGATGGACCTAGCGACAACCTCCATGGCCACCCCCCCGCCTCCACCTGGTTTATTTTCAATCACAAAGGGAGTAGACATTTGATCTGACAGCTGTTTGGCTAAATTTCTGGCCATAACATCTGAAGACCCCCCTGCCGCGAAAGGTACCAAAATACGGTAAGGCTTAGAAACATTACTTTGCCCCCAACTAATGAGTGTGTACCCCATGATGGAGAAGAAAAGCCAATTTTTTAAACAAACAAGTCGTTTCTCTAAATCCAAGCGATTTGCCTTTTTTACTTTGAATTTATCAGGGCATTGCATTCATTTACCCAATTGCTAAGTGGTAACAATAAGCTATGCTAACTTTCAAATCAATTTAAACCAGAGGGTTTCCCCGTGATGTTTTTTCTTTTTGCCAGCTAAAGTGCCCCTCTGACAAAATAAGAGTACCAAAGGGACGAAAGTAAGTACTTGACTGATTGTCCTTATCAAGGAGCTCAACACTAAATAATTCAGGTAACAAGAACTGAAAAACGATTAACAGATTACAAAATGGTTCCCTATTGATATTAACCACTAAAGCGATTCAACTTTTAAATGCTAAAGTTGTACATCTATAAGGGAAGTTGACCCTTGAAATATGGGTACTTTGTTTCCCCACCCATCAGATCATTCAATTTAATTAAACACCATGAAACTTAAATTGGCTTATTGTCCTACCGCCTGCTCAATGGCGCCCTATATCCTACTCAAAGAGGCGAGTGCAGACTTTGAAACCATGGACATCAACTTAGGAAAAGGCGAGCACTTGACTCCTGAGTATCTAAGAATCAATCCCAAGGGCAAGGTTCCTGCATTGATTGTGGACGGCAAGCCATTAACCGAAAATTTGGCCATTCAACTCTGGATAGCGCAAGCCTACCCACAAGCCAATTTGATGCCAAAAGACTCATTTGATTACTTCAAGGCCATCTCAGTGATGTCATGGTGTGGCTCAGGAATTCACCCCAAACTTACCCAACAAGCGCGTCCCGAGCGTTACAGCAACTTGCCATCAAGCGCAGAAAGCATCAAATCCCTGGGCTCTGACGCCATGTTTGAATTATTTGCGATTGCGAACGAAATGCTCACTGATAGGGAATGGTTTTTTGATCATTTCACCTGCGCAGACGCTTACTTTTGTTGGTGTTTTAAGAGGGGTGCCGCATTTGGAAGAGATCAATCCGTCTTTGAACATTGTCAAAACCACATGACTCGCATGGAGCAAAGAGCCAGCGTAAAGGCTTTGATGATGCACGACGAGGAAGTCAAGATTCATTTCAGTCAAACCCAATAAAAATTCCCAATTGCAAGCGAGCCTTTAATTTCTGTGAGCTTTGATACAACTGATTTTGATGTGATTGTGATGGGGGCTGGTATAGCGGGCATGGTCAGTGCCGTTAAAGCAGCTGAACTGGGGTTGAGAGTCGTAGTTTTAGAGCAAGGTAAGGAAGACGATTACCTTTGCAACACGCGATTGACTTCTGGTATCTTTCATTGCGCAATGCAAAGTGCCTCAGTTGAACCCAAACAACTTTATAAAAAGATACTTGAAAACACATCTCACAGAGCAGACACTGAACTTGCACATACAGTCGCAAATGAAGCCTTAGAGAGCATCAGGTGGCTTCAATCCAATGGAGTTAGATTCATCAAAGGCGCAATGCCTCACTATGAATTCATCTTATCTCCCCCCACCTTGTTTCATCAAAATAAAGGGTGGCAAAGAAAAGGGGGCGATGTCCTTTTGAACTTGCTTGAGAGAAAGTTAATATCCTTGGGCTCGTTTTTATTGAGAAATCAAAAAGTGACTTCGATGTCTCGTCCAAAGCAGGATTCCTTAATCGTTGAAGCGGTCACCTCAGAGGGAGCAATCAACCACTTCAAGGCCCCACATGTTGTGATTGCTGATGGAGGCTTTCAATCGAACCACTCCCTGCTAAGCCAAGGCATTAGTTTTCAGCCAGAAAAGCTCTTCCAACGCAATGCCAAACAAAGTCATGGAGACGGCATGCTCATGGCTCAATCCATGGGCGCTCAGATTGAACTCAACCAAGGCTTTTACGGTCATTTGTTAAGTCGAGATGCTTTTTCAAACGATCAACTCTGGCCCAACCCTTGGATGGACCCGTTGGCCACGGCAGGAATTGTCGTGACCAGCAAAGGCGTTCGATTTGCAGATGAAGGCGTTGGAGGCATATTCCTGGCCAATCAATTGGCGCGCTCGAACGATCCATTGGATGCATTCATCATCATTGATGAATCAGCTTGGAACGCAAGAGGACGCATTAACATGCAGTCACCCAATCCCAAACTAATTGAAGTAGGAGGCATTCACTTTTGTTCAAACTCACTGAAAGAGTTGGCTTTAAAAGCAGGTATTGAATTCAATGCACTCAACGCAACCATTGATTCTCACAACCTAGCGATCGCCTCGGGAGATTTTTCAAAGCTTCTTCCAACAAGAACAACGCATCCACACCAACCCATGCCAATTCTGGGCAAGCCCCTTTATGCCTTTCCAGTTTGTGCCGCCATCACATATACATTTGGAGGAATTAAAACCAATTCAAATGGGGAAGTATTAAGCACAAAAAACTTGAGCATACCCGGACTATTTGCAGTTGGGTCATGCACCACTGGCCTAGAGGGAGGTGACTCAGCTGGATATGTTGGTGGACTCATCAAATCCACTGTCTTTGGCATCAAAGCTGCCATAAAGATCAAGCATCAACAAACACAGCACAGCAAACATGCAACCACTCACTCAGAATAAATCAAACCAATTTGACGTCGTGATCGTAGGTGCCGGTGGCGCCGGGCTCACAGCTGCCATACATGCAAAACAAAACGGATCCAGTGTGGTGGTGCTAGAAAAATCTACTTCAATTGGAGGTACAACAGGATGGTCGGTCGGATCATTCACTGCCTCTCAAACTCCTCATCAAAAAAAGCTGGGGATAGAGGATCACCCAGATTGGCACTTTGAAGACATGAACTTCTTCAATCAAGGCAAAGGCGATTTCGACAACTTAGAGCTCAGAAGACTCTTTGTTGATCACGCAAGTGAAACGCTTGAATGGCTCATGTGCATCGGGGTTGTGTTTGATGGGCCCTATCCTGAGTCATTTCACCGAAAACCCAGGATGCACAATGTCATTCCGAATTCAGGTTCATTCGTTCATCACCTTCGTGCCGAGTGTAGAAGGTTGCAGATTCCAATTTTGACTCGGTGCCCTGTCAGCGAATTGATCAAAGACAACCGTCGAGTGGTGGGTGTGAAAGCCTTCCTAGGTAGTCAAGAACACATCACATTCATGGCCAACAAAGGCGTCTTGCTCGCAGCCGGTGATTTTGCAGCGGGCTTGGATTTAAAGCGCCGTTTTTTAGGACCTTTGATCGCAAAGGCGGCCTCAGTCAACCCAGATGCAAGTGGCGATGGAATTGAGCTGGGACTAAGAAATCAAGGCAAAGTTCTCAACGGAGGTCATGCCTCAGCCTTGAAAATGCGGTTCATTCCAGCTCCCAAAAACATCCTTCAATCCATACCACCTTACAAATGGCTGGCTCAATCCATGGTTTGGGGCTTAAAGCATTTACCTAGCTTTTTAATACGACCCTTCATCATGAAGTTCATCACCACCGTGCTCGGGCCCGAACCTACTCTCTTCAAATGTGGGGCCATTTTGGTAGACGACCTTGGACAACGGGTGCCTTTGGATGATGGGAATCACGCAAAAAATCTTATTGAAACTTCCAACAACTCTGGATTTATCATCTTCAATGCTGAGAGCGCCAAGCAATTGAACGCCTGGCCCAACTTCATATCGACTGCACCAGGCGTAGCCTATGCCTACCTTAAAGACTACGAAAGTGCACGCACTGACATTTGCAAAAAAGCCAATTCAATCGAAGAGTTGGCGACTCTGATCGGTGTTCAATCTGACACATTAAAGCGTGCAGCAGCTGATATTTCAAACTCCAACACTTTTTATGCCATGGGGCCAGTCAGAGGTTTTGTAACCATCACAGAAGGTGGCTTGGCAATCAACAAGCGTTTTCAAGTTTTAGATGAGAACGATCACCCCATCCCTGGACTTTTTGCAGCTGGCTCAAACGGACAAGGCGGAATTTTGCTTGAAGGCCATGGACATCACATTGGGTGGGCGTTTGTATCGGGTCTCTTAGCTGGGCAATCAATTAGTTCACTCTCTCACTAGGAAAACACAATGATCCATTACCCACTCATTCGAATGACCGTTCGCCATGGAAGGAAAATATCATGGCTATTGGGTTGTTTTTTCAGCATTCTGACAATCATCTCTTTTTACCAAAGCCAATCAATTTGGCTATTGGTTTTAGGACTTTTCTTCTCGCTAGGGCTTGGTGTGTTTTTAAGGTTGCTGGCCGAAATTGTTGAAGTTGTCGCTGATGCCCTCTTACCCAGATGAATCCACCTCTTACCTCACCCAAAGGATCCCCATGAAGTCTATTGCAAAATCCATCAAACTGAGTCTGTTAAGCATTGCTTTGTGCTCTGTGTTTACTCCGAAAGTCTTGTGGGCTCAAAACAGCTATCCCAATAAAGCACTGCACTTTGTGGTGGGATTTGCGCCTGGTGGACCGACAGATGTCATCTCGCGAATTTTGGCGAAACGTTTCTCTGAAGTTTTAGGACAAGCGGTCATTGTTGACAATAAACCAGGTGCGGATAGCTTGATCGCCACCAAGATAGTGAGTCAATCTGAACCAGATGGATTGAGTCTTTTGATTGCCTCGGGATCTCACTCCATCAATCCGAGCTTGTACCCTGATAGCAAAATGGATCCTGTGAAAGACTTCACTCCCATTGGTCTGATTGGAGACAGTTCAAACTTTTTGGTGGTCAACCCGCAAGTTCCAGTGAACACAGTAGAGGAGTTGATAGCCTATGCCAAGAAAAACCCTGGTAAATTGAATTACGCGTCATCAGCGAGCACCATCTATTTGCAAACCGAACTCTTCAAATCAATGGCCAACGTTGACATGACACCCATTCCCTACAAAGGTGCAGGCATTGCACTGACAGCTCTTTTGGGCAATGAAGTTCAGGTCTCCATTAGTTCTATTGTGACCCTGACCCAACATGTAAAGTCCGGCAAAGTCAGAGCCTTGGCGGTGACGAGTGCGAAACGATCAGCCTTGGCACCAGATGTCCCCACAGTCACAGAGAAAAGCTTGCCTGGCTACGTGGCAAGCACTTGGTATGGCATCTTGACCGCACCTGGAACACCCTCTCACATTGTCAAAACACTCAACACGACATTGAATCAAGTGTTGCTAGAACCCGAAGTGAAGTCCCAACTATTGGGCCAAGGTTTAGAGCCCATCACTACGACTCCTGAAGAATTCACCAAATTCATTGCGGATGATCAAGTGAAATGGGCCAAAGTCGTGCGCGACAGCCACCCCAAGAATTGAGAGCAAGAAAATATCAGGCAATCCCTTGTGTTTTCAAGTACTCATCCATTTCAGTTTTCTCAACTCGACCATTGGCGTCAATGAACCATCTCTCGCTTTTAGAGAGAGGTTTACCACTCAAGCGGGCATTCATCCACTCGGCTGTATAAACACCTGGATTGGGGCCTAAATTGGCACTGGGAACATTACCCACAGAGTGTCTTGAGTCTTGATAAACCAAAAGCTGCTTGGGGCCAGAGAGGGTTTTCATGAGCCTTTCTGTGAAGATCATTGGAGAGAGTTCATCTGAACCACCTGCAACACAGAGGTAGGGAACTTTGATCTTGTCAGCATGCCCTTCCCAAGTGAGGGTTTGTCTAAAGTGATCAAACTCTCTTTCATCTTGGATACCAGACATGTACATAAAACGCATTTTGAAGGTCGGAGACGCTTCTTGAAAAATCGTGTGGCAGCCCGGTTCCAAACAAGTTGACCCCACCGCAACGGCTTTAAAACGCGGCTCATGGGAAGCAGCAATGGTTGCAAAAAAGGATCCAAAAGATGAGCCTGTGATGCCAACACGCTCCATATCGATTTCAGGCTGTTGAGACAACCAAGCCATGGCAGCAGTTCCCGTTTCCGTCCAAGCCTTCATGCTCACATGAATACCTTGGACAGCATTTTCATATTGACCAGGCCCCTCCAGCACAAGGACAGCAATCCCACGCTCTAGATAGCGATCCCCATACAAGCTCACACCTGTCTCTTTGAAGCCATCCATTCCTGGAATTGCCACGATACAAGGGAATCTAAATCCTA
>CAIKYO010000169.1 GCA_903831655.1 uncultured Burkholderiales bacterium
ATTCTCTCTTTTAGCTGTGTAAGCTGTCTCAAAACGGACATCTTTGAATCCATTTCTTTCAAAAATTGCACCCAATGCCTCGCGATCAAATCCTTGATGAAAAACTCCTTCAGATGGCGGGTTGTGAAACCCACCGTCCTCAGAGTCTAGATCGGCTAGGGCTACTTTGCCACCAGGTTTAAGATGATTGGCGAATGTGAGGACTAAATTTTCAGTATCTTCAACGTGGTGCATGGCCATGGCACTCATGATCAAATCGTATGGAACACCGCTGGGCTTCTCAGTAATATCTTGACAAAGAATTTCAACTTTATCCTTCAGTTCAATTTTAGAAATCAATTTTTCAAGCATAGATTCAGAAACGTCAATTGCGGTCACCTTCTCCACAAGTGGTGCGACTTGCGAAGCAATTAAACCAGTTCCGGCCCCGAAATCCATGACATGCATTTGGGGCGAAAAATCAATATTTTGAAGAATGCAAGATCCAATACCAATGGACATTTGTTTTCTACTTTCATTAGCATCCCAATTTTTCGCTTTTTCTTTAAACAGGTCAGTCATTTTTTGTTCCAATAAAGTTAATTGAACTTGAATTGCTAGAAGTGTTGTCTTATTGATTTAATAGCGGCTTTTAATTCAATAACTCATCACTGCTTTATAAAACATGAACATTGATACAAAACTCAACAATAAAGCGAAGCCTCGCTGAACTTGCCACGGTTGAAGTTTCCTAGAAATGGTTCTTCCAAAGAGCATACCACTGATCATCGACATCACAAATCCAGCAGTTTCTAGAAATGGGAGTTGTACGCCAGCTAAAAGAAAATTAATAACTCCGCCTGACCCCACCAATGCAATGACAAAAAGCGATGTTGCCACAATTCCAGACAATGATAACTGAGTAAACCTTTTCATCAATGGAACGATTAAAAATCCCCCACCGACACCAAGCAAGCCAGTCATTGTGCCAGTTAGCAATCCGATCAGTGAGATCACAACGGCTGTTAGGGGAGTCCAAATGAATTTTCCTGTATGGTCGTTGATTCGAGCGTATCGAAGTGAATCGTCACTGGATTCATTTGTTTTTTGAAGAGACTGTTTATAAAAACGCCACGAAACCAAAATCATCAAGATAGAGAATGAGCCCAATAAAATGTACTGCTCTAACTCTTGAGCCAAAGCTTGACCTAGACGGGTCATGGGGACTCCACAAATGGCCATCAAGGCGGCGGCTTTATAACGTACCAGCTTGTGTTTGAATCCATCAATTGCCCCAACTGCTGCGCCAGAGGCCACCGCAAAAAGTGCAATGGGAGCTGCTTGCTGCATTGACAAGTGCAAGCCTGCAACCAGCACTGGGACAGCCAAGATACCTCCACCTGCACCAGTCAACCCCATGACCGCGCCGATCAAAATACCCAGACACATGACCAATATCATGTTAGATATTCACCCATAGATTGAAAATTTGTGCCATTCACGGGTTGGACCTCTTTTCAATAAAAAATTGACCAAATCGATCGAACAATAGCATTCCAAAGACCATAAAAATCACAAAGACTGCAGCCTTGCTTTGCCCAGAAGCCAAAGATACGATAGCTGGACCTGGGCAAAATCCAGCCAAACCCCAGCCCGCGCCAAAAAGCAATGCACCAACCAATAGGGGTTTATCTATTTTGTTGTACTTTGGTAAATGCAGTTCTGTACCCAAAAAAGTGCTTGTTTTTTTCTTTGCCAGTGCAAATGCAAACAATCCAATGGCTATTGCACCAGCCATCACGAAAGCCAGAGATGGATCCCAATTACCAAAAACATCAAGAAATCCAATGACTTTTCCAGGATCTGTCATTCCCGATAAGAGAAGTCCAAATCCAAACAAGAGACCAACAAAAAATTCAATTAAACGGTGCGTCATCTCTCTTCTTTCAAAGTAAATGCTTTAGTACATACACGATTACAAATCCAGCGAGCATAAAAGTGACTGTTGCCGCCATGGATCGAATTGACAATCTTGATAGACCACAAACACCATGGCCACTGGTGCAGCCCGAACCATACCGGGTGCCAAAACCAACCAACAAACCTGCAATAGCGATGGAAGACATACCACTCTCAATCCGAGGAATTTGAAACAAACTCTCAGGCATGAAGAGATAACCCACCCACGGTGCTGCAAACAATCCAAGTAAAAAAGAAATGCGCCAACCCACATCACCCTTACGAGGGTTCAAAATCCCACCCAAAATTCCACTGATGCCTAAAATTCGACCGCTTAACAATATAAAAATAGACGATGCGACTCCCAACAAAACGCCTCCCAAAAAAGATGTCCAAGGTGTGAAGTGATTCCAATCGATTTCCATTTTTTCCTTACTGTTTGCAATACTGTTCGTACAAAACTTCAATAACTGCCAATGCTTTTGAACTCTTGACTTGGTAAAAAATATTCTTTCCCTCTCGCCTCGTATCCACCAAATTCTCCTCCCTGAGCACCGTTAATTGTTGAGAAAGAGTGGGCTGCATAATACCCAAGGTAGATTCAATCTCGCTCACACACATCTCTTGTTTTGAGAGCTGGCAAAGAATCATCAGCCTATCCGGATTGTATAAAACTTTCATTAGTTTGCAAGCCTGCTCTGCTGAACTCTGCATCTGTGTAAGTTCTAACGAAACAGATTTCATTAAATTCCTTTTGTTTAATTTTTCATATTATATTGACTTTTAATATATAAAATTATATTATGTAAAAAATTAAACTGAAAATTATGAAAACTTCTATCTCAACCCCTTTTGTTCACCCGCTTTTTGACCCCCAAACATGCACCGCCACCTACATCGTCCACGGAGAAGGCTCAAGTGAGTGCGCCATCATTGACTCAGTTTTGGACTATGACCCCAAATCAGGCAGATGCACGACAGCAAATGCTGACCAAGTCATTGATTATGTGAGAGAAAGACAGCATCAAGTGAAATGGATACTTGAGACTCACGCTCATGCAGACCATGTGAGCGCAGCCTCCTACCTCAAATATAGGTTAGGCGGAAAGGTCGCTATCGGCAAGCAAATCACCAAGGTTCAAAAGGTATTCAAGGGCATCTTTAACCTTGAGTCATCATTTAGAGAGGATGGATCGCAATTCGACCACCTGCTGTCAAGTGATGAGTTGATCCAAGTCGGTAACTTAACTGCAAAAGTCTTGTACGTCCCAGGGCACACTCCCGCCTGTGTGGCATACCAGATTGGTGATGCCGTTTTTGTTGGAGATACTTTATTCATGCCTGATGTAGGTACTGCACGGTGTGATTTTCCGGGTGGCGATGCAAAAACACTGTATTCATCGATACAAGTGATTTTGAATTTACCGCCAGAAACGCGGCTCTTCATGTGTCATGACTACCCTCCCAACGGTCGCGAGGTGCGGTTTGAGACAACAGTTGCAGAGCAAAGAGCTAAGAATATTCACGTGCGAAACGGCATCACAGAAAACCAATTCATCGATATGCGAAAAGCAAGAGATACAACATTAGATATGCCAGTTCTAATTTTGCCAGCAGTACAAATCAATATCCGAGCGGGAGCGCTTCCTCCGTCCGAAGACAACGGAATCTCATACCTCAAAATTCCATTAAACACACTTTAAAAGGAGTTCCGCATGTCTGACTTTGATCATCCAACTTTGATTAAAAACATTGGCCAATCAATGATAACTCTTAAAAAATCACAAGCCCAAGCCATGCAGGGGTTTGGTCAATTGGCAAAAGCAGCCATGTCCAGTGGCACGATCAGCGAAAAGCACAAAGAGCTCATGGCATTGGCAATCGGAATTACACAACATTGCTCAGGTTGCATTGGGTTTCACGTCAAAGCACTTCAAAGTCTCAACTGTAGTCGAGAAGAATTTGAAGAAATGCTCGCAGTATGCATCTACATGGGTGGCGGACCGGCTTTGATGTATGCCAGTGAAGCGGAAAGCGCTTGGGATTCGTTTGAAAAGACCTCTCCTCAGTGAAACCAAGCATTGGGCATGAAAATTAGAGGCTTCGTATTCTTAAATCAACAATCCAATTTTGAATTGGAAGGGTAAAAGTCTGTGAACCAATTCACTAGACTTCTACCAATTAGATTGAAACTCCGATTTAAAAACAAATTAACGGAATATGGCGCCAAAATAGGCCGTGAGCTCTGCAAATCCATTCAAAGGCAAAACGTTTGAAACGTATTGATCAGGACGCACGATGATTAAACATCCGTTGTCTCTATCGATTCCACGCATTTCAAAGATATCACCCAAACCTTTGTGATCAACGCAGAACACTTTTTCAAAGTCTTGAAGTCCTAACTTTCCTGTCTTGGGCTTGAGCAAAGATGGCACTTGACCATAATCGAGCTGATCAAAGGTTTGTTGGAAAACGGCTCTGAAATCAATGAGCGCATCAACGTCATCACCCTCGAGTCTGTGCTTGACAACGGGAGATGAGGGATCTTTTTCCAACCAATCAGCTAGTTTGTGAATGGCAGAACCTGGTTGAGTACTGTCATTTTTCCCGGCAAAAGCATAAATTCTCCACCTTGCATCAGCCTCGGCGACATGGCCCAGTTGCATTTGCTTTGCATCAGAAAGCCTTACGACTGGAGCAGAATGAAAGCGTCGACCAATCTCCTCTCCTTTGGCCAATTCTTGATATTTGCCCTCAGCAAAAAGAGCTGATGTATCGTACTTGACTGCAGTTCCACCTGTAAATTCTAGATTTTCCTTGAACTGTCGAATGATCCTAGGCTCTTCCTTACCTTCTCTTTCTGCTTGAGTTGTCGGAGCCGACATCACGCGAGACCACTTGTGATCTGTCTCCACCAATCTTTTTGCCTCTGTAAGTCTTTCTTGGGAGTAACTGCGCAATAAGCTCGGATCGGCTCTTCCTTGGAGGACGTGAACAAGTTTCCAGCCCAGATTAAACGTATCTTGCATCGACACATTCATTCCTTGACCTGCCTTTGGTGAATGCGTGTGGCAGGCATCTCCTGCGGTAAAGACCCGAGGATTTCGATCCACACCCTCAGGCACATCATCAAATCGATCGGTGATACTGTGACCAATGTCATAAATTGACCACCAGACCACTTCCTTTACATCAATAGAGTACGGTTTGATGATGCGATTGGCTGCAGCAATCATGTCCACTTGGGTTAGATTTTTTTGAGACGCTCGCTCATCTGGCCTTAATTTATCCAATTCAACATACATGCGAAAGATGTACCCGCCCTCTCTAGGCAAAACTAGTAGGTTGCCCTCATTGGCAGAAGAGATCAAACACTTTTGCCTGACATCGGGGAAGTCAGTATTGGCCAAAATATCCATGACTCCCCAAGCTTGATTGGCAGCATCGCCTTTCAGTTGGCCACCTATGGCCTTTCGAACGGCAGAGTGGGCGCCATCGCATCCGACAACATAATTGGCTCTCACAGTTTTTGTGGCCCACCAATTGATTCCCGTTGAATCTTTCAAAGTCACAGTAACAGGATACTCTGTTGCAGTTGGATCAATTTCTAGACCTACTACCTCCCATCCATAGTCGGGTTCATTCCTAGATGGGGAATTTTTCATGATCTCAATGAATAGTTCATGGAGTCTGGCCTGATTGATGAGGATATGTGGCATCTCAGAGCTGTCATCGGCAACGTCTTGCACACGCCCCACTCTTTTGATGTGATCAGAATTTTGAGGGTCTGGCATCCAAAAAGCAGTTTGATTGACCCAATAAGCCTCTCGCTTTACTTTATCTGCAAATCCAAACGCCTGGAACATTTCCATGGTTCTGGTGTTAATGCCATCGGCTTTGCCTTTGATGATGTTATTGGGCATTTTCTCAATGATCATCGTGCTAATTTCAGGAAATTGGGCTAATTGCGCTGCAAGGCACAAGCCTGCAGGGCCGGTTCCCGAAATCAATACATCAACTTTTTCGGGCAAAGGCTCATTGACTCCGCGATTACGGCGATTGGGTGCCGCTTGCTTGAGGTCAGGATTTCCCCCTCTAAAGCCATTTTTGTAGTATTGCATTGTTGATCTCCAATTTGTAAGCAAAAGATGATTCACAGAATGTGCATAATGATAATTGTACTTATTATTTATTGTCAAGTTATCTTGTATCATCAAGGTTAATATATTTAACCTTTTGAATCAAAAATAGGCCAACCTAGGGAAAACGCTATGTCAGTACTCGATATGGCAGGTCATCTGATACGCCGCCTGCACCAACAATCCACTCACATATTCGTTGAGAGAACTCAAAATGAAGGCTTTGATTTGACGCCAGTGCAATTTGCAGCACTGGGCACCATTTATAAATATCCCGGTACAGATCAAGCATTTGTTGCTGAAAACATTGGATATGACAGGGCCACCATTGGAGGAGTCATTGACCGACTAGAAAAAAAAGGTTGGATTAGAAGGGTAGTTAGCGAACAAGACAGAAGAGCCAGGGAACTCTCTTTAACGGCCAAGGGCTACGCCGTTCTTACGCAAGTTCACCCGATCGTTGAAGATCTACAAAAAGATATTCTTGACCCTTTGGAACTTGATGAACAACAACAATTGGTTGATTTGTTGCGAAAAATTGTCCTTCAAACCAAACCAAATGCGAGTGAAGATAACAAGTCAAATGAAAGAAAATAACCCGAATTGCGCAAACATGGTTTGATGACTTACCAAATTCAAACTTTCTCCATGAAAAAAACCATCACTTTTATTTCCTTCTTTTTAACACTGGTCTTTGCTCAGGCTTGGAATCCTTTTTCATCCAAAAGTGAGTTTGAAGACGTCCAGCTTTCAAACAATGAGCTCAAATTGGTGAATTTCAACGCTGGGTGGGCAAAAGACAATGAAAAGACTTTGCTATTTGAAATTCGCAATCAATTGAACGGCCCCATTCAATGCTCCGGCGCTCAGGTCGAGTTGACAGATGGCAGTCATGTGTCGAAAGGGTTTATGCCTAAATTGTTTGTACCACCAGAGAACTCAAGATTTGCCAGCATCCCAGGCATTATCAAAGGGACAATGAAATCCTACAGCGTGGGATGCTCATGCTTCAAAAAATTAGGCAAAGGTGACTGCCAAAATCCGATGAAGAAAAATTGATTTTGACGGATAAAGTAAAAATAAGTTTCTATTTTTACCAGATAAATCCTTTAAGTAACGATCAACCATGGCGCTCTTGCCTAGCTTTTAAACTGCTAGTTTTCAAATTTCTGCCTTCTTTGGCTGAAAGCCTATCACCGCTCAGAGGAAGATCTTCTTGAGCGAGACAAATTGGGCGCAAG
>CAIKYO010000170.1 GCA_903831655.1 uncultured Burkholderiales bacterium
GGTTTGGGTGTTTCAGGCTTTACCGCTTCGACCGGTTTTGTCTCACTCAAGATCTCAATGGGTAGTGACTGATAGGGTTGGGTGACTTCGTGAAAGATCAGCCAAGCCAGTATCAGTCCAATCAAGGCAGCCTCAACAGTGGCAGCTATTCCAAGTGAGGACCACATGGAGTGTCGATTTTGGGTCAAGCTTGAGCCAGGGTAAGTGCTTGCAGGTTGAGAGGTAGGCATGTGTGGGTGACAGGGAGTAAGTGGTGTGGATGCTGATTAAAGTGAATCGGTGCGAGGGAGACGCCAACCATCGTTGGCGGACCACGCTCACTTAGTTGGACGTTTTTGCAGCCAAGCCAATTTGCACCGCTCCTCCGCGTTTGACCGAGTCGATGGTTGACATCAGTTGTTGCAAATTGACTTTTTCGCCTCCAGCAATCGTGACTGCCAAATCCGCTGGATTCTTACTTTTGACCATCGCGGTGAGTTCTTCTGCACTTCGCGCAGAGCCCTCAGCCCAAAGCGTTCCGTCATCATGAATTTCGATCATGAGCTTGGGAGGCGGGATCTTCACAGTGGTGCTGCTTGTGGGGAGTTTGCTCAATTGACCCGAAGTAGGAATCATCTTTAAAGTCATCATTGCAAAAAACACCAATAAAAAAAGCATGATGTCGATCATGGGAATGATTTCGATTCGTGCTTTTCTCGTTTCAAAGTATCTCATGGGGTCGGGTTGTTTTAGGTTGATGATCTGGGTGAACTCAAGGGGGCAATATTGGCTTAAGCGGCCCTGATTGCGTGAAGTGTGGGTTCGTTGTGCTGCCTTCTGTTGAGTAGCATGACCTTGATGGTCTCCATTTGATGAACGATCGTTCTGACGTGGGTATTGAGCCAGTTGAAAAAGACCAAGCCAATCATGGCAATCAACAGGCCACAAGCCGTTGAGATGAGAGCCTCAGCAATACCACCTGTGACTTGGGAGGCAGCGTTTTGAATATCATCCAAAACAGAGAAGGCATTGAACATGCCGATGATGGTCCCAAACAGGCCCAAAAGAGGTGCCAGTGTAATCACAGTGTCCAGCATCCAAAGAGATCGATCCAAGAGGGGAACTTCATGCATGATGGCCTCTTCCAGATGACCAGCCAGTGTTTCTCTGGGCAGATTGGTTTGCTCATCGGCAATTGACATCACAATGCGTGCGTGAGGGAGATCGGTGTTTTGCTCCATCAGTGACTGGGCTTCTTTGCTGTTCAAATGACCATCTTTGCGAAGAAGAGCCATGAGGGATTCACCAGCGTGTTGCATGTTGAGCAAATGGCGAGTGCGGTCAATGATGACGGTCAATGCGACCAGCATCAAAAAAGCCATGAGGTACAGCGTGCCGCCAGAATTGTTGGCCAGTTCAAAGAGTTTGGTTGAATTCATATTTATTTGAAATGAGTGGGGCCAGCGTTGCTGGCCCCGGGTCTAACTAAAAAATCAAAAGGTGCCTTGATTAGAAGTCAGCTTTGCCTGAGAGCATGAAGCTTCTTGGAGCTTGCCATTGGTATTGAGTGGATGAGCTGCTCAATGGACCAGATGCAGCAATCAAGTTTTGACGATTGTTCAGGTTGAAAACGCTGAATTGAATCTTGTAGTTCTTGGCGCCCAAGGCAGAGGCATTGGCAAACTTGTAACTGATGTTCAAATCGGTGTTGTCGATATAGGGCAAAGTGCCACCAATTTTTGTGTTGTATTGATTGCCAATGCGTTTGAACAAGAGTGAAGCACTCCAAGGTCCGAGGTTGTACAGCGCGCCAGCACCTGTTGTGATGGTTGGTGCATTGGGGATTTGACCTGTGGGCTGACCTACAGCAGCATTGCTGGCCTTGTATTGGGCGTTGTTCAAGCCAAAGTTGCCGTAAGCAGCCCAACCTTCTCCAACCATATAGGTCGCTTCACCTTCGAGACCTTTGTAGATGCCGCCACCTACATTGATCCAGTTGGGGTTGGCGTTGGTACCAGAGTTGAACTGCATGTTGTTCATGTCGATGTAGTACAAATCCGCATCCATGGTCAACTTGTCAGACTTGTGAACCGCACCCACCTGGTAGTTGGTGGTGGTTTGTGGTGCGGGTGCACCGCCGGTGGTAGAACCAATTCCGAATGTTGGTGGTAATTCCATACCTGTCGCGTATTGTGCGTACACCGAATTCTCTGAATCCAACCTTTGGTTGATGGTCAAGAAGGGTAGAGAAGCGTTGTATTTATAGGCGTAGTACTGTGGAGCCAACACTTTTTGATTGGACACTGAGCCCAAGTCCATTCCGTAGTACATCAATTTGTAGCCTGGTGTCACGGTCATGCCAGGAGCTGCAGCCCACTCATACTCGATGAAGGGTTGGTATTGGTGCCAGTGAGAGTACTGTTGTGCAAAGTTCGATGATGTCACAACGCCAGCAGGCTGTGTTGAAGAAAATCCAGGTAAAACAGTTGGGTTGTTACCAGAGATGTCTGCCTCTAAGTTGTGACGCTCTGTGCGTGAGAATTCCCACCACACGCCAACACGCAACAAATCAGAGCCAATTTTTTGTGTCGCTTTTAAAATGTCGCCATAAACACGGTACTCATTGAGTTTCAAGTATCCAGGAACATCTCCATTTGGCAGTGTCACTGTGGAGCCAAGGTTGTTCTTGAAGCCCAAGACTTCAGGAGTTGTGCCAGTGCCATACGCGACTGGGTTTTGAGCTGCCAAGGTGTTGTTGGTGTAAGCGTAGGTGTAGCTATTGTTGTCTGTTTGCCAGCCATTGCCCCAATCGCTTTGCAACCTCACGTAATCCATGTCTGTGGTTTTGTTTTGTGGGGCGTAGCCAGCATACTCTTGGCTTGCTGGGTTGTTGTTCATGAAGAAGTTCTTACCAAAAGCCACAGCTTGTGCCATGGTCACTCCGGACACATTGTCAGGGTTATAAGTTGTGACGGCTTGTGGAGAGGCAAACAGAGTTAACAAAGAGCTGTCGCCAACAGGTCTTTGGTATTTAACGGTCAAGTTATTTTGATTGATGCCTGCACCGGTTAAATAACCATTGCTTTGCATGTGTTGTGCACTGATTTGCAAGGTTGCATCGGTGTCTTTCATGCGACCGCTCTCGTAGGAAACACCTTCTAGTTGTGTGCCCCAAGTGCCAATTGAC
>CAIKYO010000171.1 GCA_903831655.1 uncultured Burkholderiales bacterium
ACCCGCTGTTACAGCTCTTTTGGCGGGAGCGGTTGACTTGATTTCGGCTGATTTGCCTGCTGTGCTTCAATTTGAGGGTAGGGGACTCAAAATTCTTGCTGTCTCAACGCTCAAGAGAATTGATACTCTCCCTTCTGTGCCCACCACCTTAGAGTTGGGCTACCCCGGTATTTATGTGGAGTCCTATTACGGCTTGATCGCTCCTAGTGCAACTCCTGTAGCCATTACTCAAAAAATGAGGGATGCTTTGTTCACGACCTTGAACCATTCAGCGATCAAGCACCAAATCGTCACTCAAGGCGCTTTTGCGTATCCGAGTTCGGGTGAGGAGTACAAAAAATTAATGCAACAAGAGTCGACCAAATGGGCGCAAGTCTTGAAAAAAGGTCAAATCACCCTTGAGTAATCAGGAGTTGTTCCATGGTGAGCCTCTTTCAATAAAACTTAAGAAAACAATTTCTCAACCTCACTCGAGTTTAAACATGCCCAGAATCAATTTACCCGATCCCTCACAAATGAACGAGGATCAATTGCGTGTTTATAACAAAGTTGTCTCTGGTCCAAGGGGAAAAGTACAGGGACCACTAAGAGCTGCAATTCACAATGCTGAGCTAGCGGATCGTTGGCAAGCTTTGGGTGAACTATTGCGCTACAAAACATCGCTACCGCCCAGATCGTCTGAAATCGCGATCTTGATCACTGCAAAGTCATGTCAGTCTCCTTTTGAATGGTACGCCCACAGAATTGAAGCCGAGCGAATTGGTTTAGAGGCAGACATCATTGAGGGCATACTTCACCTCAGAAAGTCAAAACTTTTGACTGATGCCGAATCCATTGTGTTTGATTTTTCACTTGAGCTCAATCAAATCAAATCGGTTTCAGATTTCATATACAAAAAAGCTGTCGATTATTTTGCTGAAAAAACGGTGGTTGAATTGACAGCCCTGGTCGGTTATTACACGATGGTTGCCATGACCTTGAATGCACATGAAATCCCTTTGCCTGAAGGTGTTAAAAGTGCATTTGAGTTGCCACAACACGGTGCTCGAGCATGACTGGGGCTTGGGATTGCCATGCTCATGTATTTGGGCCTTATCACCAATATCCATTGTCCGAACAAAGAAGTTATACCCCCGAGGAGGCACCCTTATCCGGTTATTTGGATATGCTGGGCAAATTGAATTTTGAGCATGGTGTTTTGGTCCATCCCAGCGCTTATGGGGCCGATCACTCTTTGTTGACTCAAGCGCTTAAAACTTCCCCCAATTTACGAGGTGTAGTTGTAGCCAACGTAAACTCCCAATTGGCTTTTAAAACCTTGCACGACAAAGGCATTAGAGGTGCTCGATTTAGTTGTCGAAGTGGCAGCCAAACCAATTTCTTTGGCAGTGCTTCTTTCCAAGATTTACAGGATTTGTCGCCCACTTTGTTGGATGCCGGTCTTCACGCCGAGTTGTGGACAGATTGTCAGATTTTGCCCTCCATTGAGTCTCAGTTATTGAATTCACCTGTCGAGGTTGTGATTGATCACATGGGAGGTTTTGACGCAATGGCGGGTTTGAATGATCCAGGGTTTCAATCCTTGTTGAGATTGTTGAACTCTGGCAAGATTTGGATCAAATTGTGCATTTACCGCAATTTGATGCATCTCCAAAGCAGGGACTCAGGCGTGCCTTTTCTCAAAGAGATGCTTCGCACCAACCCCTCTCGCTTGATTTGGGGGACAGATTGGCCTCACTTAAATGTCAAGCCACAACCCAAAACACAAAACTTGTTGGATGAATTTAAGACTTGGACTCAAGATGAAGACTTGATTCATCAAATACTGGTGGTGAATCCTCAAGATTTGTACGCATGAAAGTTGAAGATGAAATTTAAATTTTTGATCCTTTGTAGCCTTGCTTTGTGCGTGAGAATGGAGCTGCTTTTTGCAGCCACTGTGCTTCCCAGCAATATTCATTTGGTGGTTCCGTTTCCTGCGGGAGGGGGGGCCGACAGCATGGCCCGAGCCTTGGCGCAGGCAATGTCTGTTGAACTCGAGCGCAATGTAGTGGTCGAAAACCGCAGTGGTGCGGGTGGTGCCATTGGAGCCGAGTATGTGGCTCGTTCAGCGCCCGATGGTTCAACTTGGTTACTAGGGACCATGGGTGTGTTGTCTATTAATCCTGCACTTTACTCAAAGTTGCATTACGACCCCAGTAAAGACTTTAGTCCTATTTCATTGAGCTATCTCACGCCTCGCGTTTTGGTCGTCAATGCAAAGTTACCTGTTAAAAATGTTCTCGAATTGGTAGAGATGGCTAAAAATAAGCCAGGTCAATTGACCTATGGTTCCTCGGGAAACGGCAGTTCTAGTCATTTGGCTGGGGTGATGTTTGAGAGTCTGTCCAATACAAGCATGCTGCACGTACCCTATAAAGGCAGTGCGCTTTTGTTAACTGATTTGCTTGCAAACCGCGTGGACATGGCCTTTGATGATTATGCGGTCTATGAAGAGCACATCAAAAATGGAACTTTGAGAATTTTAGGCATCACCTCCAAGAAAAGAACACCTTGGATGCCCAATATCCCTACATTGGCAGAGTCGGGAGTTGAAAATTACGAACTCTCCAATTGGGTGGGTATCTTAGCTGTTAAAGGCACACCCGTTGATCTCATCAAAGCATTCAATGGCGCGTGGGTCAATGTCGCCAATGGGAATGCATTCAAACAACATTTTTACGAAGTCGGAATTGAGCCGACCTCCAGCACTCCTGAAGCCTTTAACACACTGATCAAGTCTGAGGCTTTGAAATGGTCTGAGATCATCAAAAAATCTGGGACCAAGATTGACTAAATGAAAGCCATGGAACTTTTGAGCGCTGCTTTAGCCCAATATTTAACGGATGAGTGTTGATGAAAAATTTTAAATTTGTGGATGCAAGCGGTTTAGATACAGCGTTGGCCTATAAGTTGGTTGTTGGGTGCGTGGTTCCGCGTCCTATTGCTTGGATCACCACCATGAACGCAAAAGGTTTGGTCAACGCAGCACCTTTTAGCTCCTATAACTATGTTGCAACCGATCCCCCAATGCTGGGTGTGAACATCGCATCAAAGGCGCACGGGCTCAAAGATACGGCAAGGAATATCTTGGAAACAGGCGAATTCGTGGTGAATGTTGCCGATGTAGACAACATGGAGTTGATGCACGCAAGCGCAGCTGAGTTCGACGCCGATGTCAGTGAAACCAGTTCTCTTGGCATTGAGTTGATTCCCAGTCTCAAAGTCAAGGTGCCCAGAATAGCCCATTCACCCATTCAAATGGAGTGCCGATTGGATCAAAGTGTCAAGTTGGGGGTGGGTAGAAACGTACTCTACATTGGAGAGATTGTGGCTTTTCACATTTGGGATGAACTCTTTGACGGCGAGAGAGTGGATTCCATTAAATTAAATCCAGTGGCGAGATTGGGTGGTCCCAATTACAGTGCTTTGGGGCAGATTTTTAACAAACCCATGATCCAAAAACCTCCTGGAGGCGAGGGGTGGGTGAATCAAGTTTTTGAGTCCACATTGAGCGGTAAGGATAAAAAATGACTGTCTCCTTCTTTCTAAAGGGTGTTCGTTTTGTATTCGCTTTGATGTGTGGCATGACTATAGCGATTGGTTTTGCTCAAACTTGGCCGGATAAAACAGTCAAGATCATCAATCCTTATTCGCCTGGTGGCCCCTCTGATGCAATTGTTCGAATGCTGGCTGAGGGCCTAAGCTCAGAGATGGGACAGCGTTTTATGGTGGAGAACAAGCCCGGAGGTGGCACTGTCATTGGCGCAAATTGGGTGGCCAAATCTGCTCCCGATGGTTACACATTGCTCTTGGCCACTGTGGCGCCATTGGTTGTGCA
Organism: uncultured Burkholderiales bacterium; assembly: GCA_903831655.1. Lineage (GTDB taxonomy): Bacteria > Pseudomonadota > Gammaproteobacteria > Burkholderiales > Burkholderiaceae_C > Limnohabitans. Next base: position 3,881 of record CAIKYO010000171.1, read on the forward strand.
ACCGTTGATCAATCCAACGCTACCCTACGACGCCAAGAGAGATTTTCAGATGGTTGGCATGTTTGCAACCGTTCCCAATTTGATTTCGGTTCACCCCTCGGTTCCTGTCACTACCTTGAATGAACTGATTGCATATTCCATTAAAAATCCAAACAAGCTCAACTATGCCTCAGCTGGGACTGGTTCTGGGCCACATTTGAGTGGGGAGCTCTTTAACCGAATGACAGGCTCCAAGCTCTCACATGTCCCCTTTGGTGGAGCGGCACCGGCAGTGATGGCTGTTCTGTCTGGGCAGGTGGAAGTCTCATTTGTCAACATCACGCCTCAAATTGCACACGTGAAGGCGGGCAAGTTAAGACCCTTGGCCATGGGAAGCACCAAACGCTCAAGTCTTTTCCCTGAGGTGCCCACTGTGGCAGAGCTGGGGTACCCAGGTTTCGTATCCGAATCTTGGAATGGTTTGGCTGTGCCCACTGGCACGCCTTTGGCGATCGTTGACAAACTCTACAAAGCGATGGAAAAAGTCATGTCTTCAGCCAAAGCTCAGGAATTGTTGATGAGTTTGGGTGCGGAGTCCACGGTAATGGGGCCAGAGGCTTTTACCAATTATGTGAAAAATGATGAGAAGCAGCTCACCCCCATCATCAAGTCACTCTCACTCAGCAATTATTGATTTTCTGCGTGTATTTAGGGAAGACGATGAGATCGTACTAGCCCCTCAGAATGCACAATATGGCACCTTTAGGGAGTAGCCATGATTGTGAGATTTTGCTTTTTGGTTGTATCAATTGCGCTCAGTTCGTTGGGGCTGGTGATGGCTCAGAGCAATTATCCCAACCGCCCCATACGCTTCATTGTGGACAGTGTTCCTGGCGGGACCACCGATTTAATGGCCCGTTTGGCAGCGGATGCATTGAACCAACAAGGCGTTGCGGTCTCTGTTGAGACCAAAGCAGGGGCGACGGGGGGCGTAGCATCCGATTATGTGATGGCTTCCCCCACCGATGGATACACCATCTTGGCGGCTCCCAATGGCAATCTACTCATCAAAGCTTTTTTAGAAAAAGGCTCCACCTTCAATCCATCCAAAGACTTAACGCCCATTTTCATCGCCTCTGAGAGCCCCCATTTATTGGTGGTTCCCAAATCATTGGGCATCAACGATATCGCTGGCTTGGTGGCCTTGGCCAAGTCCAAACCAGGGGAAGTCTTTTATGGCTCTGCAGGCCTAGGAACTCAACCCCACATCTCCATCAGTCAATTGGGCAAAATATCGGGAACGCAGTTTTCCCATATTCCTTATAAGGGCCTGGGTGGTGCAATGACAGATCTATTGGCGGGTCGCATTCAAGTCCTCTCCAGCAGTTTGGGCACTGTTCGCAGTTACATTAAAAATGGTCAAGTGGTTCCATTGGTGGTGAGTGGGACTCATCGATTGACGGCGTTGCCCGATGTGCCCACAGCTGCTCAAGCAGGTATTGCAGACTGGTCCATGAATGTGTGGTTTGGATTTTTTGGACCCAAGAACATGAATCCTCAAGCGCAAAAGTTTTTGACTGAAAAACTCACCACCGCCTTTCAAGATCCTAAATTCAAAGGGAAAATTTTGGACCAGGGTGCTGAGACCAATACCGACTCACCTCAGGTGATCAGCGAGCGATTGGCCTCCGAATTCAAGGTCTATACCCAACTCTTCAAAGAAGGGGTGATCACTTTGGAGTGACAGGAAACCCAAAAGTGCTGACAAAAAGCAACTGCGATCACTTAAAACTTGATCCGTTAAAATTCAAACTCTAACAAGGAAAATTCATGAAATTATGTCGTTACAACGAGGGTTCAGTCGGTTGGGTCGATGGACACAACGTGTACCCAGTCTCCGAAGCGTTGACAGCATCTGGCTTGCCTGCCCACGCGAGCATGGAGGAGATCATTGCTCATTTGGTCGATCATCCAGGAGATATTGCCAAAATCACCTCTCACAAGGAGCATGCGATTGACTTGTCCAAGGCTCATTTGCTCTCTCCCTTGATCAATCCCCCCGCAGTGTGGGCCGCCGCAGCCAACTACAAGGCGCACCAAGCAGAGATGATTGGTCGTGTGGGCTCTAGCGACAGGTCATCTTTGACACCGGACGAATTGATGGCCGAGATCTTTTTAAAGCCCAACTCATCCATCACCGGCCCCGGTGGCCCAGTGATTTTGCCCAAGGTCTCCAAGCACGTTGACTTTGAATGTGAATTGGCCGCTGTGATTGGAAAGACCGCCAGGAATGTGAGTTCTAAGGATGCACTCGACTACGTATTTGGTTACACCATGTGTTGGGACATCAGTATCCGGGATCCATGGGGCATAGGCCGTCAAAATACCCGCAACATCAGAAAAGGTTTTGATACTTTTTGTGGTTTAGGTCCTTGGATCGTCACGGCCGATGAAATCAAAGACCCTCACATTTTGAACATCAATGTTGAACAAAATGGTAAAAATGTCATGAAAGCGAACACCTCAGACATGATCAACGATTTGCGTGAATTGATTCGCTTTCTCTCAAGCGTTTGTACCTTAAAGGCAGGTACGGTGATCACAACGGGTACACCAGCGGGAGTGTCCAGACTTGCACATGGAGACCATTTAAAGGGCACCATCGATGGCATTGGTGCCATGGAATTGCAAGTGATCAACGAAGTTTGATTTTTTTGTATTTTCAACAAAGTGGGGACCCTGGGTCCCCGCTTTGTTTTGGGGATCGATTTGCATCCACTAGTCCTTGGTGAGCTCAGGCTCCCAATTCAAGTACTCCAGTAGCGCTTTACCCATGACCCGTTCTAGTTCACTGGGCTTCATCCACGCAGAGTGATGTGTAAAGAGTTCAATGCATTCAAGCCAAGAGCAATTTAGTTTTGTGATATCGCTTCCCCAAAAATATCGATTGGCGCCAAAGGCGTTGAAGATACGTTTGAGTTGAGCTTGAATGCCTGGGTGGGGGTAGGGGTCCTCGGCGTAGGAGGGGACGGCCGTTGCTTTGATGGCCACGTTGGGGTACTGGGCCAGCTCCATGAGTTGGTTCATGTGGGAGAAAGCACGCTCGCCCCTCGCATCCAAAGGCACGCCTAAATGGTCAATGATCAGTCTCAGGTGAGGGTGTTTCTTTGCGATTGGACCAAGGAGTGGCAAGTGTGAGCTCGCTGCAATGGCAATTGGAATCGATTGTTCTTGTGCCATTGACCACAACCAATTGAGCTCTGCGCCGCCAAGCCATTGGGCGTGCAATGGGTCGTTCAAGATGTAGCGCAGCCCAAGCATTCCGGCTTGGTTTTTCCAGTCCGACAAGATCTCCAACTTATTGGGTGCTTGGAGGGAGAAGTTGCCCAAAATGCCAAAACGACTGGGATGTTTTGATGCCGCTTCGATCGCAATGGCATTGGCGTCAGGGTCCCAGGCGGGGGGCTGAATGATGGCCACGTTCACACCTGCTTGGTCCATGTCTTTCAGAGCTTCGCCGCTCATGTAGGGCAATTGTCTGTGGGCTGATCTGGGCGTTCCCTTTTCCCAAAGGTGGATGTGTGCGTCTGCAATGAACATGGGCACTTACTCTGATGGGTTGAAGAAAACGTGCTGTCCACCCACCCCTTGACTCAAGGCCTCAAAGACTGAAATGCCTTGACTGAGTGGGTGAGCTTGAATGTTGCCATCCGCACGAAGTTGTCCCACTTCAAACAAAGGGCGAAGGAGGTCGAGTACTTTTGCACATTCAGCTGCGTTGTAGAGCAAAGAATTGACACCCTCAATGGATGAGCCGCTTCGGTAGAGGTCTCGCACTGAGATGTTCACCTCTCCATTGCCTGGTGCCACAATCACAGCCACGCAGCCATGCCGATCCAGGCTTGCAATGGAGGGCGCGAGCCAAGAGCCTGTTGTATCAAAGATCACTTTTGCACCAGACCCAAAGTGCCCATGGATGGTGTTTTTGAGTTCACTTGTGGAGTTGGCATCTGCGCTAGGCAAAACAGCAGATGCAATACCCTGAGCTGTAAAATGTGTGGCCTGTTCTGGTTTTCGAACCAAAGTCAAAACCTTGGCGCCTCTGGCTGTGGCCAGCTCAGTGGCTGCGTGCCCCACTGCACCATTGGCCCCAATGATGGCCAAAGTTGTGCCACTTTGAACTTCACTTTGCTCGAGTGCATGCCAAGCGGTGATAAAGGGGGTTCCACAATTGGCCGCTTCAATGAAGGAGAGGTTTTGGGGTTTGAGGCTTAACGCGGAGAGGGGAACTTTCATGAATTCCGCGTGGCTGCCGTCAATGGTAAAACCATTGTCACAGCCTGTGCCCCATACGGATTGACCCAGCCAAGCCTCAGGTCCTTGAACAACGACGCCGGCATAGTCTCTCCCCGGTGTTCTGGGGGCAGTGGTGTAGGGCATTCGCCCCATGACATTGGAGAGGTCGTTCTTGTTGAGTCTTGCTGCCTTGATTTGAATCAAGGCTTCGCCCTCGTTGGGTATTGGGGTGGGGAGGTCGATGAAGGTGAGATTTTTCAGGTCACCTGTTTTTAAAAAATGAATCGCCTTCACGCGTGCTCTCCATGTATGAGTGAAAAAAGAGGATGCAGGCCTTCAGGCCTGATCAAACTTCACCCCAAACCTCTTGTGCCGTTTCGATGACCAAGCGTAGCTTTTTACGCTGCTCTTCGACTTGGATGTTGTTGCCATGTATGGTGCTTGAAAAGCCGCATTGCGGTGAAAGGGCCAGTTGCTCCATGGGGGCGTATTGTGCGGCTTGATCGATTCGACGCTTTAAATCGTCTTTGCTCTCCATCGTGCCCAGTTTGGTCGTGACCAGTCCGAGGACCACGATTTTGTCTTTGGGTAAAAAGCGCAAGGGTTTGAAGTCTCCGCTCCTGTCATCGTCGTATTCCAAAAAATACGCGTCGATGTTCATCTCGGATAAGAGCGCTTCGGCCACGGGTTCGTAATTGCCCTCAGCGAAGTGGTAGCTCTTGAAGTTGCCTCTGCACAAATGCATGGCCAAGAGCATTCCGGCTGGTTTTTTGGCAACCACTTTGTTGATAAAGGTGGCATAGCGGTGGGGTAGCTCGTTGGGGTCATCTCCTCTTTGGCGAGCGGCTTCGCGCATCTTTTCGTCACACAGGTAGGCCAAGTTGGTGTCATCCATTTGAACGTAGTTGCAACCCGCTGCTGAGAGGGCTCGAAGCTCCTGTGCGTAAGCTTCGGCCACATCCTCATAAAAGTCTGGATCGAGCTCTGGGTAGGCGGTCTTGCTGATACCAGCCCTTCCACCTCTGAAGTGCAACATGGTGGGAGAGGGGATGGTGACTTTGGGTGTCAAATCGGGGCGAATTTGACTCTTGAGGAAATTGAAGTCATCGATTTGAATGTTTTTAGAGTGCTTGATTTTGTCCACCACTCGGATGGCTGGAGGTGCCGGCTCAGTGGTACCGTCGGGGTTCAAAACCGACAAGGGAATATCGGTGGCCACGCCACCGAGTTGCTCTAAAAAATCGATGTGAAAGTATGTCCTGCGGTATTCGCCATCGGTGATCGCTTTGAGGCCCACACTTTGCTGGAAATCAATGATCTCCTTGATGGCTTTGTCCTCAATCTCACGCAATTGGGATGCGCTGATTTGCCCACTCTGGGCTTGTTTTCTGGCAGACAGCAAGTACTCGGGTCTCAAGAAACTGCCAACATGATCGTAGCGAGCAGGAAGTTTGGGTAGCATCTTTTATAATTCCTTTGTGGAGCGGTTACTTTTAGGAGAATCCTATCATTGAGCCACAGTGCCCGCGAAAGCTGGGAACACGTTTTTGCTAAGTGTTCTCACTCTTGACTAAAGAGGGCTTTGTGGCACCATGCCACTTCACGGCTTGTTCATTGGTGAAACATTGGAGCAAGATACCAACACCAGATAAAAGGGAAATCATGAAGAAATTGCCATGGATCAAAGCGCTATCAGCTCTTGGCCTGACGGTGCTTGCTCAGTTGAGCTTTGCAGATGCCACGCCGTTCAAAATCGGATTCATCACGCCCATGACGGGGCCATTTGCGTCCACAGGCGCTCAGATGTTGGCCGGTGCCAAACTCTACATGGCACAGCACGGGAACAAAGTGGATGGTCGCGAAGTTGAGTTGATTCTCAAAGACGACACTGGAACCCCTGATGTGACCAAACGTTTGGCCCAAGAGTTGGCGGTCAACGACAAAGTCGACGTTTTTGCTGGCTTTGGTTTGACTCCCTTGGCCTTGGCCACTGCACCCATTGCAACCCAAGCCAAAATCCCCATGGTTGACATGTTGGCGGCAACATCCTCGATCATCAATTCGACGCCTTACATGGTGCGAGTGTCCATGACACTCCCCCAAGCGAGTGTGATCATTGCCGACTGGGCGCCAAAAAATGGCATCAAAAAAGTCGTGACCCTGGTCTCTGATTACGGTCCTGGCATCGATGCAGAGGAGTCTTTTAAAGACCGTTTCCTCTTCAATGGCGGCCAGGTCTTGGAATCCCTTCGCGTGCCCTTTAAGGTCAATGACTTTGCGCCATATTTGCAGCGCGTGCGTGAACTCTCCCCAGAGGCCGTCTTCATCTTTGTGCCCTCTGGTGTGGGCACAGCCGTTATGAAGCAATTCGTAGAACGAGGTTTGGATAAGACCGGCATTCGCGTGATTGGAACTGGAGACGTGGTTGATGACGACATCTTGAACGGCATGGGTGATGCAACCCTTGGCATTGTGTCCGCTTACCCCTACTCAACGGTTCACCCTTCAGAGATCAATAAAAAGTTTGTTCAAGACTTCAAGAAGTACAACCCCAAGCTTCGTCCCAACGCGGTTGCCGTGTTTGGGTATGACGGCATGAGGGTGATTTATGAGGCTTTGAAAGCGACCAAGGGCAAAGGGGGCGGTGAAGCACTCTTGGCTGCGATGAAGGGTCAGATTTTTGAGAGCCCAAGAGGTCAAATCTACGTGGACGCCACAACCCGTGACATCGTGCAAAGCATCTACATTCGTCGCGTTGAGCGCAGCAAGGCTGATGGAGAGCTCTACAACGTCGAGTTCCAAGAGATCAAGGACGTCAAAGATCCCAGAAAGAAATAATGGGAAAAGTCTTTTTTCGTGCCGACCAAGTCGGCAGCTTACTTCGTCCCCAATCCTTACTCCAAGCGCGTGAGGAGTTTGCCAAGAACCATTTGAGTGCTGAGCAACTGCGCGCTACTGAGGACGAGTGCATTGCTCAAGTCGTCAAGGAGCAAGAGGCTGCGGGCTTTGAGGTTGTGGTGGACGGGGAGTTCAGGCGTGAGAATTGGTGGATCGATTTCATCAAAGCCTTGTCTGGAGTAGAAATCACAGAAGGGGTTGCGGCTCAAGCTTTTGTGGCTCCTACACAAAACACTGCAAGCGATTGTGGGCATGACCACTCGGATGGGGATCACGCTTGGCAGTACGTTCCTAAAAACGTGCTCACCACTGGCAAGATTTCACTCAAGTCACCTGTCACCGTCTCCGATTTCAAACACTTACAAAGTGTCACGTCTAAGACGGCCAAGGTCACCATTCCGTCTCCAACGCGCCTGCATTTTCATGGTGGAAGGGCAGCTGTTTCAAGCACGGCTTATCCTCAAATCGAGGCCTTCTTTGAAGATGTGGTCAAAGTCTATCAAGAGGAGATTGCAGCTCTCGAGGATGCTGGTTGCAGGTACATCCAAATTGATGACCCCTTGATGACCTACTTTATCAGCGAGCGCATGAGGCAAGAGGTCATCAAAGCGGGTGACGATCCACAACAGCGCTTACAGCAATACGTGGACCTCACCAATGCATGCATCTCCAAGCGCAGACCCGATACAGCCATCGGAATTCATGTTTGCAGGGGTAACTCCAAAAGCGGATGGATTGCCGAGGGTGGCTACGAGCGCATTGCACAAACGGTGCTGGGCGGCTTAAAGGTGGATCACTTTTTGTTGGAGTACGACGATGAGAGATCCGGAGACTTCGAGCCCCTCAGGTTCATTCCCAAAGACGTGCGCGTGGTCTTGGGTTTGGTGACCACTAAATTTGGTCAACTCGAGAGCAAAGACACTTTGAAGCGTCGAATCGACGAGGCATCACGGTTGGTGCCCCTGGAGCATTTGGCCATCAGTCCTCAGTGCGGTTTTGCCAGTACGGTAGAGGGCAACATCATCACCATGGATGATCAATGGCGCAAACTCAATTTGGTCACCACCGTGGCCCAAGAGGTCTGGGGCTCAAGTTAAGCCTTCAGCTTTCATCGACAAAAGAAAAGGGCCAAATTCATTTGGCCCTTTTTCATGTGAGGAGTGAAAGACTCGGTCGCACTTAACAGGAATACAGGCTCGCTAAATATCAATACAAATCAATAACTTAAAGCCAAAAAACACGACTGTTTAATAAACTGTTTAATTGATGATTTTGTATCATTCTGATACAACAGAAGTTGTTTTTTATGATTGCATATTTTTAAAAAAGTGATATCATAATTAAGTGAATAGTAAACATAAAAAAACATTACTTTTGATTTATAAGGATCCACTTCAGGGCTCAATACCTTGGGATCAAATTGAATCTTTTTTAATTGCTATTGGTTGTACTGTTGTAAGTTCTGGAGGTTCGGCAATAACAATTGAAATGAATTCAATACGACTTAATGTGCATCGACCCCACCCCAATCGTGATTCATTGAGATACAGAGTTAAAAGCGTTAGAGATTTTTTGGATAAATTGGAGATTAAGCCATGATTGCAAATGTAATGGAATATAAAGGCTACAAGGTAAGTATGGAGTTTGATGCAGAGGACAAGATAATAGTTGGTCGAGTTTTAGAGATTGATGACATCATCGTATTTCACGGTGAATCTGTTACTCAATTTGAAAAATCTTTTCATAAATCTATTGACTCATACATCAAAGACTGTGAAAAATTAAATCAAATACCGGATAAACCC
>CAIKYO010000172.1 GCA_903831655.1 uncultured Burkholderiales bacterium
AATGCTTTTCCTGATTTTGTATTTGGTCAATGGCGCTTTGAATATGTTGTGGAGCTATTTGTATTTTCAAATGCACAGACCTGATTTGTCCTTCATAGAATGCTTTGCACTTTTGTTGTCTGTGCTCTCTCTTATCGTGGTGCAATGGAAGACCTCCAAGACGGCTTCTTTTTTGGTCATGCCCTACTTCGTTTGGGTATCGATTGCAACTGCGCTCAATTGGCAAACCGTCGTTCTAAACGGATTGTGAGATCGACTTTTTTAGAATTCTAAGTGGTTCAAAAACTTAGTTCAATTAAAGTTCATGAAGCTGATCCAATAGGCCAGCGTGAAAAACGAACAAAAGCCCACGAATAAAATGGCAATGAAGGCCAAAGCTTTGATGTCTACGTACTTTTTAACTTTTGTGAATGTCATGAGTGAGTTCATTTTGTTTTCCGTTTTAAAAGGACAGTGATTGGATTTCGGCCGGTTAATGAAAGTTGGGTAACCAATGGAGGTGAAATATGTTTGGAAAAAATGTTTTGATGGCAGCAGGTTTTGTTGCAGTTTTATTTGTTCTTTACAAAATTTGCGTCTTCATTGGATTGCCACTTTATCCTTATGGGATGCTTTTTTTCTTGATCCCGCTACTGGGTCTTGTTCCCATTTATCAATATCTTGAGTTCAAACAATTAAGCGGCTACAAGCAGCATTTGCTCAATAGCGGCCACTTCACAGCTGATCAACTTGAATCAATGAGCACTCAAGAAATCGAGGACAGCTGGCGAAAAAGTTTGAATCAGGCCTGAGAGAATCAGGCAATCTCAATGACGATTTCTCGATTCCCAGAGTCGGGAAATTTATTTGATTTGACCTGGGTAGTCTCTTCTCAAGTTGCTTTTGTGGAACTGGTTGAGCATCCAGAATACACATACAACAACCCACAAAATGATGAGTAAAGCGCCGGTGTGATTTTGCATTTTATTTCCTTGGTTGGTGAAAAACAAAAATTGGTTTTGAATTGTAATTGGTGACCTTAAACCCTGATGACTTGCGGTAATTTTTTCATGAGTGGGATCATTGTGATCATCGTGATCAGTAAGAGTGCCATCTCTACCGCATAAACAGCATCATACCCAAAAGGGGCCTGGTACGCTGAATCAACAACATCTCGAATGATGCCGCCTGCTGCAATTGCAAATCCAGCAGCAGTCGCTTGGACCGCACCCCACGCCCCTAAAGCCAATCCACTTTGCCCTTCAGGTGCCAAATTCATCGTTGCGGTCAGAGTTCCATGTCCAAACAATCCACCGCCAAAGCCAATGGAGAATATGCCAAATGCAAACATGACCATGGAGTCAATTTGACCGGAGACAATGACACTCAAGAAAGCGGGTATGCCAACCAATGCTCCTAAGCTAGCCATTCGAAAAGGATCAAACCCTTTGCTCAGCACATTCGAGGCGAGGGCGAATCCAAACAGGCCACCCAATGCCAGGGTTGCAGTAAGGGCCGTGGTTGCTCCTACGCTCAGGTGTAGAATTTCTCCCCCATAGGGCTCGAGTAAAATGTCTTCCATGCTGAATGCAATTGTTCCTAGACCCACTGCAATGAGACGGCGAATGGCTTGACCACCGTGACTGAATCTGATCCAAGAGTCCTTGAAGTTTTCTGTCTTGGGTCTACTTTCCAGGGGAATTCTGACTCTGTTTTCTTGTTTCCAGAGCGCAATGATGTTGAGCACAATCGTGATCAGCGAAGAGGCCTGTATCACTTGAATCAGCCGTCCAGGGCTGAATTCAGATAAGAAGGACCCAAAGCCCAAGGCGCTCACCATCATGCCAATGAGAAGCATCACGTACATGAGGCCCACTACTTTGGGTCTAGACTCTTCAGGGGCCAAGTCGGTTGCAAGGGCTAAGCCCGCAGTTTGTGTGGTGTGCAATCCAGCTCCAACCAAAAGAAACGCTACTCCAGCACCCAAATGGCCAATCCAAAGGGGGGCTTCGGCGGCATGCCCTTTCCCTGATAAAACCAGCAATGCAAATGGCATCATCGCGAGTCCACCAAATTGGACCAAAGTTCCCCTCCAGATAAAGGGTACTCGTTTCCATCCGAGCTCTGACTGGTGAGTGTCAGAGCTAAAGCCAATAATGGCCCTAAAAGGTGCAACCACAATGGGCATGGCCACCATTACCGAGACCCATGAAGCCGGAACATGAAGTTCCACAATCATCACGCGGTTGAGTGTACCGATCAGCAATGCAAGTGCAAGTCCCACAGAGACTTGAAACAAGGAGAGTCTTAGCAACCTTGTTAAAGGCAAATCAACTGAAGCAGCGTCTGCGAAAGGCAAAAACTTGGTGCCTCGCTGTAGCAAAGAATGAAGCAGTTTTTTAGAATATGAACTATTGCTCATTGCTTATTTCAGTTGATGAATTAATTTAGCATTCAATCTAAATGCGATTCAAAGCAAAAAAGCACATGGATCAATAGGCTTGATCCATGTGCTTATCCAACAGCTATTTTGGAGCCGCAGGAGCTGATACAGCAACTTTGTCTGCATTTCCGTTGAGGAAAGCTTTAACCCAAGTTGTGTTATTCAAAATAGCCAGATGCACCGAAAACGACGCAACAGCTACAGCCGCAATAATGAGTGGAACTCCCACTGAGGGCTTAACCACTAGCCACATTTTTCCGTAAATCATTTGCGTTACCTCTTAATTATTTAAGCCAAGGCGAATAGATATAAGCCAAAAGGTGAGCAAAGGCAGCGATCATTCCAAAGAATTGTGTTCCTTGGATGAGATGCCTATGAAGCTCCTCTGACTCGGCTTCGGTTAAACCTGTTGGCCAAACTTTATGATCAGTCATTGGTTTTTCTCCTATCAAAGTTCAAATACAGTGCTCAACCCGCACCAAGGTTTTCCACGGCCGTCATGGTCATGAATCTTATTACAAACCTATTAATGTGTAATTCTAGATATACATATTCAAAAGTCAATAAATATTTACACTTTTACAGGAATATGTTATTCAAGAAGTTGATTTACTTATGTTGCGGCGCAGTAATGTTTTGAAAACTGATGTGTCTGATCCGGGTGGAATAAAGGGGAGAGGTCAGAATTATCAAAAAGATATATTTAAGCTAAGCCTTTGATTTATAGACATTTCATCACTATTAACGTATTCAAATTTGTACAATAAATAGTAGTGGTTTGTCACTTTTGTGAAGTAGTCATTGGGACACTCAAGCACAGAGGTTTCAGTTAATATGATTTGGGGTAAACCCTAGCCATGAAATTTATTGGGATCAATACAAGTCAAGCCCAGTTACCTAAAAGATCGTTTTAATATGCTTTGAATGAGAAGGATGGAGTTGTTCTACCTTATCTAACATAAAGCTTAACAAGGGTAAATGATTCCAAGGGTATACCCGTTTTATGAAGGTTTCGCTCTTGCAGATTCTGTATGATTCGAATAAATTAAGTTTGCAATGGCTATTTCGCTCTTGCTGTTTAAAGAGTGAACACTCATGAATCAGTTCATTGCAGGGAAATTATGGAACGCTCATTTCTCAATCAATAAAATTTCGTTGATGGCGAGTTCTATGTTTTCAAAAGGTCAATCGGCTTCTAACGATGATATGTCTAAGATGATGTCAAGTCATTCGAATGAATGCATGACTTCTATCTTGTCTGTTATTGAAACCGACATCATTCCTCGCTTGTTGGGCTCACAAAGCATCAACCCTTCAGTTTATAGCGATGCACTCATAGAAAGATCGCTTCCATCTGAGAATGAAATCGATGAATTTGTTTCTCTTTGCATATCGGAAGACCATTTAGAGCCCCAGAATTTCGTTAATCTAATGCTCTCTCAGGGGTTGAGTAAAGAGCACATTTTTTTGGATCTGATCACGCCTGCCGCCAGGCTGATGGGCGTGCAATGGGAAAACGATCAATTGGATTTCTATTCCTTGACACATGGATTGGCCAGATTGCATACCTTGACCCATGACATAGGATATACATATCAAAGTGGTCCCTTGGTCAGTGGTGATGTCAAGCGAATCATGATTGCCTCTGCGCCTGGTTCAGAGCATTTATTGGGTCCAACGATCGTCTCGGAGTTTTTTCGCAAAGATGGTTGGCAAGTGGTCATGGAAATCTCTCCGACCATCAAAGAGTTGGTTCAAGCCGTCAGCAACGAATGGTTTGACGCTGTTGGGCTGTCCATCAGCATCCAGGCGCAATTGAATGATCTGGCCACTCTGATTGCACAAATCAAAAAACTTTCTCGAAATCGCCGGGTCGTCATTTTATTGGGCGGGCCGATATTCACCTTGAAAGAATACAAAGCCAGTGACTTTGGTGCAGGCGCGATTTGCACAGATGCGAAAGAGGCAGTCTCAGCTGCCTTGTCCTTGATTGAGCAAGATTGATTGACTTTGGCTACTCGAATTCAGGATTGATCCACTGTACAAGTGAAAAAATACCAGGAAAGACAAGCATCCAAGTAACACCAATGGCTGCAATATGCATCAAGCTCGCATCAAAGCTTGCTGCTCCTAGCCTAGAGCCAGCCACATAAGACACTGGTGAGAAGACAAGTCCTGCTAAAGCCTGTCTCATCCAATTCATTTTTTTTAAAAATACCAGTGAGCTTTCAAGGGTGAGGGCAAACATCAGCCAAATCATCCAATCCCAAAATGGACTTAAAGTTGCTGTGTGCCATCCGTAGAAATCGATGATTTGTAAATATTGAAAGCTGGAGTCAACGCCAATCCCCAAAACGACAACAAGAGCGGATATGCTCAACTCTTGGGTTAGATTCTTGGATCTGATCAGGTGGATCAATATCAATAGCCCACAAAGCGACAAAGCAGGTAGTTCCAACTCAAATTTCACAGATGATGCGCAAATGAACCAACCGATTTGAAAAAGCAAAGCATTGATGAGTTTGTCCATGCCTTAATTGTAGAGGTCTAACTCTGACTTATTTGTCATTGCACAAAGGGGGGGCTTTCTTTCAAGTCCATTTTTCATTTCACACAATAAAAGCTCACGTTCTCAAAGTTGACCTCTGAGTGTTTTCTTACGGGAGAGGGGTTTCGTGTGTCTGGGGATAGCACCAAGTTATTGGACAATGCCCAGTACTCGTGTCCCAGAGAAACTCCACCGCTCCAGTTTCCCAGGATGGATATGAACTCATACTCCTGAAGTTTGGGTAACCTTGCTTTGACCATGGTACATGCATTTTCCGCGACTCTGGGTGTTGGAGCTTTGTTGATCGATGTGCCGGGCGCACCCACCAAAACCAAGGCAATGTCGCCCATTTGAATCACCGTTGGAAATCGCGTCCGTTGAAAATGAGTAACCATTTGATATGCAATGGATTGCATCACCAATTCGGGTTTGCCTTGTGCTTGAAAACTAACAGACTCATTTTTTGGTAGTTGTACATGTACTGTCACCCATAAATCACCTTGGCAGTTGGGCGCATAACTGTAAGTTCCCCAAACAAACCCTTTGACTGCCAGGAGATCAACTGAGCTGAAATTCTCCAAGCGTCTATTTTCTCTCAATGCGTTGAGGAATTGATCAACTGAAGCTTGGCTTGCAAATTGAAGGCGTGTATTTTCTAAGTTCAGGCCTGTTGTATCCAAATCAACGTAAGCTTTAAGCGAAGACTCAAGCAACACGTCCATTCCCTTGCCTTGTGTAGCCAGCTCGCGGTTCTTGTCGACCAAACCATCTAAGGTGTAGAGGATCGAGGCCGCACTCTGTGAATCTACCCCAGATGAGATCATTTGAGCGATTTGATGTGAGGCCTTGTTAATGGATTCACTTCGGCTTGAGCTGTATGCATCTTGATACTGGCACAAATCCTGTGCTTTGATGAAGAGTATGGTGGGCCAGAGCGTGATTTTGTCAACGCCCCAGCATGGCTGAGCAAATATGCAAAGCATGATCACTGAGAAGTGAAGGCTTTTGTAAAACATGATGAATCAGATTGACTGAATTTCCTTGGTTTTGGTTTGCATGACTGATCTTGTGATCAGGCACAGGATTCGTACTTTATTTGGGCCAAAGTGTGCTTTGGTTTTTCTCAGATGTTGCTAGCATCTTGATAATTTACAATAAGGTGATCACTTGCTGCTTTGTTCATGTGCTTGAATTTTGGCTTGAACTTCATAAGCCAATTCAAGTGCATCCTGGTAGCCCGAGAGCAAATGGTTGGGCAGGTCCGGGTCCCCGATCAAGGAGCCCAGAGTTCCAATCAAGCTGTATATGATCCCTTTGGCTGCACCTATTGCGATGCTCCTAGATTTCAAAGCAGACTGAACGTGCTCGGCAGCTGCAACCACATGTTCAGGTTGGGGAAATTCAATAAGCTTACTGTCTTTCATGTTGTGATCTTTTCATCTCTTGAGTTTGAAGGAGCGGTGAATTCACTTCATTTATCTTTTAACCCAAGAAAATTCACCTCTAAGGTATGCTATTGTTTTGAAACTGAAGTGAAGTTGCATTGTTTTAAATCAATTCAAGGAGATATAGATGCGCACAGCTGGGCTTTATAAGATATTGAGTTGTATCGCGATACTTGCATTGACTGGCGCGATGAATTCTGGTTTCTCCCAGACTTTCCCCAGCAAGCCAGTCAAAGTGATCGTTACCTTCCCACCAGGAGGGACACCTGACATCTACGGTCGAATTTTGTCCCAAGAGCTCACCACTCTCTGGAAACAACCCGTCGTGGTTGAAAATAAAACGGGAGCAAGCGGCATGATTGGGACTGACTTTGTGGCGAAGTCTGCTCCAGATGGCTACACCCTATTGTTTGCAGCCGATGCGTCGATCACCATTGCTCCTAATTTGTACAACACCGTCCCTTATAACCCAATCAAAGATTTGACACCCATCATCAATGTCGCCTCGGGTCCCTTTGTGATGATGGCCACTCCTAATTTCCCTGCTAACAATGTCAAGGAACTCATTGCCATGGCTAAGCAACAGCCGGGTGCCTTGAGCTACGCGTCTTCTGGGCCAGGAGGTCAGCAGCATTTGTCCATGGAAATGCTGAAATACATGGCCGACATCAACATTACCCACATTCCTTACAAAGGTTTTGGTCAAGGTGTGAATGATGTGATGGCAGGGCATGTTCCTTTGATCTTTGGTGGTATCACGGCTTCGATCCAACTCACAAAGAGTGGAAAGTTAAAAGCCATTGCGGTCACCAGTGAAAAGCGCTCAAAAGCTTTGCCACAGGTGCAAGCAATCTCAGAGACATTGCCAGGTTTTCGCATAGATGCTTGGTATGGCTTCATTGGGCCGGCAGGAATGCCAAAAGACTTGGTGAAGAAAATACATGCCGATGTTTTGTCCATTATCAGGCGGCCCGATTTTCAAGAACGCTTGACCCAAGATGCGTTGGACACGGTGGGCAATACGCCCGAGGAGTTTGCAGCGCAAATCAGCACCGATTTAAACAGTTGGGCAAAGCTGATGAAGTCTGTGAACATCAAGCTTGAGTGAGCGTGAAGCATGCCACGAGATTTATTGAAGTCATCTCCCTTGACCAGGTACAAATGGCTCGCATTATTTTTGTTGGTCATCTCAAGTGTTGTGCTATTGGGGCCTAGAAATTCCTTTGGCCCCAATGAGCCCATTCGCACTACAGA
Source organism: uncultured Burkholderiales bacterium (assembly GCA_903831655.1). Taxonomy (GTDB): domain Bacteria; phylum Pseudomonadota; class Gammaproteobacteria; order Burkholderiales; family Burkholderiaceae_C; genus Limnohabitans. The sequence goes on from CAIKYO010000172.1 coordinate 7,670, forward strand.
TGTGCCCAAAGATTTGCTGAAGTTGGATGCTTGGTTGGCACATCAAGAAGCCAGCGTTCCAAACTTAAGGCCAGGAACGGCCAAGGAGGTGGTATGGGCAATGGGTAAACCTCTCAAAACCAAGTGGTCAGTGGTTTATATCCATGGTTTCTCTGCAAGTAAACTTGAAACGGCTCCACTAACAGAAGAGGTGGGTAAGTCGCTGGGTGCGAATGTTTTCTATACCCGATTGAGTGGTCATGGCCAGGGTGCCGCTGAGTTGGGTGATGCCAATGTCCAAGCTTGGCTTTCCGATATCAACGAAGCTGTCGATATCGGCAAGCTTATTGGTGAGCAAGTTCTTGTGATCAGTTGCTCAACGGGATCGACATTGGCGACATGGTTTGCGGTTTCAAACCGTGCGTCAGATGTCTTTGCTCATGTCTTCATTTCCCCCAATTTTGGCCCCAAAGACAAACGAGCCGAACTGATCAATGGACCATGGGGTCATCAATTGGCGTTTGCCATCCAAGGACCTTCACGTGGCGAGGTGTCTCAAGATCCCAGGCAAAACATAGGTTGGACCACGGTCTATCCAACGCAGGCACTTTTTCCCATGATGGCCTTGACCAAGCAGGTTCGTGAAAGTGATCTCTCAAAGTTCAAAGAGCCGGTCTTGGTTTTTTACAGTCAAGCCGATCAAGTCGTAGAGCCCGACAAGATTAAAACAGCCTTTGAAGCCTTTGGGAGTTCTAGAAAGAAGTTGGTAAAAGTTGACTACAGCTTGAGCAGCAATCAACATGTGCTGGCCGGAACCGTGTTTGATCCCAATGCAGTCGCTCCGATGGTCCAAGAGATCTCAAATTGGCTGCAATGATGGAGAAATTTAACTCGGCTGCTGAATGCTTCTCAGATCTTTACGTGAAATCTTGCCTACATTGGTCTTTGGCAAAGAGTCTACAAATTCGATTCTTCTGGGTTGTTTGTAGCTTGCCAGATGTGTTCTGCAGTAGCGCACGATTTGATCGGTCGTCAAGTCATCCACGCCTTTGACAATGAAGGCTTTGACGACTTCGCCAAGCTTTCGGTGGGGAATGCCAATTACAGCGCATTCAAGCACTCCGGGGTGCAAAGAGAGGGTATCTTCAACGTCATTGGGAAAGACTTTAAAGCCTGCAACCACGATCATGTCTTTCTTTCGATCGACGATTTTAATGTATCCATCAGATCCGATTATTCCAATGTCACCGGTTTTGAGGAACCCATCTGCTGTCATGGTTTCAGCAGTTTCTTGTGGCTTGTTCCAATAACCGGCCATGACCTGAGGGCCTCGAATGCAGATCTCCCCAGTCTCTCCAAAGGGCAGCACCTCGCCCTCGTCGTTCATCACGACCACTTCGGTGCTGGGCACTGGTAAGCCTATCGAACCCGTGAAGGATTGTATAAAAGGGGTGTTAACACAAACCACCGGAGAGGTCTCTGAGAGCCCATAGCCTTCAATGATCGGTGTGCCGGTTTTGGCCTGCCAGAGATCTGCCGTTTTCTTTTGAACGGCCATTCCTCCGCCAAAAGTCACCATCAAGTTATCGAAGGTGACTTTTGCAAACTCTGGTCGATGAATCAGTGCATGAAAGAGGGTGTTGACGCCAGGGAAGATGTTGATGTTGGGGTGCTTCAACAGCATTTTGATGAAGCCATCGATGTCTTTGGCATTTGGCACCAAGATCAACATGCCGCCTTTTCTGATTCCCAAGAGCGCACAGCCAGTCAAAGCCAAGATGTGGGTGAGGGGGAGAGCGCAAACAAACACCAAAGGTTGTTGGGGATCGTTGACCAAAGCTGGCTCTAGCCAAACTTCGGTTTGAATTAAATTGGACAAGACGTTTGTGTGCAGTAAAACGACACCCTTGGACACGCCGGTGGTGCCTCCGGTGTATTGTAAGAAAGCAATGTCTTGCAAGCTGATTGCGGGTCGGTTGTAGTTCTTTTTTTGACCTATGCGCAGCGCAGCTTTAAAGCTGGTGTGTGCAAAGGACCAATTCGGAATTACTTTTTTGACATTGCGAAGCACAAAGTCAATGGCAACTCCTTTTAGACCAAGCATCTCACCCACGCTTGTGACAATCACGCTTTTGAGTGCGAGCTCTTTGGCAATGGATTGAAAGACGTGAGCAAAATTCTCCAAAATCACCAGCACTGAGGCTTGGGAGTCAATGAGTTGGTGTTCGAGTTCGCGATTGGTGTACAGGGGATTGATGTTGACCACCGCCATGCCAGCACGCAGAGTTCCAACCATTGAGATCATGTATTGCACGACATTGGGCATCATGATGGCCACTCTTGCGCCTGGCTCAAGATTCAAGGTTTGCAAATAGGCTGCAAATTTCCTAGAGGCAATATCGAGTTCCTTGAAGGTGAGAAATTGATCCATGTATTCACACACATGGCGATTGGGGAATTTTTCAAATGACTCTTCAAAGACATCAATCAAAGAGTTGTAGTGACCCGTGTCAATCGAATGTGGTACGCCAGCAGGATATTTGTCAAGCCAAGGTTTGGGTGTCAGTTTCATGAGGGAGAGCAGTGCTTCAAACTTGTAGGTTCAAATCAATATTCGCAAAAATAAGGTTGTGGGATTATAGGGTTGAGAAACAGGGGCGAGAGTCCCAAGGATTGATGAATGATAGGTATAAATACCATTGTTAGCTTGGGTAGCTTCGTTTTTAACCAGAATAGATTGTCCCACCGTAACAGCAACGCCATCAACAGTTAACGCCC
>CAIKYO010000173.1 GCA_903831655.1 uncultured Burkholderiales bacterium
TTAACGATGATGATAAGAAATGCGCCATTTTCATGGCGCATTACTTTTAGGCCACCATGGTGTGATGAAGTTCACCAATTTCATCGATGTGCATTTTGACACGGTCACCAGCTTTTAGAAACAGCTTGCGTCCCATTCCTACACCAGCGGGAGTGCCAGTGAGCACCAAATCACCTGGCTGTAATGTAATCCGTGTGGACAAGGCTTCGATTTGCTCAGCCACATTAAAGATTAAATTGGATGTATTTGAGTCTTGCATCAGTACATCATTAACCCACAACTTTAAACCCAGTTGATGCGGATCTGAGATCTGACTGGCAGGAACGATCCAAGGTCCAATGGGGCAAGCACCATCAAAACACTTTTGACCAATCCAGTCCATGTGAAAGGGAGAGGAAGGCGGATTTTTGGGTCTGCGCATGGCGTCTCTTGCTGAAAGATCATTGGCAATGGTATAACCAGCCACGTATTTCATGGCATCTTTGGCGCTCACTCTGTGACAGGCTTTACCGATGACCGCAGCCAATTCAATTTCCCAGTCCACCATCTTTGAGTAATGAGGCAATGGGACTTTTGCATTAGGGCCAACAATACTAGATCTTGATGATTTTAAAAAATGCCAGGGCATTTCACCCAATTCTTTCATGTTGGGTCCCAAGGGCTGACCCGTCACAACCGACATCTCAAGCATGTGATCGGTGTAATTGGCTCCTGCACAGTAAATGTCTCCAGGATAGAGCAGGGGAGCAGCCAATTTACAACTCTTAAAAGTCACTCCTTTGAGCTTGATTTCTTTGCTTCGAATTGCCTTGGCTTTTTGACTCAGCAATTTGTGATTTTTGCTCCAATCTTGCATGATCGCCATGACCGAGTTAATCTTTGCATCACCCAGTAACTTACTGGCTTCAAAGACATGATCGTCAACGACAACGCCTGCTTTGGGTACTTTGTCGACAATGAAACTAATGAGCTGATAGGCACTTTGTGCATTTCTCAAGGGGGTTCTCCTACATTTGCTTGTAAAAAAGTTCAATAAAATCAACCAGTTAAATTATTCTATTTTTGCCGTTTTGTACATGATACATACCCTAGTATGAATTTAGATGAAGTGAATTCCCTTTTGCTGTAATTGATCAAGCTCAAAGACAGTTGAAATCGGTGTCACTGCGGATTGGAATTATGTCTACTATATGGCAGACTTCGTTCAAGAAAAGTCTACTCAATGAAGGAACTGATTGTCATGAGCTCGATATTTGATGACCATTTAAATAAAAACCCAGCCAATTTTGTCCCTCTATCGCCAATCAGTTTTGTTGAAAGAAGTGCAGAAGTTTTTGCTGATCAAATTGCCGTCATTCATGGCTCTAGAACCTACACTTGGGCTGAGGTGCGGGAGCGTTCAGCTCGACTTGCCAGTGCTTTGAAACACTTGGGTGTCAAAAGAGGGGGCACAGTTAGTGCAATGCTCTCAAACACGCCCGAGATGTTGGAAGCTCACTATGCAGTTCCTGGTATCAATGCTGTTCTTAATACATTAAACACGCGACTTGATGCAGCTTTGATCGCTTGGCAACTCAACCATTGTGAAGTTGAGGTTTTACTCACGGATTTGGAGTTTTCTAAAACCATTGCAGAAGCCTTGCAGATTTTGAAAGAAAAATTCAATCGACAGCCAATCGTGATTGATGTTTGTGATTCAGAGTTCGAAGGAAGAGGGACAAAGCTGGGTGAACATGAATACGAGGCTTTGCTCTCAGCTCATGAGCCCATGGACCATCTTCCAGGACCTCAAGATGAATGGGACGCCATTGCAGTCAGCTACACCTCTGGTACCACTGGCGACCCCAAAGGCGTGGTGACGCACCATAGAGGTGCGTACTTGAACTCAATTTGCCACGCTACCACATGGAGCATGCCTCAATTTCCAATTTATCTGTGGACCTTACCCATGTTCCATTGCAATGGATGGTGTTTCCCGTGGACCATTGCCATGTTGGGCGGAACGCACGTTTGCCTTCGAAAAATTGATCCTCAATTGATCTTTGATGCGATCCGAAAACACAAAGTGGATCATTACTGCGCAGCCCCTATCGTTCACAATATCTTAATTGCAGCTCCTGAACACTTGAGAGCAGGAATCGAACACCCCGTGAAAGCGATGGTGGCAGGTGCTGCCCCACCTGCAGCCATGATCGAGGGCATGGCTAAAATCGGTTTTGATATCTTGCATGTTTATGGACTTACTGAAGTCTACGGGCCAGCTGCCGTTGCTGTAAAGAAACCCGACTGGGCTCATGCCTCTCTGTCTGAGCAAACACGCTTAAATGCTCGCCAAGGTGTTCGCTACAGCATGCAGGAAGGTATGACGCTGCTCAATCCTGAGAACCTGCAGGCTCTTCCAGCCGATGGAGAGACCATGGGGGAGATCATGTTCAGAGGGAATATTGTCATGAAAGGCTATTTAAAGAACCCTCAGGCCACTGAAAAAGCATTTGAAGGTGGATGGTTTCATACCGGAGACTTGGCTGTCAAGGACAGCGATACTTATTTGAAAATCAAAGATCGCAGCAAGGACATCATCATCTCTGGAGGCGAAAATATCAGCTCCTTAGAAGTTGAGGACGCTCTGTATCGCCATTCGCATGTGATGACTTGTGCAGTGGTTGCCAAGAGTGATGAAAAGTGGGGTGAAACTCCTTTGGCATATGTGGAATTGAAGGAAGGCTCCACCGTATCAGCTCAAGAGTTAATTGATCATTGCAAGACTTTACTCGCAAATTACAAAGTTCCAAGAGAAATCAGGTTTGAGACCATACCGAAGACCTCCACTGGAAAAATACAAAAATTTGAATTGAGAAAGCGTCATCCTTGACCACACTTTAAAGACGTTATGAAATCTAAATCCATTACACAAGATTTGCAGATCGACAGCCAAGTTTTTGAGCTCTATGACATTTACTGTCACGGGGGAATGAGTCGAAGAGATTTTCTATCCAAATCTTCAATGATTGCCACCTCTGGTCTTATGATGGCGCAAGCCTTATTGCCTGATTACGCTAAAGCACAGACCATTTCTTTCACCGATGAACGAATCAAAGCCAAGTACGTGACCTATGATTCGCCTGGAGGTAATGGCTCCAAAATGCGCGGATATTTGGTTCAGCCTCAAGGGAGTGGTCCCTTTCCAGTGGTGTTGGTCATTCACGAAAACAGAGGTCTCAATCCCTATGTTGAAGATGTTGCAAGACGCGTTGCCATTGAAGGTTTTTTGGCATTGGCGCCAGATGGATTGTTTCCAGTTGGTGGCTATCCTGGAAACGATGACGATGGACGTGATCTTCAAAGCCGTCTGGATGGTGTAAAACTTCGAATCGACTTGCTCAATAGCGCTCAGTTCTTAAAGTCTCATGAGTTATCAAACGGAAATATTGGCGTTACAGGCTTTTGTTGGGGAGGGAGTACAACGAATTTCTTGGCCACTGAGTTGGGTTCAACTCTGAAGGCTGCGGCTCCTTACTACGGCGCCGCCCCAGAGGCGAGAAAAGTCTCAAACATCAAAGCCAGCATGTTGATTCATTATGCTGAAAAGGATGCAAATATGAATCCAATGTGGCCAGCCTATGAGCAAGAGCTAAAGAGAAATAAGGTGGAATACCAAGCGTTCACGTATCCTGAAACCCAACATGGTTTCCACAACAACTCAACTCCACGGTACAACGAGCAAGCTGCAAAACTATCTTGGGAAAGAACAATTGAACACTTCAAGAAGCATCTAAGTTGAGTTTGTTAAATCAAATTAGCCCAAAGTCTTGGCTTAAGCCTTTCCCATCAAAACATCTGGAAGAATGGTCACAATTTGCGGAAACGCTGTAATTAA
>CAIKYO010000174.1 GCA_903831655.1 uncultured Burkholderiales bacterium
AAGAATTTCTGGGTGTGGGCACTGAAAAGAGTAAAGTAAATCCACTTGGACAACCACAAAAACTTCCGCCAGCTCTACGGTCAGTACCAGTTCTTGATGAAAATTTCCTTCCAGATGCGCTCAGAGATGCAGCAATTGATTTAGCCGATCGTTTGCAATGCCCGCCAGACTATTTGGCTGTGGGCATGCTTTCAGCTGCGGGGGCTGTCGTTGGTAACAAAGTAGGAATCTTCCCCTATGCCAATGATGAAAGCTGGGAGGTCTACCCTGCGCTTTGGGGCGGTGTAGTGGGTGACCCGGGTAGTAAGAAAACTCCATCACTTCAGCACGCACATAGGCCACTTCAGCATTTAGAGAGCATGGCATCACAGAAGTACGCGCAAGACATGCAAACGTACAAGCAAGCAATGATCCAACACGAGAAAGCTTTGGCTATTTGGAATAAAAATAAAAGTACTGGCTTGATGCCGATACCACCAGTTGAGCCAAAAAGAGAGCGGTACGTAGTTCACGATTCAACTTATCAAGCGCTTGGCGTCATATTAGCAGATAACCCCAGGGGTATTCTTGCTCTTGCTGACGAACTCTCTGGTCTTCTTCAATCGTTAGACACTGCTGGACAAGAAGCTGCGCGTGGCTTTTATTTAACGGGGTGGAGTGGAACTGGTGGCTATTCATTCGACCGGATCGGTCGTGGCTCGATTACTTTGGACCGTTACTGTTTGAGTGTATTCGGCGGATTCCAACCTGATCGAGTTAAAGCATACGTTCAATTCTCGCAAAGAGGTAGCACTAAGAACGACGGGTTGCTACAACGCTTTCAATTACTTGTTTGGCCTGACCAAAAGGATAACTTCCAACTTGTTGATAGAACACCAAATAAAACTGCAATAGAAAAGTACCATCAAGCAATGCTAGCATTACCAAAATTAACTGAACAACCATTTCCAAGTGCTGCTAGATTGCCTAATGGTTCTCAACTGTTACATTTCACAGCATCGGCTCAGCAATTATTCAATTCTTGGTACGTCCAAAACGAGAAAATGCTAATTAGCGGTAGGCTCGACTCAGCTAGACAAAGTCACTTCGCTAAGTACCGCAGCCTTATCCCTGCTTTAGCATTACTTTTTCACTTGCTGGAAGGGCACAGCGGGCCGGTGTGTGAAGACTGTCTCTATAGAGCAATTGAGTTTGCGAAATACTTAAAAAAGCACGCTGACAGGATCTACGATTCTGTATCTGGACAGGACCATGCAGCGATTCGGGGTTTAGCTAAGCGGCTACTGAATGGTGAACTGCCAGACGGATTCACTTGTCGAACATTGATCTTGAAAGGCTGGGCGGGACTTTCAACAAAGGAGCAAGCCCAAAATGCTATTGATGCTTTGGTTGAATACAACTGGTTGATCGAGACCGAAATCCGAAGCGGCGGACGACCTACTGTGAAATACTCGCTTAACCGAAATGTAACATTAGACCTTTTGTAGGTTTTGAGGGTTACCCCCTCTTTTTATTTTCAAAAAATTGAAACTAGAAACAACTGAAAAATGTATTTGGGGGTACCTACAAAACCTACGAAAGTACCCGTGGCAGCATTCCGGTCCAAGGGGATCGATGTTTTTATTTTTTGAAGCTTTCGGACGAGGCTTCAGCCTTGTGTAATTCAGCGTCAAGAAACATCTGACAAACACCTTGGACACTAGTTACCGGCACATAAAACGCTGACTTTCGCCCCCGGGTTCGGGTTGCTTTTGTCATGCCAAGTACATGCATTGCATCTTCAAGCTGCGCCAAATGAGCCGAGTTTTTCGACATTGCCAACTTTGTGGTTTTGGTGTATTGACCCGTCTTGGTATTTGCCGCAGCGATCCGCTTACGCCCTTCTTCCGTCTTGGGGCCTGAGCTGCCCCTACCCCCATGCATGTGGCACTTAGCAGAAGTGCTTTCCTTTGAAGCTGGTCGTCCACATTGAAGACCTGAGCGCTTACTTTTGGCGGTGCATCTTAAACAGCAAATTTTCCCTCCAGCCGTAAGCAGGCTTAAGTTGGGAATAAAACCAGATTTTTGCATTGTGAAGTTTTAGTTTAAACTCAAAAATACTGTAATGCTTTTAAAAAGATAACTAGAGTTTATCTAAATTATTCATTTGAAAGCAGGGCTCTTCCACCATGATCTGGGCCAAAGTTATCCACAAGCGCAAAGCTGCCTTGATTACTGCAAGCATAGGTATCATCTATATCTACAGGCATCCCACTATTTATGGCCTCCTCAAGTGTTCTAAATACTGTCGCGCTCTTGAGGCTGTGTTCGTCTATCAAATGGTCCTTTTTCCCGCCCCGACTAGCTTGCATGATGAAGTTTTGGGGTAGGTCGTCCTTTCGTTTGACCCATAGCTGAACAGATTTTGTAAAAGCCCAAAATAATTTGTCGGGGTTAAGTCGAGCAATCTCGACCCAAGCATCAAAGTAAGACTGTTTAAAAAAGTCACCACTACCATGGATACGAATTCGATCTGCCTTCTTGGGGATCGCAGGGTTAATAAGAGCAACAATGTCCTTGGCCTTTTTGACAGCATCTAGGTTTCGCCAGCGGGCATCTCTGACGCCAGGAAACCTCTCGGCAGCTGCAGCGTAGCACCTCTCGCCAGCTGGGGTAATGTATTTGTTCATTCGGTAACTAAGTAATTTGAGTTTTTTGAGAGTCAATGTAAACCAACTCACCAAGACCCAATGCTTGAGTAATACCAAAAAAACTAGCTAAGAATACTAAGCCCGTAATCTCAGTAGTAAGTCCAAAAATCAGACTATGAAATGTATAAACAAAAATAAACGCCGAAATAAGTTTAATGTCTTGACTTGATTTACTGCCGTAAGCAACTGCAAAATAAAAGGGGACGACAAACTGCATCACACTTGAACATAGTCCCCAAATTCCTGATCTGACTGCACTCGTAATGATCTCATTATGGAATCCGGCCTTCGGCCAA
>CAIKYO010000175.1 GCA_903831655.1 uncultured Burkholderiales bacterium
CGCAGGATTTGTAGCCAAAGAAGCTCCCGATGGCCATACACTTTTACTGGGCAATACCAGCACTTTGGCCATCCACGCCAGCTTGTTCTCCAATTTGAATTACGATCCAGTCAAAGACTTTCAGGCCATTGCGCTCGTTGCAGAGTCACCCAGTGTTTTGGTGATCAACTCAAACCTACCAGCCAAAACGCTCAAAGAATTTATCGCTTACGTCAAAGCTCATCCCAATGCGGTGGCCTATGGCTCACCGGGCTCAGGTTCACCCTTTCACCTCTCAGGTGAATTGCTTAATTTACAAACCGATATCCACATGCTGCATGTACCCTACAAAGGTGCTGCGCCTGAACTCGTGGACTTACTGGGAGGTCAAATTCAAGCCATGTTTGACAACCCACCTAACGTGATGAATCACATCAAAGCCGGACGTCTAAGGGCTTTGTGCGTGACCTCTGACACCCGAATGGCTCAACTCCCTGAGGTTCCGACTTTGGGAGAGTCTGGCTACCCCAATGCCCAATCCACCTCCTTTTTTGCGTTGGTGGGACCCAAGGGCATGAATCAAACGGTGGTGAATGCTTTGAGTGCAAAGGTGGCTGAAGCCATGAAGGATCCACAAATTCAATCCCAGTTTCTAGAACTGGGAGCAAATCCAATGGCATTGAACCCCTTACAAACCGCAACTTATTTGGACAACCAGGTTCAAAAATGGGCCAAAGTGGTGAAGTCCTCTGGGGTCAAAGCAGATCAGTAAAGATTAGAGAGGAGTTCCATGAATTCAACACCGCTTCAAGCTGTCTCCAATATTGATCGTCTCAAACGATGGCTCATTTTGTCCATCGCATGCGTTGGTGCATCTGCAAGCACTTGGGCACAAGAATCCAATTGGCCAAGTCACCCTGTCAGACTTGTGGTTTCATCGTCTGCGGGCGGTGGCACAGACATGTATGCACGAATTTTGAGTCAGGCCTTGGGGGAGTTTTACAAACAACAATTCATTGTGGACAACAAACCCGGAGCGAGTGGAAACATTGGGGCCTCATTTGTTGCTCATGCTGCACCCGATGGTTACACTTTTTTGGTCTCAGCCAATACCGCACTGACCATCAATGGCAGCTTGTATAAAAATTTAACTTACGATGCAGAAAAAGATTTCACGCCCATTGCTCGTGTCTTGGGTCCTTTGGTCTTGGTGGTTCCCCAAGGCTCTCCCATCAAAAGTTTTCAGGATTTAATCGATTGGGGCAAAAAAGAACCTGGAATGCTCTCTTTTGGATCAGCGGGAACTGGCAGCACCACTTACTTGGGTGTTCGAATGATCGAAGAAAAAACAGGCGCTCAGTTTTTGCATGCGCCCTATAAAGGGGTGGCACCCGCTTACCAAGACCTCCTAGCAGGTCAACTCAAATTCATGCTGCCCGATACAGCGTCATCCTTGGCGTTGATCAACTCGGGGAAATTGATTCCATTGGCCAGCGAATACAAATCCCCTTTGATGCCAAAACTCCCAAGTTTTGCTGAATTGGGCTACCCTAGCATCAACACCCACAGCTCTTTTAGCTTGGTGGCCCCATCTGGTACACCTGCTGCAGTGATTCAATCCCTCAACCAAACACTGAACAATCTGGCTCTAAGCAAAGCTTTCGTTAGTAAACTTCAAGATCAAGGGCTGATGCCTGAGTCTATTTCATTATCCGCCCTCGCAAGTTCCATGAACAAAGAGAGAAGTGACTATGCGTCTCTCATCAAACGCAACAACATAGAAGCAAGTGACTAACTCCATGAGCGCTCTTAGACCTTTCATTACCTTGAGAATTGGGCTGTTTTTGATGATGAGCGCATCGCTTTTCATCTTCGCCTCAAACACAAAAGCTGCGAGCGCCACAACACCTTCAGCTGCCTTGGATTTCCCAAAAGGTCCGGTCAAAATGATCATCCCTTTTCCCCCCGGTGGACCCACTGACACTTTGGGCCGTTTGATTGCATTAAAGCTGCAAGAAATGTGGGGGCAACCCGTGATCATTGACTACAAAGCGGGAGCAGGAACAGTGATCGGAGTCGATTATGTAGCCAAATCCGCACCCGATGGGTACACGATTGGGATGATCAATTCCGCCTTTGCAGTCAACCCATCACTGTACAAAAACTTGCCCTACGACTCCGTCAAAGACATCGAACCCATCAGCTTGATCGCCAACTTGCAGCTGGCAATCGTCGCTCAACCCAATGCACCCTTTGATACATTGGCTGAGATGATTGCCTACGCCAAAAAAAATCCAGACAAGCTCAGCTATGGCACACCTGGAACTGGGAGTACAACTCACCTAGGAACTGAGCTACTGAAAAAATCGGCTAATTTTCAAATCACTCACATCCCTTATAAAGGCAGCGCTCAAGCGCATGGAGAACTCCTGGGTGGTCGACTCGATGTGGTGGTAGATCCTTTTTTATCGGTGAGTCCCTATGTAAAAGCTGGGAAAATGAAAGTGATCGCCACCATGGGAGACAAAAAAATCAAAGGATTCAACTACCCTCTCGTGCAAGAGGTGATACCGGGCTTCAATGTCAACGCACTTTTAGGCTTTATCGCACCCAAAGGCACGCCAGCACCCGTGGTGCTTAAAATTCAAATGGATCTTGCAAAAGTCATGAACCTGCCCGATTTACAAAAAAGGAGTGATGAGTTCGCCATGGACATCGTTGCCTCAAAACCCGAAGAGTTTGAAGCTTTTTTATTGAGCGAAATGAAAAAATGGTCTAGGGTGGTGTCGGATTCAAAAATCACTGCAGACTAATTCAATCAAAGGTAATGCCCTATGTCTCTTGAACTCAAACCACTTCACCCCAAATTTGTAGCTGAAGCATGGGGTGTGGACTTGAAGTCCCCCCTTAGCGACTCAGACAGAAAGGCCATCAACGCAGCCATGAACCAATATGGCGTATTGGTATGGAGAGATCAATTTCTAAGCGGCGAAGAACAAATCGAATTTTCCCAGTCCTTTGGGGAACTCGACATTGGACTCAAAAGAGTCTTCAAACGCAAAGAACGTCTGCCCGACGAGAGACTGATAGACATATCCAACGTTGCACTCGATGGTCAATTGCATCAACGAGACTCGGCCAAGAACCTCTCCAGCTTTGCCAATCAACTCTGGCACTCGGATAGCTCTTTCATGAGCCCTAAAGCGGCTTACTCCATGCTTCAGTCCTTGGTCATTCCGAGTGAAGGAGGCAACACCGAATTTACCGATCTGAGAGCCGCCTACGACGAATTGACACCCGCCTTAAAGCAAGAGTTAGAGGGACTGAGCGCCGAGCACTACGCTCTTCACACACGCATTTTATTGGGCGACGATGCTTACACAGATGAGCAAAAAAAGGCCATTCCCCCTGCCATTTGGCCACTCATTCAAACGCACCCTGGATCAGGTAGAAAGTTGCTTTTTGTGGGCGTACACGCTCAACGCATCGTGGATTGGCCGATCGCTGAGGGGAGAATTTTTCTATTGGATTTGCTCGAACACGCGACGCAAAGGCACCTCGTGTACTCCCACCAATGGAGGGTTGGAGACTTGGTGATGTGGGACAACCGAAGCACACTGCACCGAGGCAGACGTTACGACTTGAATCAGCGCAGGGAGTTGAGGAGAACCACCTTGAATGACTACCAGCAACCCGAGTTGTCAGCAGGATAGTGCTCCGTCTATCCCAAACCCAAGCGCAAAGGGACAAACTCTAGCCGGAGACTTTATGATCTTGGCACAGTCGGTCAATCACGCGTCGTGCCCGGTTGGGACCGCCATCAACGTGAATGCTAAGTGTTGAGCGCTCCTCAAACTGACATTGGTTTTTCCATTGTGCCTCGATGATGAGTTTGTCCTCAAGAAAAGTCGCCGCAGTTTGATCAACAACGAGTTGGGTCACGTTTTCACGGCCAGGTTGTGGGTTGTTGGCAATCGTCCAAAAATAGTGCGTACTGTGCTCGGTCTCAGGCGTCACACCGTGAAACCCTCTCATGTGAAAACCAACTCGGTTGGGATCGTCAAAACTACCTGAGCCTTGGTCCATCGCACCCGACCACACCAAGACATGGGATACGTGAAACTCAACCTCTTGCCATCTGTCCACCAAGCCCTTAAAAGGCCAAGCTGCTGTGTAGGTGGGAGGTGGCTGGGAGCCTGGCATCAACCTCACCACATTGACCTGATCGCCTTCTTGGGTGACGCTCAACTTGGCATTCATGTGAACTTTTGGGTTTCCACCAATGGTTTTGGTGTGCACGTAACCCAAGTGGCTCAGGTCCATCAAATTGTCATGAATGAGTTGGTAGGGTGCATCGTAGTGATAACAGTCGCCTCCAAACTCAAAATCAGGATCGTTGTGAAATCTGTAATGGGGTGGTTCATCGCTTGGTTGATCCAAGGCCGTTTTCCCAATCCAAACCCAAAGGACCTTGTCTCTTTCCATGAGGGGAAACCGTCTCACGCAAGCTTTGCTTGGGATGATCTCTTGGCCCGGAATTTCAATGCATTCACCTTCATGCGAAAACAACAACCCATGGTAGCCACAGCGCAGCCCAGTATCCTCAATGCTACCCAAAGACAAGGGCAACTCTTTGTGACAACAACGATCCTCTAACGCACTCACCTGTCCGTCGGGCGTGCGAAACAAAACCAAGGATTTTCCTAGAATTTTGCGCGCAACGGGCTTGTCCTTGAGCTCCCAAGAAAAACCCGCAATCCACCATCGGTTCATGGGAAAGGGAGAGTGTGAGTTCTCAAAGTGAACAGGGTGTGGAGCGTTCATGGCCAAGTCCTCTATAGGTTGATCAATCAAGGAGCGACGTTCTTGCTGACATCAATCTCGGTATTCCAGAGCTGATTGTTTTTCTTTTCAACTTTTCTGATGTATACATTTTGAACGATATCACGACTTTGAGCATTGATTTGAATGGGGCCTCTGGGGCTTTCAAAGTTCAAACCTTTCATGGCATTTACCAAGGCCTCACCCCTGGCTTGCCCATTGGTGCTTTGCAGTGCTTTGTAAAGGGCTTGCATGCCGTCGTACCCGCCGACCGCCATGAAATTGGGACGCATCCCGTTGTTGGCTTTGCCGAATGCCTCTACAAATCTCTTATTGAGTGCAGAGTCATGTGATGCAGAGTAATGAAAGGAAGTAACGACTCCTAAACTTGCATCGCCCATGTCGTTCAATGTATCGTCGTCGGTGACACCACCATCACCAATCAATTTGATGTTGGACTTATCCAATCCTCTTTCAACAAATTCCTTCATCAAAGTAACCGCAGGTCCACTTGGAATGAATACAAATACGGCCTGGGGTTGCAGATCTCTTACTTTTTGCAAGAACGGAGCAAAATCAGGATTTCTCATGGGCACTCTGATCTCTCCCACCACTTGACCGCCACCTTGCACCACGCGATCTTTGAAAATCTTCTCCGCATCGATACCAGGACCGTAGTCGGAAACCATCGTCACGACTTTGCTGAATTTTTGTTTATTTGCCCAATCTGCCATGGTCCCTGCAGACTGGGTCATGGTGTAACTTGTGCGAACAAAATAGGGAGATGAGGCCACAATGCCCGAGGTGGCTGCAGCCATGATGATGGCGGGTATCTTTCCCTGGGTGGCCACACTTGAGGCAGCCAGTGCAGCGGGCGTGATACCAAAACCAGCCAAGGCATCGACCTTGTCACCCACCACCAACTCTTGTGCAATGCGCTTGGTCTGCTCGGGGACACCCGCGTCGTCTTTGAGGACAATTTCAATTTTTTGTCCCGCTACAGTGGTTCCATTTTCTTGCAAGAAAAGTTTCACAGCAGCATCAATTTGATGACCCGTTGATGCAAAGGGTCCAGTCATCGGAAGGATCAAGCCCACTTTAAAATTGGCACTCTGTGCCTGGGACACACCATTAAGCCCCAGACCTGCAATCAGTGTGGCTAAAATCAAGCTGCGTTTTGTGAGTGAATTCATGTTCATGATGTTTGCTGTATTATTCAGTATGCTGAAGATTAGACTATAAGCCCTCCTGCATCAACCAGAGCATGGGTGTTTACCCTTATTCACCCTGAATTTCCGTGCACAACTTTTCTCTACCATATTCACCCATGATCTCAAAACCAAATCACTCGTATTCTCAGCAAGCCATTGGTGTTCAAACAAACGTGGACCTCTTTGATCAACCCGGACACCTACTCAGAAGGGCTCATCAAATTGCATTGGGTGTGTACGCAGATAAAGTCGGTCGCGAGGTGAGCCCAAGGGAATATGCAATTTTAAAGATGATTCACGAAACACCTGGCATTGATCAAGTCAGTCTCTCGGGCCTCATTGGTGTTGACACCTCATCAACCGCGCTGAGTGCGGCAAAGTTGGCAGAGCGCGGTTTGATCAAAAGAAGCCCCTCCACGCTTGACAAAAGGCAGCTCTCACTGACCCTCACCCGAAAAGGGCTGACTTGGCTCGATAAAACAGCTCAAGGGGTGATGTCTATGAAAGACCAACTCCTAAGCGCTTTGGAGCCCAATGAGCAAAAATTATTGATCGAGCTGCTCAAGAAATTTGTGCACATCAACAATTCGGAAAGTAGAGCCCCTTATTTTTCCCCCAAGAAATAGAGTCCAAAGATTTATGGTTTAAAACAAAGAGGCTGCGCCTGACCGTTTCTCAAGCAAGTTTTGGTTTTGCTCTTTGATGGTAATTTTCCTAGGTCCAGGATACACCTTGATCTCATCTCCTGCGCTTACCAAACCGGTTTTGATGACTCTCAAATACCACCCAGATGTGGCAGATTGAACCATCGCGTGGCTTGCTCCTTTGTAGCCCATCTTGGCGTTGAATTTAAAACAGGGTTCGCGCAATTTCACCACCCTCAATTCAACATCTCCAATCACCCAAAGATCCCCTACCCAGACCGCACTCTCGCTGAATCCTTGAACCGTTAGATTTTCACCAAAAGCGCCCCACTTCAAAATTTCTTGTTGGTGCACCTCTCGCTTGAGTAGGCTCTGCCAAAACTCGTAGTGCTCACAGGGGTAAGCATATACGGCCTTGTCTGGGCCACCGTGCACTTGGAGGTCTGCTTGCTCATCACCTTCAAGCCCCTCCCAACCGATGGCAACCCCCAGCGGCTCGTCCAAGGTGCTGATGGCAGTTTTGCGAATGGCCGTTAAAACCATACCTTGCTGTGCTGAGCCTTTGTCAAACAAAGGATTGACCTTACCAACCGAGATGGCCATTACTTTTTTTGTCATGCCGATAACCCCTTCAATGAAAAAATCAAACGTTGCACTAGAAACCACATCACATCAATTGACTCACATCCATTGGATGCCACGTTTCAGACAATCGATAATATGCGAGAGCACATGACCGTGGAACGGATATTGCTAAAGTCATCTAAAATCACCAACAACATGCTTACCACCAAACAACCCATTTTCAAAAAATTCTGGCACGCAGTGATTCCCCTGAGCCAGCTTCAAGATGGCCCCAAACCCTTTCGCCTTTTGGGGGAGGACTTGGTTCTTTTTTTAGATGCAAAAGGCGAGCCAGCTGCTTTAAAAGACCGCTGTTGCCACAGAACCGCGAAGCTCTCAAAAGGATGGTGCAAAAATGGTCACATTCAGTGTGGCTATCACGGCTGGACCTACGACCGAGGGGGTAAGGTGGTAGATATCCCGCAGTGGGAAGAGGGCAAACCCATTCCAGCTCAGCTGAGCACCACCTCCTATCATTGCAAGAGTGCGTACGGTTATGCCTGGGTGGCGCTAGAGGATCCCGTTGCAGACATTCCCTCCATGCCAGAGTTTTCAGACCCCCAATACAGAACCATTTTTCAGTTCTACGAAACTTGGGCCACCAGTCCTATGAGGGCACTGGAGAACTCTTTTGACAATTCTCACTTCAGTTTTGTGCACCGAGCTACATTTGGTATCGCCTCTCAACCCAAGCCAAGCAAGTACGAACTGATTGATAACGAGCACGGGTTCTATGCAGAAACCATCGTCCCAGCTGCAAACCCCGCCAAGTTTCAAAGGGTAAGCGGCGTGAGCGATGAGGTCACGACTCGCCACATGAGAAATGCTTACTTTTTGCCCTTCTCTAGAAGACTCGATATTGAATACCCATCCGGCATTAGACACATCATTCTCAACTGTTTTACTCCCATTGACGACGGACACATTCAACTTTGCCAATGGCTATTCAGAAACGATACTGAGGCCGATTGCCCCGCTCAAATGCTCATTGACTTTGATGAGGTGATCACTCGCGAGGACAAAGATATCCTCGAGTCCACCAACCCCGACGCTGTGATTGATGCAAAGCGATTGGGAATCGAGTTCTCCATGCCCAGCGATAGACCTGGACTACTCATTCGCAAACGCCTCATGGACTTGCTCACCTCAGCCAACGAAATAGAAATTCACAACTGATAAGGCCTAAAGCCCTTTGTTTTGAATTCGGCCTAGACTTTATCCTTTATCCTTTGTCCTCTGTCCTTTGCCTGATCGATCTGCCCACCGCTCTTTCACACTGATCAACTCGACCCCCTCCCATGAACACAATCAATCATCCAAGCCACGCACCCCAAGAGGTTGCTCTATCTGAGCGAGATGCCAAATATCTTAGACATGCCATTGAGTTCTCAAAAATCGCACGTGACCGTGGCAACCGCCCCTTTGGCGCTGTGGTGGTCTCCAAGGAAGGTGAAATCCTGTGCGAAGCGTTCAACAAAGGCACTGAAACCGGGGACGTGACTGCGCATGCTGAAACCTCAGCGGTACGCCTTTTGGCCAATCGCTTCGACCGAGAAACCCTCTCCAAGGCAACCCTTTACTCCTCAGGGGAACCTTGTGTGATGTGCGCAGGGGCGATTTTTTGGTCAGGCATTGGGCGCGTTATTTTTGGTATCGATGCCGTTCGGCTGAGAACCTTCCGGGGTGAGGTTGGTGAACAAAAAGACGTTGAACTGTCTTGCCGAGATGTCTTCAAAGCTTCCCCTCACTCGATCGAATGCATTGGTCCCTCGCTCATAGATGAGTCCACCGTGCACCACATTGGGTTCTGGAAATCCGCTTAATCGCTAAATGCACCAAAATAAGGAATTTTTATGCGCGTCATGGTCATCTTCTGTCACCCCGTTGAGACGAGCTATCACGCTGCTTTGCACCAAGAGGTTTTGAGCAATTTGCGTTTAGCAGGTCATGAGGTCGATGATTGTGATCTTTACGCGGAGAACTTCAATCCCGTCTTGAGTCGAGAGGAGCGTTTGGGTTACCACGAGGTGCCCTCCAATCAAATTCCTGTTCAAGGCTATGTTGACAGACTCCTTCGTGCTGAGGCCTTGGTCTTTTGCTTTCCGACTTGGTGTTTTGGACTTCCAGCAATGCTAAAGGGCTTTTTTGACCGTGTCTTGATGCCTGGGGTGGCCTTTGATTTCAGTGATCCAGCCAACGTTAAACCGGCACTCA
>CAIKYO010000176.1 GCA_903831655.1 uncultured Burkholderiales bacterium
ACCGCCGTGTCGATGGTGGCATGTCCACTCATCATGATGACGGGCATGTTCAAAAGCCCCAGTGTTGACCATTCTTTGAGCAAAGACACGCCATCGGTATCGGGCATCCAAATGTCCAAGAGCACCAGGTCTGGACGCGCGAGTTGTCTGGCTGCACGGGCTTGTGCCGCGTTCTCTGCCAACTCAACGGTGTGCCCCTCGTCGTTCAAAATCTCAAACAACAAGTCCCTGATTCCCAACTCATCATCAACCACCAATATATTTGCCATATGCCCGATTAACCCTCAACATGTTGCTCTTGCGCCACTTCGAATGATACCGATACTTGGGCCCCAATAATAGCCCCATTGTGCTCTAGGTTTTTTAAATTGATGCGTGCCCCATGGTCATCCGCAATTTTTTTAACCACCGCAAGCCCCAATCCCGTCCCCTTCGCCTTGGTTGTCACGTAGGGCTCAAAGGCTCTCTTGAGGATAAAGTCCGGAAATCCTGGACCCGAGTCCGTCACCACCAAACGAACCCGCTCGCCCCGGGTGCTGGACTTGGTGCTCACCGTCAAGCGCCTTTGCACTTGATCCTCAGTGGCATCTTGCGCATTTTGCAACAAATTGTGCACCACTTGCCTGACCTGCATGGCATCTCCCTTGATGAACCCACACGTGGGGTCCAAGTCAAGCTCCAAGTGAACCTGAGCGCCATCCATGGGGTGCCAACTGTATTGGGTTCTCAAAGGGCGCGCCACTGTGGAGGATTCCAAGGGCAGCTCCAATAAACCAACCGAATCTGGTGATGGCCTTGAGCCCTCTTGTTCCTCAACCCCAGCACCATAGAGTTGCACCACTTCAAAGAGCAGTGCATTCAAATCCAAGGGCTCAAGGTTTGCTTGAGGCAGTCGGGCATAGTCCCTGAACTCGTTGACCAATCTCTTCATCGCATCGACTTGGTCCACGATCATCTTGACCGATTTCATGAGAACGGCTTGCTCAGGTTTTTCCAGTTTGCCAGAGAGCTTCATCTCAAGCCGCTCAGCCGAGAGTTGAATGGGCGTCAAGGGGTTCTTGATCTCGTGCGCAAGCCTTCTTGCCACCTCACCCCAAGCCTGCGCCCGTTGAGCGGAGACGATCTCGGAGATGTCATCAAACACCAAGAGCCAAGCGTGGTTGGGCAAAATCGCGCCACGCGCCAAGATGGTGGTTTTTTTGGTGACTTGTGCAGGTGACTCGCTCTTGGTCTCTGAGACCTGGGGGCCTTGTCCAAACATCTCCTCTTGCAGCCCATCTTCCAAGCCTTGGGTCACCAAGCCCTCGATGTCAAAGGACTGCTGCCAATGATCTTGTCCGTCTTGGTTTCTCTCGCCCTCAAAGCCTTTGAATTGGTTCAAAACTTGGTTTGCAAATTCACCCAGTCTGCTGAGCGCTGCGAGCTCTTGACCCACGAAGCTTGCCATGGGCATCTTTAAAATTCGGGTGGCGCCTGGGTTACTCGAGATGATGCGGCCGTCGTGGCCCAAGACCAAAACACCTGCTGTCAAATGGTCCAAAATGGTCTGCAAATTCGCACGCGCCAAGTCCACTTGCTCCATGCTTTTCTCAACCGTGTTCCTCGCCTCAAAGAGCTGCTGGGTCATTTGAGCAAATGAACGGGTCAAGCCCTCCAATTCGTCCTTGCCTGTCAAGACTGGCTTGGGACTCAGGTCACCTGAGGCCACATCTCTCACACCTGTGACGAGCCACAACAGGGGTCTGGCCATTTGGTTGCCCAAAATAACCGCCAACAGCACCGCTCCAAAGACGGACAAGAAAAGGGTCAGGGTGAGTGTGCCAATGTACATGCGGCTCAAACCCTCTTTGGCCAAAGCTCTCTCTTGGTACTCGGCATTGGCCGCTTGAAGCGCCAAGGCGTTTTTAACCAAGGAGGAGGGCAGCTTTTGCGTGACTTCGAGCACCTGAGGGTCCAGCATCAACTCAAAACTCAAGCCCGGAGAGCTCACCAACGCGAGCGCCTTGATGCGTGGCTCACCATCGGGATGCGCTTGGTCGTCCTCCAAGCCCTCAATCACGGTGATCACTTTTTGGCTCTTCAACTGCTTCCACAGTAGTGCAGAGGGTCGCTCAGGACTTAAGCGGTATTGATCCCCACCGGCACTGGCCAACGGGGTTTGATCGTTGGACCAAATGACCACCTCATCGGCTCCGAGCTGCTCTCTCAAGCGCTCCACATTGGTGGCAGAAAAAGCCTTGTAGCGGTCCTTGGCATGGTCGCTCTCCAAGTCATGACCCAAAACACCCGAGATTGAGGAGCCCCCCTTGAGCCGTGTTCCCTCTTTGGAGAGGGCGTCAGAACTCAAGGCGGCTCTGTCGTCTGAGGCATGCAAGCCAAGACCCAAGCCCAGCGAGCTGGCACTTCCCTTTGAATTGCTGTTTGAGTTTGAACTTGAATTTGTGTTTGAATTTAGATTTGCACTGGAGCTTGCCGATCCTGTCCCCCCCAATGAGGAGCCCACTCCCCGCTCAGGGCCCTCGCCCAAGGTGGAGGATGCACCGGGTGGGTTGTCCACCTCGCCAGGCGCTTTCATGCTGGAGAGCCTTGCAATCGCTTTGGAGGGCTGTGATTGAAGCTCCCACTCGCTCCCCAGTCTGCGCTCGGTGTGCATGCGGCCCGATTGAATTTCTTGGGCCAAGCTCTCTGAGAGCCGAGCCGCTGCGACAGAGGTTTTGCTGCCCAGATCGCTTGCCAATGCATCCAAAGTCGCGCGCCCCAATTTCAAACCCGCGTCCAGCGCCCCTTCCACTTCGACATCGAACCAAGCCTCAATGGAGCGCGAGACGAATTGGTAAGACACAGCGTAGATCAGTAGCCCAGGTATAAAACCCACCACCATGAAAATGCTGGCCAACTTGATGAGCAGTTGAGAGCCAAACTTGCCCGATCTCCAGCGCAGAAACAGTCGCCACAAGATCCAAACGATCACGCCGAGTAAGAAGCTCGCCACCACCGTGTTGAGCACAAAGAGGGTGGTGTAGTTTTGCTCATAGATGTCCCATCTCTGGGTGGCTTGGGTGAGCAAGAAAAGAAGCACCAAACCAAGGGCCAAAAGGATGAAGACCCCCACCCCCAGCGTCCAGCGCATGGTCCTAATTGAAACCTCGCTTCCAAGGAGTCGACTCATTTGGCTGGCTCGTAGTTCAAGCGCTGACTTTTAGAGGCGCTCAAATTCCATTCGTTCTCCCCCAATGCCCCTATTTGCAAAGGCTTGGGGAATTGGGTTAAGTCCAACTTGAACTGAAAATCCACCCGGTACTTGGAACCAGACTCGATCTCACTGGCGTCCACCATTCTCCAGTGCGAGAGGCGAGAGATCGCATACAGGGCTTGGCTCAAACTGTCGTAGGCGACCCCCATGGTGACCCCAAGCCCTGAGTTGGAGATGGGTTTGGAGGAAGCCAAGATGCGGTACCTGCCCGTGAGGGGCAAGTAAGAGAGTTTGTAATAGCGCTCTTGGTGGGCCACGGTTTTTTCGTACCAATACCAGCGCTCTTTGCTGACCGTCGTTTGCGCCAAGAAAAAGAGTGGCACCCCCTTGGTGAGCGCATCCTCCACTGCAGAGGGCAGCTCAAAGCTCAAGGTGGTTGACAAAAAGTACGCATCGTCTTGGCGCTCGAGCTCAAACTCGCTCACCCCCACCGTGTTGGCACTTTGCGCAAAAACGCTGCTTGAAAAAAGCAAGGTGAACGCCAAAGCAAAGAGCACCCCAAACGCCTTGACTCGCGAGGCCAACGCTCCAAGCGCTCGTGGCGTGAGTTTGGGCTCACTCACACGCGCGCAAGCCCCGCCCTTAGAGCGGTCTTTTTTGGAGGAGTGCGTAATAAAAGCCATCTTGGTCACACATCTGATTGTCCAGGACTCGTGGCTCATTTATGAGTTTATGGGGAATTAAATGTCCGGGTGAGGGGCGTAATAGCGCGTCACTGTTGTGCTGAAGAAACGAATCAATCTGCGTCTCGCCCTCCATTCGAAAAACCGAGCAAGTGCAGTAAAGCAAGAGACCGCCCGGCGCCAAATGAGACCACAGCGCTTTCAAAAGTCGCTTTTGTTGAAGCCCCAGACTCTTCAAGTCGCCCTTTTGTCTAAGCCAGCGAATATCGGGGTGACGCCTCACGATGCCAGAGGCCGAGCACGGTGCATCCAAGAGAATGGCGTCATAGACCATGGGGGCTTGCTCTGGCACGCCCTTTAGGTCTTGCGCCTCAAAATGCGTCCACCGCTCTGGCTTGGCCGCATCCCCGATCCAAATTGGCGCATCAAGCCTCAAACGCTCCAAGTTCTCCAAAATCCGCTCCGAACGCCTTGCATCGAATTCCACCGCGTGCAGTCCCCAAGTCAGTCTGTCTTGTCCCTTCAGGGCTGGATCTTTGAGCGCGGCCCTTTTTTGAGCAAACCGGTTTCCCCCTTGGGTCAAGGGGTCGGTCTCCAAAGCCTCTAGCCAATGCGCGGTCTTGCCCCCAGGGGCCGCGCACGCATCAAGCAAATTCAACGCCTTTGCTCCCTTTCACAGCCCCACCTCTTTCATCGCATTCATCAAAAGAGGTGCCGCCATTTGAGCGGCTGCATCTTGAACGGAGAACCACCCCTCGTTAAAACCCACAATCTCCTTGACCCCCTTGGGGTGGCTCAAAATCAAAGCCTCGGGGTGATCGGAGGAGACAAACTGATGAGCCATGCCCTTCTCAGTCAAGGCACGTGAGAAGTCCAACGCCGTGGTGAGCGTTGCGTTCACCCGGAGCGTCATGGGAGCGGGGTCCTGCGCCACTTGCAGCATCTCTTGCCAATGGTTGGGGTGATCGATCTTTAACTGCGCAATCCACCACTCGGGGTGGTTATAAAGACCCACCTCGTTCTTTTGGGTGGCCTCCCTGATGTGAGCCTCTTCTCTTAAAAATCGCCTCAAGACTGCGTTCAAAAAGGCGCCTTGCGCGTTCAAACTCCTGACCTGCTTGGTCGCCTCCACCGCTTGGTTGACCAAGGTGTGGGTCTCATAGGGTGCGCCCGACTCGGGAGCCATGAGGGCCAAAGCGGTGCCGAGCAAGAAATCAATTTTGGGGGTCGGTTGTCGGTCCACCAACAGGGACTTGAAGACCTGAGCCGTGCCCCAGTGCCTGAGAGCCAAGAACAACAAAGACTGAACGGCACCTCGGGTATCGGGGTGCTCGTCTTTGATCACCTCGGTGGCCGATCTCCTCTCCATGATCACCTCTTGCACCGCATGTGAGGTATGTAAGAGCAACTCCCAAAGGGGACTGGAGAGCTTCGCCCCCCCTGGTGCACCCCTTGACGCCTCACCTTGGCCTGCAGGGCGGTGCTCGCTTTGATATGAAGAGCGGGCGGGCCCCTTGGAGGGACTGCGCTTGGCACCAGCGGCGTTGGAGTGGTTGAAGCGGTGGGGAGAGAAAAGAGATTTATTCACGTGTGGGGGGGTGCTTTAATTCAGCTCCAATAGAGTTTGGGCACCCACACCCAAAGAGGTGTTCAAGTTGGGGGTCAAATCAAATTGCATGGGTAGAGTGGGCTCAAAGCGCAAACTGCGCGCTAAAAAGAGGGCGGGAAACTGGGCGATGGCCAGGTTGTAGTTTTCAACGGCATGGTTGAAACGCTGGAGTTCGGGTTGGATCACCACCCCCAACTCATGCCAACGTTGTCTTAAATCTTCAGGGACCGACAAAAAGAACACATCGGGGTGCACCAACTCTTGCCAAGCCAAGGCCAAGCGGTTCACCGCTTGGGCCACCTCTTTGCCAGAATTCACATTCAATGGGTGCTCGTTCATGCGCGCCAAGGACATGGCGGCTTGGTTGGAGGCGTCTTGCAACAAATTCCAATGCTCGGTCCCCAGGTCAAAACCAACCGCTTGCCTCCAACCGGCTGGCGCGGTCGCGGCCAAGGTCACCGCCTCGTGCACCAACTCTGGGTACTGGAGAAGCAGGGTTTCAAGCGCCAAAAAGCGCTGTGTCACCTGCACGCGCAAACGCATCAAACGGTTGTGAGCCCCCAGGCACCAAAAAATGGTGATGGCCAGTCCGACCCAAAACCACCAAGTGTTGAGCATTGAAAATTTCTCCTAGAAGACGCACGAAGAACGCCTAGTGTAACAAGGCCTTGTGACGCTGAGGTGGGTTTGTGCGCTGAGGCGTCTTTTTAGTTGAACACGCGCTTGCGAGTCGCATCCAATGCGCTTTGAACCGAAACCATTCTGTTTTGACTCAAGTCCATGTCCTTTGCGAGTGCTTGCCAATTTGAAACACCCTGTGCAACTTCTTCCACGATGTTGTTCCATCGTTGAACTCTAAAGTCAGTCGCTACTTTTTTAAAGTCGGCCATCACAGGCAATCCTGAACCATTGACCGATGTGGTGTGCTGGTTGGACATTCCAAAGCTGTAGGTCAAGTCAAAACCAGGAGAGAGTCTCCAACGACCCTCTTGCAAATCATAAAGATATGCGAAATTTTTAGAGTGATCGTCCTTGTTGTGGGCCAGCACATTGAAGACCATCAAACGGTAAGCTCGCTCCACCTCTTGCTGAGATTTGGTGAGTTTTTGAGTGGCAGCCAAAACGCCACTTCCGTAGTCCAAGCAAGGCTCGCGGTGATTGGCATACGCAAATCCAGCGAGAGACAAGAGGTGAATCTTTCTGGAATTCACTCTATCAAAACGCTCAACGGCAAAGTATGCCTCCCGTCTTCCTTTGAGGTTCAACTCCAAAAGATGCGTCCTTGGCATCTCGATACCCGAGGCCTTGGCCATCTCTGCATAGACCATCTCCATGCGTCCCGAGTCAATTTCATCGCCAATCATTGAGTTCGACGGGTCTCTGAACTTCACCATCCAATGCGTAAAGCCCTCAGGTAAAACCGCAAAAGGACTGCGACAGGTTTTCATATCCTTGGAAAATGCAACCGTGACTTTAGGCCTTGCGCCTCCAGGAGACCCCCCCAGTATGCGAAGTTCCTTTAAGACCTCCTCAGTGCTCCCCATCAACACCCCTTCAGCTTGGAGAGCCAATTGAGACAAATCAACAAGACTCGCGTCCTCACCGCCAAGAAGCATTGGCGCATATTCAATCGCCCCCATGCCTCTGTCGCCGATGTAGGCCAATCGGTGCAAGGGCGTGATCTGGGACCGATTCAAACCCATTCGCTCTTGAAGGACTCTGTCCATCAAGAGCAAACCCCACCCATCGGGCAAGGAGTCGTTAAAGACACCATGCAATCCATCAAATACCCCTCGCATCGGACTTTGAGGCAATCCCTCAAAGTTCAACGAACCTGGAGACAGATCAAAGCCTTCCAATATCCACTTGGGGTCGTACTGAAAAGCAATTCGCCCCCCCGGGTCCTGACCCAATTCACCGACCCTCATCCCCCCCAAAGAAACCTTGAGTCGTTGGGTCACTTTCTGCCCCTTTTGCGAACGGGTTTCACAAACTCATCCATGGTGAGGGGAACCCTGGGCGGAAACAATTGCGCAAAATCGTCCAAGCAATTCATGGCCTCGGCCAAGTGCATCAAACTCACAAGCCCAAGCATGCCTGTCGTCTCAAATTTGCGAATCGTAGGCACCGGAACCCCTGAGCGCCTGGACAAGGTCTCCCGCGTCAAGTTAAGACTCAAACGACGGGCTTTTGAGCGCTCACCCAGTCGACTTGCCAAGTCTTTGGGAAGCAAGAAATTGATGGGATCTTTAATTGACATCTAAATATCCATAAAGCCTCTATATTGTATTTTATTGATATCTAAATATCAATAAAATATGCTCTATTTTCGTCCCTTGCATCCATGCCAGGCGCACCCAGTAAAAAGGCCTCAAAAGGTGTAATCCCTTTGAGGCCTTTTGCTCATTCAAAGCCTTTTGAGCTTTGAGTGAGTGGATCTAAATCAATCGTCTTGAGAATGATCGGGTGAGGTGTGGGTGGTTTGAACCGATCCGTCCTCACTGGTGTGGGTGCTGGATGTGTCTGCACTCACCTCGGTTGCCAAGGCCTCATGGCCCTCACCGTTGTGAGCCTCTTCCAAGTCCTGAGCCTCAGCCTCAGCAATGGCGCGGCGCTCGGCCTCGTCCATCAAGTCCTTGGCTTTTCTGGCCTTGTGGTAAGCCATGCCAGAGCCCGCAGGAATCAAACGACCCACAATCACGTTCTCTTTCAAGCCACGCAATTCGTCTCGTTTGCCCATGATCGCAGCCTCTGTGAGCACGCGAGTGGTCTCTTGGAAGGAGGCAGCGGAGATGAAGCTGTCGGTGGACAAAGAAGCCTTGGTGATACCCAGCAACAAGTTGCTGAAGGTTGCAGGCAGTTTGTTGTCTGCCATCAACGCCTCATTGGTGTTGAGCATCTCGCTTCTCTCGATTTGCTCACCCGCAATGTAGCTGGTGTCACCCGCGTTCTCAACCACCACACGGCGCAACATCTGACGAACAATCACTTCAATGTGCTTGTCGTTGATCTTCACACCCTGCAAACGGTAAACGTCTTGGACTTCGTCCACGATGTACCTGGCAAGTTCCTCCATACCGAGCAAGCGCAAGATGTCTTGTGGATCGGCTGGGCCGTCCACAATGCTCTCGCCCTTGTTGACCACTTGGCCTTCGTGCACCAAAATGTTTTTCTCTTTGGGAACCAATTCTTCCCACACGGTGCCCTCTGGGTCGGTGATCTGCAAGCGAACCTTGCCCTTGGTCTCTTTACCAAAGGACACGGTACCTGTCATCTCAGCCAAGATGCCCTTGTCTTTGGGGCTACGGGCTTCAAAGAGCTCGGCCACACGGGGCAAACCACCGGTGATGTCACGGGTCTTTTGACCTTCAACAGGGATACGTGCCAAGACTTCGCCTGGGCCCACATCCTGACCGTCTCTCACCTGAATCAAGGCGCCCACTTGGAAGCCAATCGTCACCGAGTGATCGGTTCCAGGAATCTTCACCTCTTTGCCCATGGCATCGATCAGTTTCACCTGTGGACGAACCACTTTGGTAGAACCACGGCGCTTGGGATCGATCACAACCAGTGTTGACAGGCCCGTGACCTCGTCCAACTGCTTGGCAACGGTCAAGCCCTCTTCCACGTTCTCGAAACGAATTTGTCCTGCAAACTCGGTGATGATGGGGCGGGTCAAAGGATCCCAGTTCGCCAAAATCGTACCGGCTTTGATGCTTTGGTCCGCTTTGATGGTGAGCGTCGCGCCATAAGGCACTTTGTGGCGCTCACGCTCACGACCGTTGTCGTCTGCAATGATGATCTCACCCGATCTGGAAATCACCACCAACTCGCCTTTGCTGTTGGTCACATAACGCATCGTGGCATTGAATCCAATGGTTCCATTGGATTTGGCCTCAACACTAGACGCAACGGCCGCGCGAGAGGCTGCACCCCCGATGTGGAAGGTACGCATCGTGAGCTGCGTGCCTGGCTCACCAATCGATTGAGCCGCAATCACACCCACGGCCTCACCGATGTTGACCAATCCGCCGCGACCCAAGTCACGTCCATAACACTTGGCACAAAGACCAAAGCGGGTTTCGCAGTTGAGCGCTGTGCGCACTTTGACTTCGTCCACACCGCTTGACTCGATCTCGTCCAAATTGTCCTCGTCCATCATCTCGCCAGCTTGAACAATGACTTGACGGGTCTCTGGGTGCACCACGTCATCGATCGTGGTACGGCCCAAAATACGGTCTCTCAAAGACTCAATGACCTCACCACCCTCGACGATCGCACGCATCAACTGTCCGTCTGTTGTGCCGCAATCGGTCTCGGTCACGACCAAGTCCTGTGTCACATCGACCAAACGGCGTGTGAGGTAACCTGAGTTCGCGGTCTTAAGCGCAGTATCGGCCAAACCTTTACGAGCACCGTGGGTAGAGATGAAGTACTGCAGCACGTTCAAGCCTTCACGGAAGTTCGCCGTGATCGGTGTCTCAATGATGGAGCCATCGGGCTTGGCCATCAAACCACGCATACCCGCCAATTGGCGAATCTGAGCAGCTGAGCCACGCGCGCCTGAGTCGGCCATCATGTAGATGGAGTTGAAAGACTCTTGCTCGACCTCGTTGCCGTGGCGATCGATGGTCTTTTCTTTTCTCAACTGGTCCATCATCACTTTGGAGACTGCGTCACCGGTCTTGCCCCAAATGTCGACCACTTTGTTGTAACGCTCACCAGAGGTCACCAAACCGGATACATATTGCTGCTCGATTTCTTTGACCTCTTTTTCAGCTTCCGCAATCAAGCGGTGCTTTTCTTGAGGCACGAGCATGTCGTCAATCGCAATGGAGATACCGGCGCGAGTGGCCAAGCGGAAACCGTTTTGGAGCAAACGGTCTGCAAACACCACCGTCTCCTTTAATCCGCACTTCCTAAAGGAGGTGTTGATCAAGCGAGAAATTTCCTTCTTCTTCAAGGCCTTGTTCATGTTGCTGAAAGGCAAGCCCTTGGGCAAGATTTCAGACAAGAGCGCACGGCCCACGGTGGTCTCAACCATCGAGGTGTGAGGGGTGAATTCACCACTCACTTTGTCACGTGTCCACTCGGTCATGCGAACGTTGATTTTGGCAGTCAATTCCACCACATTGGCGTCCAACGCACGTTGCACTTCGGGCACATTGGCGAAGATCATGCCTTCACCGCGACCATTGATGCGCTCACGGGTTGTGTAATACAAACCCAGCACCACGTCTTGTGAAGGCACGATGGAGGGCTCGCCGTTGGCGGGGAAGAGCACGTTGTTGGAGGCCAGCATCAAGGTGCGAGCTTCCATCTGTGCCTCAACCGACAAGGGGACGTGAACGGCCATTTGGTCACCGTCAAAGTCAGCATTGAACGCAGAACACACCAAGGGGTGCAACTGAATCGCTTTGCCTTCAATCAAAATGGGCTCAAACGCTTGGATGCCCAAACGGTGCAAAGTAGGCGCACGGTTGAGCATCACGGGGTGCTCTTTGATCACCTCTTCCAAGATGTCCCACACCACTGCTGAGCCGCTCTCCACTTCCTTCTTCGCAGCCTTGATGGTGGTCGCAATGCCCATCGCCTCAAGTCTAGAGAAGATGAAGGGCTTGAAGAGTTCCAAGGCCATCAATTTAGGCAAACCGCACTGGTGCAACTTGAGCGTTGGGCCCACTGTGATCACGGAACGACCTGAGTAGTCCACGCGCTTGCCCAACAAGTTTTGACGGAAGCGACCGCTCTTGCCTTTGATCATGTCGGCCAAAGATTTCAAAGCACGCTTGTTGGCGCCTGTCATGGCCTTGCCACGACGTCCGTTGTCCAGGAGCGAATCCACCGCTTCTTGCAACATGCGCTTCTCGTTGCGAGCAATGATCTCGGGCGCCTTGAGTTCCAACAAACGACGCAAACGTGAGTTTCTGTTGATCACGCGGCGATAAAGATCGTTCAAGTCAGAGGTCGCAAAGCGTCCGCCGTCCAATGGCACCAAGGGGCGCAAATCGGGTGGCAACACGGGGAGCACAGAGAGCACCATCCACTCAGGCTTCAAGCCCGATTTCTTGAACGCTTCCATGACCTTCAAACGCTTGGCGTTTTTCTTGACCTTGACCTCAGAGCCCGTCAAGTCACCACGCAAACGCTCAATCTCCACATCCAAGTCCATCGCTTCGAGCAAGTCGCGAATGCCCTCGGCACCCATCTTGGCAATGAACTCGTCTCCGAACTCTTGACGCTTGGCGTCGTAGTCGTCCTCAGACATGATGCTGAATTTCTTCAAAGGCGTCATGCCAGGATCGGTCACCACGTAAGCTTCAAAATAAAGCACGCGCTCGATGTCCCTCAAAGTCATATCCAGCACCAAGCCCAAACGGCTGGGGAGTGACTTCAAGAACCAAATGTGAGCACAAGGTGCTGCCAAATCGATGTGACCCATGCGGTCGCGACGTACTTTGGTCTGTGTGACTTCAACGCCGCACTTCTCACAAATCACACCGCGGTGCTTCAAGCGCTTGTACTTGCCGCACAAACACTCGTAGTCCTTGATGGGGCCAAAAATCTTGGCACAAAACAAACCATCGCGCTCGGGCTTGAAGGTTCTGTAGTTGATGGTCTCTGGCTTTTTAACTTCGCCAAATGACCATGAACGGATCTTCTCAGGTGAGGCGATACCGATTTTGATGGCATCAAAATGCTCATCGGGGGTGAACTGTTTGAACAGGTCGAGGAGAGATTTCATGATTTAAATCCTTTGTATGAGCCTGCTGAACCTTAAGAACGCTCGAGCTCGATGTCGATACCCAGCGAACGAATCTCTTTGACGAGCACGTTGAACGACTCGGGCATGCCCGCTTCGATCGCGTGTTCGCCTTTGACGATGCTTTCGTACACTTTGGTGCGACCTTGAACGTCGTCGGATTTGACGGTGAGCATTTCTTGCAAGGTGTAGGAAGCTCCGTAAGCTTCCAAAGCCCACACCTCCATCTCGCCAAAACGCTGTCCACCAAACTGAGCTTTTCCGCCCAAAGGCTGTTGTGTGACCAAGCTGTAAGGTCCTGTTGAGCGCGCATGCATCTTGTCGTCGACCAAATGGTGCAATTTCAAAACGTGCATGTAGCCAATCGTGGTGGGTCTCTCAAACGCATCGCCCGTGCGACCATCAAACAAATGGGCTTGGGTGCGTGTGGGTGTGAGTCCCTTGGCCAATGCCACTGCATCGGGGTATGCCAACTTCAACATGGCACGGATGTCCTCTTCGCTTGCACCGTCAAACACGGGGGTCGCAAAAGGAATACCCGTGCTCAAGTGATGCGCCATGTCCTTGACCTCTTGGTCCGACAAGTCTTTCAAATTCTCTTTGTGACCGGTCGTGTTGTACAAGGTCTCCATGTACTGGCGAATCTCAGTGGCTTTGGCCTCGGCTTGGAGCATGTCTCCAATGCGCTGTCCAATGCCCTTTGCAGCCCAGCCCAAGTGAACTTCCAACACCTGACCCACGTTCATGCGTGAGGGAACGCCCAGAGGGTTCAACACGATGTCGCAAGGGGTACCGTCCGCCATGTAGGGCATGTCTTCCACAGGCACGATCTTGGAGACCACACCCTTGTTGCCGTGTCGACCGGCCATCTTGTCACCAGGCTGGAGCTTTCTCTTCACAGCCAAGTAGACCTTGACCATCTTCAAAACGCCTGCTGGCAACTCGTCGCCTTGCGTCAATTTCTTGCGCTTTTCTTCGAACATCATGTCAAAGCTGTGGCGAGTTTGTGCCAACGCGTTTTTGATGCTCTCCAGTTGTGAGGCCACTTCCTCATCGGCTGGGCGAATGTCAAACCAGTGAAACTTCTCCACAGAGTCCAAATACGCTTTGTCGATCTTCGTGCCCTTGGCCAATTTGTGTGGGCCACCGTTGGCCAATTTGCCAGTCAACAACTTGGCAATACGGTCAAAGGCGTCGGCCTCCACAATGCGCAACTGGTCATTCAAGTCCAAGCGGAAACGCTTCAACTCATCATCAATGATTTGCTGAGCGCGCTTGTCACGCTGAATGCCCTCGCGGGTGAAGACCTGCACATCGATCACGGTACCTTGTGAGCCTTGGTCGACTCTCAAAGAGGTGTCTTTCACATCACTGGCTTTTTCACCGAAGATGGCTCTCAAGAGCTTTTCTTCAGGCGTCAGTGTGGTCTCGCCCTTGGGTGTGACTTTACCCACCAAGGTGTCGCCAGGTTGAACCTCAGCGCCCACATAGATGATGCCAGACTCGTCCAAACGGTTGAGCTGTGTTTCAGACAAATTGGGAATGTCGCGAGTGATCTCCTCAGCGCCCAACTTGGTGTCACGCGCCATCACCACCAACTCTTCAATGTGAATGGAGGTGTAACGGTCCTCGGCCACCACGCGCTCGGAGATCAAAATCGAGTCTTCGAAGTTGTATCCATTCCAAGGCATGAAAGCCACCAACATGTTTTGACCCAAAGCCAACTCACCCAAATCGGTGGATGCGCCGTCCGCAATGACGTCACCTTTGGCAATCACGTCACCACGCTTGACGATGGGACGCTGATGGATGTTGGTGTTTTGGTTGGAACGCTGGTATTTGATGAGGTTGTAGATGTCCACACCCACCTCACCTGCGGTCGCTTCCTTGTCGTTCACACGAACCACGATGCGAGTCGCATCCACTGAGTCCACGATACCGCCACGGGTTGCAGTGACAACTGTACCGGAGTCCACAGCTGCCACGCGCTCAATGCCGGTTCCGACAAACGCTTTTTCAGGACGCAACACAGGCACCGCTTGACGCTGCATGTTCGCACCCATCAACGCGCGGTTCGCATCATCGTGCTCAAGGAAAGGCACCAAAGAGGCGGCCACAGAGACGATCTGAGCAGGAGAGACGTCCATGTACTGAATGCGATCGGCACCACACAAAATGGACTCGCCTCGCTCACGAGCAGACACCAATCCATCGATCAAACGGCCGTCTTTATCAAGCGTTGCGTTCGCCTGAGCGATCACGAACTTGCCCTCTTCAATGGCGGACAAATAATCGATCTCCATGGTGACCTTGCCATCGACCACTCGGCGATAAGGCGTTTCAATGAAGCCGTACTCGTTCAAACGAGCATACAGCGCCAAAGAATTGATCAAACCAATGTTTGGACCTTCAGGCGTTTCAATAGGGCACACACGACCGTAGTGGGTCACGTGCACGTCACGCACCTCAAAGCCAGCACGCTCACGGGTCAAACCACCTGGGCCAAGGGCTGAGACACGGCGCTTGTGCGTGATCTCAGACAAGGGGTTGGTCTGGTCCATGAACTGAGACAACTGAGACGCACCAAAGAACTCTTTCAGAGCGGCAGAGATGGGCTTGGAGTTGATCAAATCGTGGGGCATCAAAGGCTCTTGCTCGGCTTGACCCAAGCGCTCTTTGACGGCCTTTTCAATGCGAGCCAAACCAGTGCGGTATTGGTTCTCAGCCAACTCACCCACGCAACGAACGCGGCGGTTACCCAAGTGATCGATGTCGTCGACCTCGCCTCTGCCGTTTCTCAAGTCCACCAAAATCTTCACGACCGACAAAATGTCGTCGTTGGTGAGGACCATGGGGCCTGTTGAGTCGGGGTTTCCAACCTTGGCATTGAACTTCATGCGTCCAACGCGAGAGAGGTCATAGGTGTCGTTGTTGTAGAACAAACGCTGGAAGAGCGCCTGCACTGCGTCCTCGGTGGGTGGCTCGCCAGGGCGCATCATGCGGTAGATGGCCACACGCGCTGCGAACTCATCGGCCGTCTCATCGGCCTTCAACGTTTGCGACAAGTAAGCACCTTGGTCCAACTCGTTGGTGTAGATGCACTCGAGGTCTTTGACGCCAGCGGCTCTTAATTTCTTCAACAGCACTTCGGTCAACTCGTCGTTGGCCTTGGCAATGATCTCACCCGTCTCGGTATCCACCACATCGTGGCTGATCACGCGACCAATGAGGAAGTCCTCGGGAACGCTGATGAACTTGGTGCCACTTGTCTCCAACTCGCGGGTGTGACGAACGGTCACACGCTTGTCTTTGGCGATCACGACTTTGCCAGCCTTGTCGGTGATGTCAAAACGAGCGACCTCACCTCTCAAACGCTCAGCCACAAACTCCATTTGCGCGCCAGTGTCCATCAAGTGGAAGTGGTCGTTCACAAAGAAGTTGGCCAAAATGGATTCAGGTGTCAAACCAATCGCTTTGAGCAAAATGGTGACAGGCATTTTTCTTCTGCGGTCAACCCTGAAATACAAAATGTCTTTGGGATCGAACTCAAAGTCCAACCATGAACCGCGGTAAGGGATGATGCGAGCGCTAAAGAGCAACTTGCCTGAGCTGTGGGTCTTGCCCTTGTCGTGCTCAAAGAACACACCAGGTGAGCGGTGCAACTGAGACACGATCACGCGCTCTGTACCGTTGATGATGAAAGAACCCTTGTCGGTCATCAAAGGCACTTCGCCCATGTAGACCTCTTGCTCTTTGACTTCTTTGACCACTTTGGACTGAGACGTTGAGCTCTCGCGGTCATAAATGATCAATTGCACACGGGCTCTGACCGCGGAGGCGAAGGTCAAACCACGGGTTTGACATTCACGCACGTCAAATGCGGGCTTGGCCAAGTTGTATTCCAAGAACTTCATCTCCACAAATCCGTTGTGGCTCACGATGGGGAAAGCCGCTTCAAAAGCAGCTTGCAGTCCTTCAGATGTTCTTTGTTTGGGTGGAATCTCTGCTTGCAAAAAGGCGGTGTACGCATCCTTTTGCATTTGGAGTAAATAAGGTACTTCGAGCACGCTGTCGCGGCTGCCGAAACTCTTGCGAATGCGCTTGCGTTCGGTGTATGTATAGGCCATGAGTTCTCCGGGCTAGATATCTCTCGGCGACTGTGGGCTTTGGTCAAGTAAAAGGGCACGGGGGCACCTCTTGCCTGACACATCTTGGCGGCTGGCCTCTACCAGCGTTGGCGGACGATTGAGCATTGCACTCAACCCGAACCAAGGGTTTTCTGCAGTCGGGGGTCAGAAAACACTCAAAAGCGGATTGCCCATTTGACAACTTGCTTTAGGCTGCTCTCTAAGCGCCAAAGGCCACAGAAGGAATTCCCCCTTTTTGAGGGGGAAACGCTTCTCGGCCTTTTGAGTCCTTTTGAAGGGACTTATTTGAGTTCGACTTTGGCGCCGGCTTCTTCGAGCTTTTTCTTGGCAGCTTCTGCGTCGGCTTTGGATACGCCTTCTTTGACAGCTTTGGGAGCACCATCCACCACGTCTTTGGCTTCTTTCAAGCCAAGACCTGTGATTTCGCGAACCGCTTTAATCACGGACACTTTGTTTGCACCAGCGTCGAGGAGCATCACGTTGAATTCTGTCTTCTCTTCAGCTGCTGCAGCGCCACCGCCACCACCAGCTGCAGCGGGAGCAGCCATGGCTGCTGCGCTCACGCCAAACTTCTCTTCGATGGCTTTCACCAATTCGTTGAGTTCGAGAACCGTCATGCTGTCCAATGCGGTTAAAAATGAGTCTTTATCAAATGACATGATGTTTTCCTAAATGTTTTTTGTTTTTCAAGAATTCTTTGTGTTTGTAGGCCTTTGAGCAGCTTTCGTGCTTAAAAGGGTTTCAATGCAAACAGTCAGAGTCCTTTAAAAAGAGGTTAATGATTGAATTCGTCTAAAAGGGATTGCAATACTGGGTATCAAGCTGCGGCTTCAGGCGCTGCAGCTGCCTCAGCAGCGACTTCTGGGACTGGTGCAGCCACGGGCTCAGGAGCAGGAGCACCCTCACCTTTTTTAGCGGCCAAAGCACCCAAGACCACCGCTGTGCGGGAGATGGGTGACATCAACAATCCACACAATTGAGCCAGCAAAACTTCTTTCGAAGGAATATTGGCCAATTGCTTCACACCATTGACATCCAAAGCTTTTCCACCGATGGCACCTGCGCGAATCACCAATTTGTCATTGGTTTTTGCGGAGTTGGCCACCACGCGAGCCGCTGCAACAGCGTCCACGGAAAAACCATAGATCAATGGGCCAGTCATCTGCTCGGCAACAATCTCAAATGCACTTCCAGAGACCGCACGACGGGCCAAGGTGTTTTTCAACACACTCAAGCTCACGCCTTGGTTGCGGGCCTCGGAGCGCAGTTTGATCATGTCAGCCACTGTGATACCGCGGTACTCAGCCAACACCAGCGTTTGCGCGGTTTTGGCGAGTCCCTCTACCTCAGAGACGACAGCTTCTTTCTCACTGCGATTCAGACTCAAGGTCTACTCCTTAATTTGCGGTGCTTCTAAGTTCTTGTTTCAATGAAAAAACCAAAAAACTCTTCACACCACGGGC
>CAIKYO010000177.1 GCA_903831655.1 uncultured Burkholderiales bacterium
AGGCCGGTATTCTAACCAACTGAACTACCACTCCACGTGGTTGCAAATTTTAACGCGCCAAAAGCAATTGCTTCTAACGCACAAGTTTTGCAAAACTTGGCGACCCTACGGGGATTCGAACCCCGGTACTCACCGTGAAAGGGTGATGTCCTAGGCCTCTAGACGATAGGGTCAAACCTGGACCGATGCTTTTTCTTTTGGTGGAGGTAAGCGGGATCGAACCGCTGACCTCTTGCATGCCATGCAAGCGCTCTCCCAGCTGAGCTATACCCCCAAAAGGCATCAAGAGATCAATTATAACCTGAAATTCAGAACTTAGACAAGCGCTCCAACACAACTTTTTTATCAAAGAGCGCCATCACCTGATCCAAGGATGGTGTCTGAGCGGTTCCCAACAATAAAACCCTTACAGGCATCGCAAGTTGAGGCATTTTGATGCCCTGCTCTGTGAGCACTTCTTTCAAAGTGGCAGCAATGTGGGGCACATCCCATTCGATGGATTCGAGTTTCAAGGCCAAGCTTTTGATGCTTGGGATAGACGTCTCATTGACATACTTTGAATACTCAAGAGGGTCGGCTTGAACAGGGCTGTAAAAACGATCGATCCATTGAGCAAGGTCAACCAAGGTGTCACACCTGTCTTTGAACAATTGCGACAATGCCTCCAATTTGGAGGGTTCCAGGGCAGAGGGAGTTTTCAAAAAGGGCAGAACCTCTTTGGCCAACGCCGTCGCCGATAGTCGCTTCATGTGTTGCGCATTGACCCACTTCAGTTTTGCTTCATCAAATTGGGCTGCACTTCTACCCAAGTGGTCGAGATCAAACCAAGATAGAAATTGCTCGGTGGTGAAAATCTCATCGTCTCCGTGACTCCAACCCAAACGACTCAAATAATTGATCATCGCTTCCGGCAAATATCCCTCTTGAGCGTAAGCAGTGACGGCCTTTGCACCATTTCTTTTGCTGAGTTTTTCTCCAAGCTCATTGAGCACCGTTGGCAAATGGGCATAGACGGGAGGCTCATGCCCCAAGGCTTTAAAAATGTTAATTTGGCGAGGTGTGTTGTTCACATGGTCATCCCCACGAATCACGTGGGTGATGTTCATGTCGATATCGTCCACGACCACGCAAAAGTTATAGGTCGGGGTGCCATCAGGTCTTGCAATGACCAAATCATCGAGCTCGTCATTTGAAATTTCAATCAAGCCCTTGACCCGATCTTGCCAAGACACTACACCACTCTTGGGATTTTTGAACCTGAGCACAGGCTTCACACCTTGCGGCACTGGGGGCAAGGTCTTGCCCTCCTCAGGTCGCCAAGTGCCGTCATAGCGGGGCTTTTCCTTGGCTTGCATTTGTCGCTCTCGGAGTGCATCAAGTTCCTCAACACTCATGTAGCAAGGATACACTGCACCGGCCTTGACCAATTGACTCAAGACCTCTTTGTACCGATCAATGCGTTGCATTTGGTAAAAAGGGCCCTCATCTGGCGTCAAGCCCAACCACTTCATCCCCTCCAAGATCACATCCACGGAGGCTTGTGTGGATCGATCCAAATCGGTGTCCTCAATGCGAAGAATGAACTTCCCCTGATTGGCCCTCGCAAAAGCCCAAGGATACAAAGCCGAGCGAATGTTACCCAGATGAATAAAACCCGTTGGGGAAGGCGCAAATCGTGTTCTTACCGTACTCATAAATGTCTAATCAATGTTGTGAAGTTGCTTGAATTCACAAAGAATCAAGTCCAAGAGACAAGTCAGCCTTCAAGTCGTCCAAGTGCTCTAGTCCCACTGCCACACGGATCAAATGCTGCTGAATCCCAGCCTTAAGTCTTTGCTCTTCGGTGAGTCTTCCATGGGAGGTGCTTGCAGGTTGCGTGATGATCGTCTTCACGTCCCCCAAATTTGCAGTCACAGACATCAATTGCGTGTGATCGATCAATTGAAACGCATTTTTACGACCCTCTTCAGGCGTTTTGCCCTGCACATCAAAGGAGAGCACTGCACCGCCCAGTCCGTTTTGCTGAGACATGGCCAAAGCGTGTTGAGGATGGCTTGCGAGCCCAGGATAGTAAACGCGGGCCACCTTGGGGTGAGCCTCTAACCAAGTGGCGAGCGCCAGGGCTTGCTCTGACTGGGCTTTCAT
The DNA here is from genome assembly GCA_903831655.1 of uncultured Burkholderiales bacterium. GTDB lineage: Bacteria > Pseudomonadota > Gammaproteobacteria > Burkholderiales > Burkholderiaceae_C > Limnohabitans. The sequence goes on from CAIKYO010000177.1 coordinate 2,146, forward strand.
GCGAAGCCCCAAAGTCTCAAGTCCCTTTAACACCACCCAGGCGTTAAAGGCGGATAGTGTCATCCCCGCACTTCTCATGACAGGAATGAACTTCTCTCTAACCATCGCCTCTGAGGCACACAAGGCCCCCGCCACCACCCGACCTTGGCCGTCCAAGTATTTCGTACCAGAATGCACCACAATGTCAGCACCCAGTGCAATGGGCTTTTGAAGTGCTGGAGTGCAAAAACAATTGTCTACAGCCAAATAAGCCCCAGCATTGTGGGCGATTTCGGCCAAAACTTTGATATCACACACTTCGGTGAGGGGGTTCGTGGGTGTCTCAGCGAAAAGCAACTTGGTTGTCCCCCTGATGGCATCCTTCCATTCTTGTGGATCGGTTTGCGAGACAAAGGTGGATTCGACCCCGAATTTACCGAACTCAGAGGCAATTAACTTGATGGTGGAGCCGAAGACGGAGCGCGAGCACACCACATGGTCTCCACTCTTTAACAAACCCATGCACAAAAGCAAGACCGCAGCCATGCCACTTGCGGTGCCAATACAAGCCTCAGCCCCCTCCATGGCCGCTAGGCGCATCTCCATGCTGGCAACCGTAGGATTGGTGAATCTTGAATAAATAAAGCCGTCCTCCAGGCCAGAAAACCGCCTTGCCGCAGTCTCGCAATCGGGCTGGGTAAAGCTGGAGGTGAGGTACAAGGACTCAGAATTTTCACCATACTGAGATTTGTCGACCGCTGACCTAACGGCCAGTGTGTCTAAATGCAGCCCCTTGGGCAATGGTTTTTGGGTCATGTTTTAAACCTCATTCGTCATTGAAGTTGGGAAGGGACAGGCGCGAATGATCAGCAGATTTGGACTGCTGAACACGTCCATGGCTCATGCGCTCAATGTCGGCCTCACTTAAATCGCCCGTCACGTAAATACCATCAAAACATGAGGCATCAAAACCCTCAATGGAGGGACGAGCCGCACTCTTGGCTTGAAGCACCGCGCGCTTCATGGCCTCTACGTCTTGGTAAATCAATGCATCACATCCGATGATCTCTCTGACCTCATCAATGCTCTTGCCGTGGGCCACCAACTCCTCGTTGGTGGGCATGTCAATGCCGTAGACGTTGGGATAGCGAACAGGAGGAGCTGCTGAAGCCAGGTAAACTTTCTTGGCTCCCGCATCTCTAGCCATCATGACAATTTCTCGCGAGGTCGTGCCACGCACAATCGAGTCATCGACCAACAAAACATTTCTACCTTGAAATTCACTCTTGATCACGCTTAACTTTTGGCGCACAGACTTCTTTCTAACCCCTTGGCCAGGCATGATGAAGGTGCGTCCAACGTAGCGATTTTTCACAAACCCCTCCCTGTAGGGCTTTCCAATGAGGTGGGCGAGTTGTGTGGCACTGGGCCTACTGGACTCAGGAATGGGGATCACCACATCGATTTCGCTGGGCGGCACTTGTGAGACCAGCCTCTTGGCCAGCGTCTCTCCCAAATTCAAGCGGGCTTGGTAGACAGAAATGCCGTCCAAGGTTGAGTCTGGGCGAGCCAGATACACAAATTCAAAGATACAAGGATTCAAGACCGCATGATCGCTGCACTGTTGGGCGTGAACTTTGCCATTGAGGTCAATGAACAACGCCTCTCCAGGCGCCACATCACGAACCATTGGGTGACCCGTACCCTCTAGGGCCACCGACTCACTGGCCACCATCACGGCGCCCTCCTCGCTGACACCGTAACAAAGCGGACGAATACCGTGAGGATCCCTGAACGCCAAAATGCCATGACCTGCAATCATGGCCACCACAGAATAAGAGCCACGCACCCTTTGATGCACACCCCTTACAGCAGCAAACACATCCTGAGGACCCAGAGGCAATCCACGGGTTGTTTTCTCAAGCTCATGCGCCAGCACATTCAAGAGCACCTCTGAATCGCTCTCCGTGTTGATGTGGCGGTGATCTGTTGAGAAGAGTTCTGCTTTCAGCGATTTTGCATTGGTCAAATTGCCGTTGTGCACCAAAACCAATCCAAAAGGCGCGTTGACATAAAAGGGCTGCGCTTCCTCTTCGCTGTAGGCGTTTCCAGCGGTGGGATAACGAACCTGTCCCAGTCCTGAGTTACCCGGCAAAGCCCTCATGTTTCGAGTTCTAAAGACGTCGCGCACCATGCCTTTGGCTTTGTGCATGAAAAACTTTTGATCCAATTGGGTGACGATACCCGCCGCATCTTGTCCGCGATGCTGAAGCAGTAAAAGCGCGTCATAGATCAATTGATTGACCGGAGCGTTTGAGATCACGCCAACAATTCCACACATATTAAGTCACATACTTTCCTAAATCGATGGGAGTGATCAATTTGACAACCCCAAACGCTTGCTCTAATTCTTTGGCAACCCAAGACTGTTGCCAAAAATCCATTTCCTCTAGGGGTGTTGACGTCACAACCAATGTCACCAAAAAAAGCAACAACGATGTCTTTAACAACCCAAAAACACTACCCAATAATCGGTCCGCCCATCCTAGCCCAACGGCAGACACCATTCGCCTCAAAACCCTGGCCAAGACACTCATCAGGATTGAAATTAAAACAAAAATCAGCACGAAACCAATTAAATTTCTCAAACCCTCACTGGACCCTGACAGGGGCAAAGCAGCCCCAAGATCACTTGCATAAAGTGCTGCAAAAACCAAACCCAAGACCCATGCCATCAAAGACAAAACTTCCTTGATGAAACCCATCCAGTAACCTTTGGCAAAACTCCAAGCCACCAAGCCCATGACAATCCAGTCAAAGACTGTCATGGCAACGTGATCAAAGAGGGGTTGTAGCCTAGTGAATGAACTTTGGCAAGCGTGCGATTGGCCTCGTCTTTGGAGGTAAAGGGTCCCAAACGAATTCGAGTTTTCTTGACCTCCTTGACCGTTACCACTTGAGTGAAGGTGTGTAGGTTGGCCTTTTCAAGTTTTTCCCGAATGTCTTTGACCTTTTGATCTTCAGCAAAAGCACCCACTTGAATCACAAACCGAGCCGAATCTGACTTGGGCTTTTCAGCTTCCTTTTTGTCCTTGGAGTCCTTGGAGTCCTTGGTATCTTTGGCAACCAAAGACTCTTTGGTTGCAGCATCTTTTTCTTTTTTAGACTCCACTTGCGCCGAAGAGGCTGCACCTGAGTTGGTGGATGAGGAGACGATGACCTCCTTGGGATCCAGCCCCGCTTTGGCACTCGCACTCTCAACTTTGTCAGATGACTTGGGGGCTTTTGATGCAGCTCCAGCGCTTGACTCTTTGGGGTGAGAGGAGCCAGAGGCAGACTGAGCAGGCGGCTCAACCACAGGAGTGACCTGGGAGGAGGCAACAGGGCTTGGGCTCAGGGCTGCTGGGGCTTTGTTGCCGAGGGCTTCAGACGGAGCGGGATTGGCAGCATGAGACATCTCTTTAATGGGCGGTTCGCTTGGAATGGCCTCTTCCATGACTGGCGCCTTGACTGGGGATGTGCTTTTAAGCGGTGTGGGTGGGGTTTGGACCCCCACGCGAGCTTTATCAGGAATATCGATGGCGATATCCAGAGCAACGGGTCTGGGTTGCGTGTCAAAGATCAAAGGAAAACCGATGACTGCAATCAGCACCAATATGGCAGACCCAATCAGTCGATGACGAACTCGCTGTCTGAGCACTTCCATGCTTTGTGCCTGTGGCGCAGAGGAGTTGAGGTCGTCTTGATGATTAACGCGAAATTTAAAGAAAGCCATGCGCTTAAGAACCCATGTGAGGTGCATCTAGCCTGGGAAGTCCATGAGCCAAAACGGCACCAACCGTGTAAAAAGAACCAAACACAACGATTCTATCAGCGGGGGTCGCATTCGAGATGGCTTGGTTCAAAGCCGCTACAGGGGATTCGAAGACCAAGGCCCGCTGGGAGCTTTGAGGTGAACTGCTCCTCCAGAGTTCCTCCAATTGAGATGCAGATAAAGCCCGAGGAGTTGGGAGGTCGCAGAAATACCAAACGTCCACCAAATGGGCAATGCGCTTCATGATCGCCAAGACATCCTTGTCCTTCATCGCACCAAACACGACATGCGTGTTGGGAAAGAAACCCATGGCATCCAAATTCTCAGTCAGCGCGGCCACTGCATGGGGATTGTGAGCAACATCCAAAACCAATTGAGGGGTTCCAGGCACAATTTGGAATCTCCCGGGGAGCGAGACCATGGCCAGTCCATTTCTCACAGCCTGGGCCGTGACCGGTAGCCGGTCCCGTTGTGAGGTCAATGCCGCCAAGACACCGCTGGCGTTCAAGAGTTGATTGGCACCTCTGAGCGCTGGATAGGCCAAGCCACTGTACCCTTTTGAGCGCCCCCTCCAAGCCCATTGTTGTTTGTCACCGGAGAAATTGAAATCTCGTCCAAAAAGCCATAAATCGGCATTGAGTTTTTGCGCATGGTCTAAAACACTTTGTGGCGGCATGGGGTCACTGACCACCACCGTGCGCCCCTCGCGCATGATGCCTGCTTTCTCAAAGCCAATGCTCTCTCGGTCTGGTCCCAAATAGTCCATGTGATCCATGTCGATGCTGGTGATGATGGCGCAATCGGCATCCACCCAGTTGACCGCATCCAAACGCCCACCCAAACCCACCTCAAGGATGATCACATCCAAATCCACTTTGGAGAGCAAATGAAGAAACGCCAAAGTGGTGAACTCAAAATAGGACAGGCTAACGGGTCCTCGCCTGTCTTGCACAAACTCAAACGCTTTGATGAGTGAGTCCTCGCTCACCGACTCCTCTTGAATGCGACAGCGCTCCACAAAGTCCACCAAGTGGGGAGAGGTGTACAAGCCCACTCGATATCCCGATTGAGACAAAATGGCCTCAAGCATCGCGCAAGTTGACCCCTTGCCATTGGTACCCGCCACCGTGAAGACAGGAACCTTGATTTGGATTTCCATGGCTTTGGCCACCACACTCACTCGCTCCAACCCCATCTCGATGGTGCTGGGGTGCAGTGACTCAATTTGACTTAACCACTCTTGCAAGGACATTGACACGCGAACTCTCTTTTGAAACGTTGGACCACTGAAGCCTGCCATTGTGACATCTTCAAGCCTGGGTGGAGTACACCCTCACCGCAAAGTTATGAATCAACTGGGGTCTAGCCCCAATACCAGGGTGGATTGGGTCGAAAACACCCCTCCATTGCCGTGCGCCAAAGCCAATTGACAGTTGGGGACTTGCCGCTCACCGCACTCGCCTCTCAATTGCTTGACGGCCTCGATCAGCAACATCAAACCATACATGCCTGGGTGCCCATAGGACAACCCCCCTCCATTGGTGTTGACCGCCAACCGCCCCCCTGGGGCAATGGCTCCAGCGCTCACAAAACGTCCACCTTCCCCCTTTGGACAAAAGCCCAAATCTTCAAGGAACATCAGCGTGTTGATGGTAAAGGCGTCATAGAGCATGGCCAAGTCAACATCGGACGGTTTAATCCCAGCCATCTTCATCGCTTGGGGGCCACTGATGCTGGCCGCGGTGGTGGTAAGGGAGGGCATGCCGGAGATGTTCAAATGAGACAAAGACTCTCCATGACCCAAGACATACACTGGTTTTGACTTCAGGTGCTTGGCCCGGTTTGCGTGAGTGAGCAAAAGAGCCCCTCCCCCGTCGGTCACCAAACAACAGTCCCGAAGGGTGAGCGGAGAGCTCACCATGCGCGAGCTCAAAACATCCTCAATACTCAAGGGCTCTCGGTCCCAAGCTTTGGGATTGAGTTGTGCCCAGCTCCTGGCAGCCACAGCCACCTCAGCCAGATGCTCACGGGTTGTGCCAAATTCGTACATGTGCCGAGATGCCGCTAGCGCATAGGCAGAGATGGGCAACATCGGCTTGTAGGGCGTCTCATAGGGGTTGAATTCTCTAGGACTGGCGGCTTGTCTCGTGACCGAGCGTTGATTGCTGCCGTAAGCCACCAAGGCCACGTTGCAAAGTCCTGCATCCAAGGCATAGATGGCATGCGCCAAGTGTGTCATGAAGGATGAGCCCCCCATTTGTGTGCCGTCATGGTAGGTGAGACTCAGACCCAAATACTCACTCAAAGCCGTCGTTGCAAATCTGATTTGGGTGCTTGCGCTGAAAAGACCATCGACATCGCTTAATTTAAGACCCGCCTGCGCCAAAGCACCCAGTGAGGCTTGAGCCATCAAATCCAATGGCGAGGTGCCTGGAGCGCATTGTCCCAAGTCGGCCTCACACGCGCCCACAATCGCCAATTTGGCTCTGCCTGCTGAATGGAACTTACTCATGCTGCATCCTCGGGCTTCTCCGCCCAGGGCTCAAAGAGGGGCAAGGGTCGCTCAGGATCACTCAAATCCATGTGAACCTTCACTCTCATACCGATCTCAACTCGCTCTGGATCGATACCCGTCACGCGACTCATCAAGCGAAACCCCTCATCCATGTCGATCAACACCACGTTGTAGGGGCTCTCCCCTTTGGGATACAAAACAGTGACGGCGTAAACCACACCCAACCCTTTGGAGAGCTTCCAAGTGAGGGCCTCACCAGACTTGGGTTCACAAATTCTGGGATAAAAAATAGCCTCCCCCGATTCGGAGAGCTGGTAGGCCAAGTGCCCTTGTCGACAATGCTCTTGGAAAACACCTAATGGAGACTGATTTTTTAAATCTATGATGGCGTTCATGATTTTGAGGTTTTGGCAAGAATTGGGAATCAATGGACTTTGGAGCCTTGGGCTCTCTTTAAGCCCCAAACAGCAAGTCAAGTATAAATTGACTGCTCAGCATCATTCCATGTCCTTTGTACTTCAGCTTAACAAGACCCTTTGACTGCACTTCAACCATGAACTCAACGCCTCCCGTCTCCCAAAAATCTCTTGTGCCCCCCTTGGAGGTCTTGAGGCAATATCGAAAACACAATTTCACCCTCGTTGATGCGTTTCAAAGTCGACTTGAAGTCAAGACAGACAAGACCTTTTGTTGGTTTGAGGGGAAAGAGACGACTTGGCTCGAGTTTCAAGATGAATTCAATCGATTGAGCGCGTCTTTATTTGAGTTGGGCGTTGAGGCGGGCGACAGAGTGAGCATCATGGCCAGAAATCACAAAGCCCATTTGTTATTGCTGCTTGCCTGCTCCCGACTCAAAGCCATCATGGTCCCCATCAACCCAGAGTTTGGATTAGCCGAGACACTCTATGTGCTGGAACATGCACAACCCAAGCTCCTCTTTCGAGATGAACATGCCAGTACCAGTGCACACGCAGCACTCGAGAAGTTAAAGGGAGCATCGCCCATCACCGTGGCATTGCAGGGCAAGCACGATCCAACAGGACCACTGAGCTGTCACTTGAGCCTTCAAGAGCTGCTGGGCTCGAGCTCCCAAGAAGGGACAGACAGTCTTTTGAAACTGCAGCGCCACCTCTCATCCTCCCCCCCAACAGAGCAAGACACTTGCTTGATCATTTACACCTCTGGGACCACAGGTTTCCCCAAAGGCGTCATGCACAGTCAAAAGAATTTTTTATTGGCTGGAGAAACCTTTGTAGAGAGAATGTACCTGCAAGGAGACGATCGGTTGTTGATCGTGCTGCCCTTTTTTCACATCAACGCCTTGTTTTATTCGGCCTCTGGCACATTGGCCTCAGGTGCCTCTTTGGCCATTGTTCCCAGGTTCTCAGCTTCCCAATTTTGGAATCAAGCCGTGCAATCCCAAGCCACCGTGGTCAATGTCATTGAGGCAGCTTGTCAAATTCTCAAAAAACGTCCAAGAGAGGAGTTCAACACCCACCACACGCTAAGAGCTGCATATGGGGTGAGGCACTCTGCGTTTGACACGTTTCAGGGGGAATTTCACATCCCACACTTGGTGAGTGGATACGGCATGACGGAAATTCCAGGTGTGACCTGCAGCCCTTTTTTCGGTCTACAAAAGCCCGGCACCATGGGCCCCGAGGGCAAGCATCCTGATCCCGATCAACCTTGGGCGAAATGCAAAGTGGTCGATGAAAATGGCGTCCCCTTGGGGCTTGATGCGGTGGGAGAGTTGTGGGTCAAAACCCCCATCATCATGCAAGGCTATTACAAAGACCCAGAACAAACCGCAGCTCATTTTGATGACTGTTGGTTTAAAACCGGTGACTTGGTGAGCAAAGACCAAGATGGTTATTACACCTTTGTCTCTCGCAAGCATGACATCATTCGAAGACGAGGCGAGAACATTTCGGCGCTTGAGATTGACCGAGTCATTGCTGGCTTGCCTGAGGTTAATGAAGTGGCCACCATTGCTGTGCCCTCAGAATTGGGGGAGGATGACATCATGGCAGTCATCGTCTTAAAGTCCGATCAATCGCTCCACGCCCAAGCAGTAGGGGACTGGTGCCAGTCACAACTTGCCTCCACAAAGGTCCCTCGGTACGTGGTTTTTGCTGAGCAACTTCCCTACACGCCCACGCATAAAATAGCAAAATCCCTGCTGCGCAAAGACAAAGCACTTTTGAGCCGTGCCATTGACTTGGGTGGTTAAAGACAGACTTCATTTTCAAAATCAAACATGAGTACAAAACACAAGATCAAAGTCTACGGAATTCCAAATTGCCAATCCGTTAAAAAAGCAAGAACTTGGATAGAAGCACAAGGCTTGGAATACGAGTTTCATGATTTCAAAAAACAAGGCGTACCTTTGGGTGCTTTAAAGCAATGGGTCAAAACCTTGGGTTGGGAAGTGGTTCTCAACAAAAAGGGCACAACCTGGCGTCAATTGCCCGACAATGAGAGGTCTGAGGTGCTTGACGCCCCCTCAGCCATTCAGGCCATGTCCCTTCACCCCTCACTCATCAAGCGTCCCGTGATTGAAGTCGAGCCCCAACATTTGGTCATCGGCGTCAACCCCGAGGAGTGGACAAACGTTATGTTGTGAAGCGCTGCCCAAGTCGGGCAACCTTTGGCTGGATTGAAGCGCGTTAAATCAACAGATTCACAAAGCTTTACGCTCTAGAGACTTGAGATTGACACTTGTAGCCCAACATTAAAAACATTGCATTTTCTGCGGAGACCACATGAAAAATACCCTCAACCCCGTCACACGCTCACTCTTGTCGTTGACTGTGATCGCTTTGGCACCCCTGGCCCAAGCCCAGGAAGTTGCCCGAGTGCTTTCTGCAACCCCAATCGTTCAACAAGTTGCCACACCCAGACAAGTTTGTAGCAATGAGCAAGTTGCCGTCAACGGCCCTAAATCTGGCGCCGGTGCGGCCATGGGCGCCATTGCAGGTGGAGCCATAGGCAACAGCATTGGTCGAGGAGATGGGAAAGCTGCAGCGACGATGCTCGGACTATTTGGTGGCGCCATATTGGGAGACAAAATCGAGGGCAATCCCACGCCTGAAGTCAGAAACGTGCAAAACTGCACCCGACAAATGGTTTATGAGAGCCGAGTGACGGCCTACAACGTGGTGTATGAATTCGCCGGCAAACAATACACAGCTCAAATGCCCAATGACCCAGGCCCCTCTGTGAGACTGCAGATCACCCCAATTGCTGGGCCTGCTTACGCCCCCACACAAACCGGATATTCACAACCCTATTACGGAAATGCGCCAAGCAGTGGCATGGTGCCTCCCCCTGGCTCCGCTCCCCAGCAGTAAAACACCAACAAGACCGCAAAGCCCCCAAAAGGTCCACCTCATGGTGGGTTTTTTGGGGGTGTTTCTTTGTGCAGAGCACATTTAACGCCTTCACCCAAGGGCTTTGCCTTGGAGATCCACTAAAATGGAGGATTGGTGAAACCATTGTTTCAATGTTTCTTTTACGAATCCAAGCTTTACTGCATCTTCAAAATGTCTAAAACAAAAAAATCACCCCCTCAAACCAAGCCCACCACGGCCCCAGCGGCAAGCGCCGCTCAAGCACCTAAAAGGGTGGTGTTGGCCTACTCTGGTGGACTGGACACGTCCATCATTTTGAAGTGGCTGCAAGATGAATATGGTTGTGAGGTGGTGACCTTCACAGCGGACATTGGACAGGGCGAGGAAATTGAGCCAGCACGCGCCAAAGCCGTCAAAATGGGCATCAAGCCTGAGAACATTTTCATTGAAGACTTGCGCGAGGAATTTGTACGCGACTTCGTTTTCCCCATGTTCAGAGCCAATGCGCTCTATGAAGGTGAGTACTTACTTGGCACCTCCATTGCCAGACCTTTGATCGCAAAACGTTTGGTGGAAATTGCAAAGAAGACCAAGGCAGATGCCATCAGCCATGGGGCCACCGGCAAGGGCAATGACCAAGTCCGCTTTGAACTCGGTGCGTATGCACTGATGCCCAATGTCAAGGTGATTGCACCTTGGAGGGAATGGGATTTACTCTCGAGAGAGAAGCTCTTGGCCTATGCCGATCAGCACGGCATTCCCGTTGACTTCAAGAAAAGAAAAGGCGGCGCGCCCTATTCCATGGATGCAAACTTGTTGCACATCAGCTATGAAGGCGGGATCCTAGAGGACCCCAATTTCTCACCTGAGGACAACATGTGGCGCCTCACCGTGAGTCCAGAAAAAGCTCCCAATAAGCCCCAAATCATCGAACTCACTTACAAGCACGGTGATGTGGTCGCCATTGATGGAAAAGCCATGAGCCCTGCAGAGGTGCTCACGCATTTGAACATCGTGGGCGGCAAGCACGGCATTGGACGCTTGGACAAAGTGGAGAACCGCTACGTTGGCATGAAAAGCCGTGGCTGCTACGAAACACCTGGAGGCACGATTTTGCTCACAGGACACCGCGCCATTGAGTCCATCACCCTTGACCGCGAAGTCTTGGCTTTGAAGGAAGACTTGATGCCACGCTACGCAAGACTGATCTACAACGGTTACTGGTTCAGCCCCGAGAGAGAGCTCTTGCAAGGACTCATTGATGCTTCGCAAAAAACTGCAAACGGCGTGGTTCGCTTAAAGCTCTACAAAGGCACCATCATGTGCATTGGACGTGAGAGCCTGACCGATAGCCTCTTTGACACCAAGATCTCCACCTTTGACGATGATGGTGGCGCATACAACCAAGCTGATGCTGGCGGGTTCATCAAACTCAACGCACTGCGCATGCGCATTGCAGGCAACTTAAAGGCCGCCAGGGCTCAAAAAGGTCGAACCACGAGCAGCACTGCAAAAAAATCAACCAGTACACGCGCTCCTGCCAAAGCCGCCAAAAAATCAAGAACACATTGAGCGTTGATTCACCAGGCCCTGAAGGCCTCTCAGGCCTTCAGGCTGGTGTTTTAACCTCAAGACGTTTTATTCTTTTTCACCACAGCTCCACTTGAACAAACATGATCACCGAACACTTCAATAGCGTCACCCTTCAAACCGCAGCCAACGTCTACTTTGACGGTAAATGTGTATCACACAGTTTCACCCTCGCCGATGGCACCAAAAAAAGTGTGGGTGTGGTGCTTGCAGCTCAACTGGTTTTCAACACCGCTGCAGCCGAGGTCATGGAATGCGTCAAAGGCACTTGTCGCTACAAATTGAAAGGTCAGACCGAATGGACTGCTGTTGCTGCGGGGCAGAGTTTTCACATCGACGCGAACTCTTCCTTTGAAATCCAAGTGGATGAGGCCTTTCACTACATATGTCACTACGCTTGATGGCATCAAGCCTTATCGCTTTTACGATGGGCTTTTGAACACCTCAATCATTCATGCTAAAAATTCTTTTATTGACCATCGCATTGGTGCTCTCGGCTTGCGCAGGACCGGGATTTGATTTATTGGGTGAAGGCAGGGCCAAATCCTATATCGAGTACTCTGACTTCGATAAATTTGACCGGGACATGCAAGCCTCTGTGAATTCAGAGAACCTCAAAGTGGTTCGAGTGGTTTTTTATGAAAAATATGCTCCTCAAGAACTTCCACAACGCGTACAAGCTTGGATTTCTTCAGCTGAGACTCACTCAGGTGTGGTGAGTTTTAAATATCCTGAGGGCCAAGAGAGCATTAGAGTGGACACCTCCATTGGACAAAAACTCAATCGACTCCTAGACCAAATTTTAAATTTGAACTTCAGCTTGATCAATCACAGTGAACACCCCATTTCAAACAGGGATGTCCTAATTGAACTTAACCGCACGCAATCAGGTGACTTGTACATACAAAGGGTTAATTTCATCAAACGTGGGGCGGTTTTAGACTCCAATCAGGCGTAAAAAGCCTGAAAAACGTGCTTTTCACTAAAAATTCATCCCTAGCTCACCACTATTGATACACAATCATTTCTATTGATCAAGATCTGAAGGTATACATGGACATTCGAAACTTTAAAGTCGCCTGCTCAAACTGCAACCTCAAAGAACTTTGCATGCCAGTCGGTTTGAGTTTTCAAGATATTGAAAAAATTGATCAATTGGTTGAAACGCGTAAAAAAGTCAAAAAAGGTGATCACCTTTTTCACAATGGACAAAAATTCAATGCTTTGTATGCCATTCGCACGGGTGTTTTCAAAACGGTCATCTCCAGTGAAGACGGCAGAGAACAAGTAACCGGATTTCAGATGGCAGGAGAAGTCATGGGCCTTGATGGCATCGCGACCGACACACACACCTGTGATGCCATCGCACTCGAAGATGCTGAGATTTGTTTGATGCCCTTTGATAAATTGGAACAAATTGCACATGAAGTCAATGCACTTCAGCACCATGTCTACAAAATCATGAGCCGAGAAATTGTCAATGAGCACAACATCATGATGCTCTTGGGAAGCATGAAGGCCGAGGAAAAGCTTGCTGCATTTATATTGAACATCTCTCAACGCATGAAATCCAGAGGATTTTCGGCCTCCGAGATCAACCTTAGAATGTCACGCGAAGAAATTGGGAGCTATCTGGGCCTCAAAATAGAAACCGTGAGCCGCACCTTTAGCAAATTAGAGGACGATGGCATCATCAAAATCAACAACAAAAGTTTATCCATAATGGACATGCCCAGATTGCAAAAACTCATTTCTTCGCGCCGCGATTGTTGATTTCATAGCACTCGCCTTAGTTCTTGTAACCGAGGATTGTCCACAGCCAAAGGCTCCGCGCGACTCAATGCCAGCAGATGTGGGCAGGGCTCATCGTCAAAGCATTGGTGTGCCAAAACACACACTTCAAAACCAGACTCTGTATCGATCAGAGACTCGCTTTTGTTGCATTTCTGAAAACGGTTAATTTGATCTGTTTTTTGGGTTTTGATCTTCAAGGCACTCTCCTCATTGGGTCAGTCAAGTATTCCTAATTCCGCCACGAAATAGAAATGCATCGTTGACCCATCATCTGCAAGTTTTGATTTTCAAACTTGACATTGATCAACGTTTTACTGAAATCACCCATTGAATTAAAAGATAGCCTATCTTTACACCCTATAGATCCCTTTCGGCTCAAAAGAGTAAGGGCGCAGACACCTCAAAAGCTGAAGCTCAATTTAAACCGCGGGTTAATTAAGCCCCTTCACAAGGGCTCCAAGTAATTCTTGATGACTTGATTTACATCAATTTCGTGATTTTTAATTGGACTAATATAAAAATCATTCAAACGAAATTAATAAGAATAAATGAGTCATAGCGTGCACAAAACCATACAAATCATTCACGATGAGCACTCGTCAATATCTGCAATGCTTCAGTCCATGAACTTGATGATTGAGAGAGGCCCAAGGGACAATCCTCGCATGTTCTTTGATGTGCTAAGAGCAATGTTGTTCTATATCGAAGAATTTCCTGAACGATTACACCACCCCAAAGAAAGCGAATATTTATTTCCTGCAATTCTCAAGCACCACCCTGAGCTTAAAGAAACGATCGATTCTCTGGACCTTGAACATCAAAAAAGTAGCAGCAAAGGAAAGGAATTGCAGCATTTTCTCTTGGCTTGGGAACTTATTGGAGAATCACGCAAAGAAAAATTCATCTCGGCCACTCAGGAATATTTAAACTTTTATTTCAATCACATGCACATTGAACACACCGTGATTCTTCCTCTGGCACTCAAGACATTGAGCGATTCAGAATGGGCCACCATTGATTTTCACTTTTCATCCAACGTTGACCCTCTGTCAT
>CAIKYO010000178.1 GCA_903831655.1 uncultured Burkholderiales bacterium
CTTAACCTACGCTTTGCTTACACTCTCTGGCGTTCCATTTGCCGCACTGGGTGGGGTGATTGCGCTATTCGTCACCGGACAGACTTTGAGCGTATCGGCCATCATTGGCTTTGTGTCACTCTTAGGCGTCTCTGTGATGAACGGCATCTTGATTCAAAGTTACTACAAAGACATGCTCGTCTCAGGAAAATCAACTTTGGAATCTCTCTTTTTAGCTCATTCGACGCGCATGCGCCCTCTTTTAATGACGGCACTATCAGCTTGCATTGGCCTCTTTCCCGCGGCTATCTCACACGGCATTGGAAGCCAAGTTCAACGACCACTTGCAACCGTTGTGGTCGGAGGAATGCTGATCGGTCCATTGTTCCTATTGCTCATTGTCCCAGCCTTTTTATCTGTGACGTTAAAGAGAGTAACCATCAAACGAAAACGTGTTGGATTAGGTGGATGAAAATGAAAATTTGCAAAATTCGACAAATTCGAAGGTTCAACACCCTGTGCCTCACTGCTTCAATTGCCTTGGCAATGAGTTCATGTGCAGTTGGTCCTGACTATCAAGAGCCCAAGTTTCCTTTGGGCCAATCTTTTACCCGCGATAAAGAGCCAACAAAATCAACTCTATCACCCATGGTCATAGATACCCAATGGTGGAAAAGCTTCAATAACACCGACCTCGATCATTTGATTGAACTTGCTCTGGCTCATAATCCCAATATTCAGGTTGCTTCATCTAATTTGAAAGCAGCCCAGCAAAACACCATTGCTCAACAAGGTTTTTTCTATCCATCTATCACTGCTGGGTATGCAGCAACACGGCAAAATGGGGGCGCAACTCTTTCACCTAGTATCAACAACGTTCAAGCTAACTCGGCTTATAGCCTACATACAGCTGGATTAACTGTTGGTTTTGTACCCGATATATTTGGCGTCAACAAAAGATTGGTAGAGTCACTTAAAGCGCAAGAGGAAAGTCAACGGTTTCAACTCTTCGCGTTACAAACCAGTGTGGTGACCAATCTTATTTCGAGTGTGGCTCAAGTATCCGCCCTGAATGAACAGGTTAAAGTTACAAAAGAAATTGTCAGTATCAACAAACGACAACTTGAACATTCCACACGCTTATTTTCAAATGGATACGTAAGTGGCATCGATTTAGCCAATCAGCAGGCCAACTATGCGATGTCTTTGGCTCAACTTTCAAATGTTCAAAAAGCTTACGAACAAGCAGTTGATCTGATCAATATCTTGTGCGGCGAAAACCCAAGCGCATCCCTCACCATACCTAGCATCGATTCAATTTCAATCCCTAAAGACCTACCTTCGTTTGTCCCAAGTGAGTGGATCAAGCAAAGGCCCGACATTAAAGCCGCTCAAGAAATGGTTCGCGCCAGCAATGCACAAATTGGTGTAGCAATTGGTAACATGCTTCCTCAAATTTCATTGAGTGCAGTCAGCGGTAGCAGTGCCAGCGCTCTTTCTCAATTAAAGGACACAGCCAATAACATTTGGTCAAATACTTTGAATGTTAATCAGACTGTTTTTGCAGGTGGAACACTTTTAGCAAGAAAGAGTGCCGCGGAATCGGGTCTTCAAGCCTCTTTGGATCAATACAAAGGCGTGGTATTGAATGCTTTACAAAATGTTGCCGATTCAATGTATGCGATCAGCGAAGACAAGAAAATTTTAGAATCTATGCAAGATAACGAGACTGCAAACTTTAAGGTATTGAGTCTGACCCAAAAGCAATTTGATGGCGGCTATGCATCTGAGCCGACTCTGCTATCTGCAGAAATTAGCTATTTGCAATCGAAACTAAATCGCATTCAAGCACTAGGACTGTATTTAACTGACACGGCATCCCTTTATCAGTCCCTGGGAGGCGGATGGTCACAAGAGCAACAGCACTAACTCAAATCTGATTTGTAGTGTGATTCAACGGTAACCTTCAAAACCACAGAAGATTACAGCTCAATCTTTGTTCCCAACTCAATCAAGCGACCTGGATCCACCTTAAAGAAATCCGCAGCTCTTGATGCATTTTGCATCATCCAAATAAATAAAAGTTCTCTCCAAAGAGACATTTGAGGGATCTCCTTGGCGACCAGGGAGTCTCTGGCCATAAAGAACGAAGTCTCCATCAAAGGGCACTCTATTGCAAACTGCTGCTTTAGCAACAATAGCACTTGGCCAATATCGGGGGTCTCTTTGAATCCGTAGATAGCGCGAACCAAATACATGTTGTGACCCAGATCTTTAACAGCTAGCTTTTGATCTTCAGCAACTCGTGGAACGTCCCAAATGCTAACTTTCAAGAAAATAACTCGCTCGTGTAAAACACGGTTGTGTTTTAAGTTGTGCAACAAGGCTGGAGGAACCAAGTCAATGTGCGCAGTTAAAAATATTGCAGTACCTTCGACACGGAGTGGTGGGTTGGCCAATAGAGAGGGGAGAAAGTCTCCTAACTCAATACCGTTGTATACGGAGCGTTCTTTTAATAATTTTCTCCCCTGGTACCAAGTCATCAAGAAGAGGAACGTCACTCCACCAATTGCCAAGGGAAACCAACCTCCTTCAAATACTTTTGCCAAATTTGAAGCAAAAAACCCAAAATCAATGACTAGAAACAATGAAATGATGCTGGAAACCATCCAGGTAGACCATCTCCAAACACGACTCATCACAACGGCGGCCAAAATAGTGGTCATGAGCATAGTTGTTGATACAGCAATGCCATAAGCTGACGCTAAATTATCAGATTTTTGAAATGCCAAGACTACAACGATCACAATCAAACACAAAACCCAATTGATGAATGGCACATAAATTTGACCAATCTCATTATCTGAAGTGTGAAGGACTTTCATTCTTGGGACAAAGCCCAACAAAATGGCTTGGCTTGTCATCGAATACGCTCCGGATATACAAGCTTGTGAAGCAATAACTGTCGCAATTGTCGAAATGATGACCAGAGTCAAAGTAAAACTATCTGGAACCATTAAGAAGAATGGATTGGATACAAACTCCGGATGATGCAGTAGCATCGCCCCTTGCCCAAAGTAGTTGAGTAGCAAACAAGGCATAACCATTGCAAACCAGGCAAGCTGAATAGGCTTAATTCCAAAATGCCCCATATCTGCGTATAGCGCTTCGGCACCCGTTAGCACTAGAAATACAGCTCCCGTGACAGCAAACGCCATGGCCGAATCTTGACTCATAAAATGAATCGCAAACATAGGATTAATCGCATACATGATTTCAGGTGCTTGAAAGATTTGATAAGCCCCCATTGAGCCAATCATCACAAACCAAACAATCATGATGGGTCCGAAAAAGTTTCCGACTATTGCTGTTCCTTTCTTTTCAAACAAAAATAGCGCGATTAAAATGATCAAAGTCGAAGGAATAACATATCGAGTAAAGCTATCCGAGACCACAGTCAAACCTTCAACGGCAGAAAGCACAGAAATGGCAGGTGTTATCACCGCATCTCCGTAAAACAAACAAGCCCCCAAAATTCCAATGACCATTAGGGCGGTAGCTTTGCGAGTTCCTGTTGTGGCTGTTCTCATGGACAAGGCCATCAACGCCAAAATTCCACCTTCGCCATGATTATTTGCTCTCATTACAAATAAAACGTATTTAAGCGACACAACGATCATAAAAGCCCAAAAGATCATTGAGATAACGCCAAAAATTGAATCAGTTGACATGACAATTCCATGCTCTGGATCGAAGCATGCCTTCAAAGCATACAAAGGGCTCGTTCCAATATCACCAAAAACAACACCGATTGCAGTTAAGGCCAGGCCGAAAATACCACCCTTAAACAGACTTTCATCTTTCCCCAAATCTATGGACCTGGTTTGCTTAGCGTTTGTATATTCCGGTTTTCTGAGTGACATTTGTCAATAACCTTTTGAATCTTGTTTTGGCTGTGCTTTGCGGGGGATTTTTTTAAATCAATATTGGCATTTTGAATAGCTTTGATTTTGCTCGATGCAATAGTACTTCTATTTTTTTGAACTTATCCGAAATATTGAGAAATTAATATCATTAGATTTCAACCTCTAAATAGATCAATGATATTGAATCGATTGACGAACAAGCATGTAATCAACAAATAGCGTTGGAACTTATATTTTTAACTATTGGAATCGATCAAGTGCTGGACTTGAGAAAAAATTTTGAATATTTACCAATCTTTATTAAAAAAGATCTTTTAATTCTTGTAGCAAGGGTGCAAATAAGGCTTGGAAACAGGTAGAAAAATCATCCGACCCGTCTCCAATCTTACAACTGAGATAAACCTAAAAGGATTATTTTCCTTTGACTTCCTTCATGTCGCCAACAAAGCGACCGCCTCTATCAATTTGAATTTCTGAATACTCTAGATTCCCGCTCACACGTCCTGTTGAGTGAATATGAAAGTGTTCGCTACAAAATATCTCTTGCTTCAATTCCCCAGAGATTGTCATGCGCTTAGCATAGACTTTGCCACTAACATGACCTGTTTGACCTATGTCTAAACTGCCTGCACGAAGTTCGCCATCTACTGACCCATTGACAGTGGCATGGCCAGACAATGTAATGGAACCAACGATACTCACACCCTCACCGATATGAATATTGGTGCTTTGATCTTTAACGTTTGGATTTTCGTTATTAACAATCAATTCAGATGAGCTAATAGTTCTATTGTTATTTTGTTGCAAACTTGACAATGTCGCCATAAAAACCTCTCATGAAGAATGAAACTTGAAAATTCATTGTAGCGCTTTTTAGCTCAAAAATGAGAACTTTTATGCTCAATCTTAAAACAAGGGTTTCCACTTGTGATGCTGAACTAAATAAGAGTAACATGAGGACACTTATTTAGTAATTTAATTTCTAGTTTTTCCTAAAACTGATCGTTGAGTTTTTAAATCAACCTTCAATCTTTAGGAATTTATGGATCTGTACATATATATCGCACTTTGTGCCATTTCTGCTGTATTTTGTGCCTGGTATGCCCGGAAAAATGGAGATTCTTTTGGGGAGTGGCTTGTACTAGGGCTTTGTTACCCACCCTTTGTCTCCATACCAGCGGTCTTATTTTGCGCTAGAAAAATTCAATAATTATTTAATCAATTTAGCTATTTAAAGTTTTCTATCAAAGCTGAATAATCAATGATTGACTCCAGTAATTGACTTCGCTTACGGATTTGATCCCAATGGTGTCATCTTAGCCAAATTAAGCTAGATTGTTATCAGTTTGACTGAATATCCATGATGCAGTCCAAAAAGCAATCATGAAAATTGTAGACACAACGATGACCAAGATTAAGACATCTTGATATGACTGATGAATCATCCATAGACTGGCTGCAACACCGGGACCAACTGCCCTAGCGATCATGGTTGGTATGGTGAGCAATCCATTGATAGCACCATAAGCATTTCGACTAAGCATCTCAGGTACAACTAGACTTCGAACAATCGTAAATATTCCATTTGATAAACCATAACATCCGACTAGGAAAAGCAAAAAATAGAAATTACTTGTTTTCAAATAAAACATTGCAATGAAGATCAGAGGAAAAAACAACGCGAATATTGAGCCAATCAAGCGTATTGGAACCTTAGCTGCGAAATAACTAAGTAGCAATCGACCCAATACTTGAATAGGACCGAGCACCATCAAAACTTTTACAGCATCCGTACTCGAAAGACCCTTTTCTTGCAATATTGGAAATGCATGAAAAATGAAAACTGTGAACATAACTGAATAAAGTGTCAGTGCAGTTAATATCAACCAAAATACACTGCTACGTATCGCTTTTTTCACTGCTTCTTGATTTTCAATTTTTCTTGACAATTCGGAAGGATCATTCTTAATTTTTGAATCATTACTCACATTTTTAAGAGTGTAAAAGTAAATGATTGCCCACCCAATATTCATCAACCCAAGACAGCTAAGCGATGAGCGCCAGCCGATTTCATTAATGAAGAATTGCTCTAGTGGGATCAAGACTGAACTGGCAAATCCGCCCCAAAGTGTTATAACCGTTATGTGTGACCGTGAATGCTCCCTCTGGGCTACATTTGATATAACTGCAAATGCCGCCTCGTATAAAGTACAAGCTTGAAGAGCCCCTATCACAATTGAGATCGCATAAAAGCCAACAAGAGTTGATACGGTTGACCATATCAACAACATGAGAGCTGCAAAAAATGAAGCGATAGTGAGAATCCACCGCCCAAATCCGTTATCAATCGCAAGACCTATGGGGTAAGCAAGTGCTGAAGAAACAAGCATGCCAAGGCTAGCGCCCATATAAATTTCTGATTTAGACCAACCTAAATCGTTTTCCATTGCAATGGCAATCAATGGGAAGCTGTAATAAAGGGATCCCCAAGCAAACAATTGACCGGCTCCAAGAACATGACTCAATTGGGATACGGATAAACTGTATTTGAAAGGATTCATGTCATTTGGAAATGATTTGATGTTTGCAAATTAATTGCATCGGTCATGCATTATCGGTCCCTTAATTCAAATTCGAAGTGTAACTTTAGCTAAATCTAATGTGCCATATCTGATAAGCGAAAAAATAAAAAATTACGCATCAACAGCAGTGAATTAAAAAAATAGATGGTCCGTTAAAAATCTAACCAATTTAACGCTATCCAGAGTGGTTTTATTGTAAAAATGAGCAATTAGATCAACTAAACTTGGCAGGGATGGAGATCGAGTCGTTGACCAGCCTTCAAAATTTGGCTAGGTACGTCATGCCCAATCAATGCTGGAAGTGCCCTTGCAGCGGTGAGCAAAGCCTCCAAATGCATACCCGTGTTGTACCCCATCAGTTGAAGCGCATGCACGACCTCCTCTGTGCAAACATTACCTGAGGCACCAGGTGCGTAGGGACATCCTCCGATGCCACCAAACGAAGAATCAAACCGATCAGCTCCAGCATCAATGGAGGTCAGTACATTTGCCAACCCCGTACCACGGGTGAGCGGCGGATTTTAAGTCCGTCGTGTCTATTAACCCGATTATTTACTCGCTATTAGGAACTTTAAGTTCGTTATTATGCGCCATACCGCAGTTACCAGTTTTGGCTTTAAATTAAAATAAAAATACTCTAAATGTTATTTCGATTACTTGAGCGTAAAAAATAAACTACTTAATTTGATTTATTTTTGTAGTTATTTAAAAGCAGATTGCGTGTTGTTATGAGCATATCGCCCATCTGAATAATTTTTTTAAGAGCAAATAATAATTTTTCTGGGGAGGTCATATATTCATGAACAAGACTATTTCTAAGTCCTCGAAGTTCAATCCAATGGTCCGCTGAATCAATCCAACCCAATTTTTCAGCTCTGAATAAATTATCTAATTGAGAACCTACTGGCTCCAAATTTAGTCTCAAAATAGCGGGCAAAAGTTTGTCGCCTATGGTATCTTGAAGCCGGCTGAATCTGGCAACAAAAGCATCCAACATCTCACTGTGCTGAGGGTTCTGCTCAAGAGCTTCAATCCACTCAAGGTCAATATTTGAATTAATGACTCGTGTTTTGGATTGTTGAAAATACATGACTTCTTTCCCAGTTATATCTAGAAGTCTTTCGATAATGAAGGCATTGTTATCTGGAGATGTCATAAAACAATACCCGTTTTAAGAGCCTGGGTATGGATGGGCTGAACTTTCGTCAAATCATCCATTAAGAGTACATCAACTTTTCTACCGCCAAGTTGTATGTAAAGACGAGCAGCAAGTTTACTTTCCAAGTCAAAACGATTGGTAAGTGTATGGTGAGTCTCAATGAGAAGATCAATATCACCGCCTTTTTGAGTATCGTCCACACGACTACCAAATAAACGAATGACGACGTCCGATCCCAAGTGATCAGCGACTTCTTTCTTTATCAGTTCTTGTATTTTTGGATCTAGTCGCACAATGTTACCTTTAGGCGATTAATCGTCGATTAGAAGCACTGGACTTATAGAAGCTTTAGTTATTGAGACAATACTTATTCAATAATTGGTGCCCGAGACCGGAATCGAACCGGTACGCCCGCTATTAACGAAAGCGGCGGATTTTAAGTCCGCTGTGTCTACCAATTTCACCACTCGGGCAATCACGCAAATTATAACTTAATAATTTTTGCTTCTTTTTTACTTTTAACTTTAAGTTGTACAGTTTATCTCATCGCTTTTTAGATGAACATTCCCATGAGGGCACTCTATGAATGACTGTTAGTGCAAAATAGTTGAGGTTTCTAATCAAATGGACTGCAAGCGGCCCATATATAAATCCTATTCATTAGGACATGCCTGCATTCCATTTCAAGTGATGCAAACCATCTCATTCGAATAAGTCATTACATGGGAGGCTTGAATCCGTCGCGACCAGCACTAATACGAAGAACCGTCCATTGTTCACCCTTTTTTAAGGCAGTAATCACAACATAAGCCCCTGGAATCAGTAATTTTTTATCCCCAGGTTTAATGGATACGATAGGTGTATTGTCATCCACAACTATCTTTTTTTCTCCATCCTTGAATCGAACTGACATTTCAAAATCGTTTTTACCCCATTTGAGTTGATCTACTGTCGCATTTGTCATCGTGCTTCCCTCTTGTAGATCCCAAGGATAGTGTCCCTCTCCGGTTCCCCGTGCGAGCTCTGGAAAGACCAGAACCTCAAGTGCTTTGACTTTTCCATCTGCTCCAACCATGCCAGCCGAACCCACGTACGAATTAGCTTGAATCATGTCCTTAGAAATCGGAAAAACCTCTTGAACCGCTTGATCAGGAGATATATTGAATTTCAATTCAACTCTCTGCTTTTTATCAATGATTGCGATTTCAGTGTTTGAGATGCTCGTAATCTCCCCTCTAAAACGAGCAGGTGCAGAGTTCTCCTGTGCAGCTACAAAATGAGGGATTAGGGAGCTCAAGATTGACAAAAGAAAAAGTTTTTTGATCATAAAAATTCCTTGTTTTCGCTCATGCTACACCATTAGAGGATTTATGAGACAATCTATAAATATCAAAAATTGAATACTTAAATATTATTTTTTATTGTTGAAAATAATTACGAAAATGTAATAATTACGTGCTTCTTATAAATTTTTGATTGTTTCCAAGAGTGAAATGAAAGAATTTTTACTTCAAGCTACCTTTGTGGTGGCATCTCTATCTTGTGTTTGCTCACTGGCCTCTGTTACCAATCCCTGCAACGATGAACCCAACGAGAATGCTCGTCTTCTATGCAAAGCCAAGTTCGAGTTAGACACAACCAAATGTGAAAAAATCACCCATTTAGACCTAAAACAGCATTGCATACTCAATGTCAGGGAAAAACAAAGGTCCATCACTTGGAGTGTGAATTCTAAAAAACCATCAGAATCCTGACGAGAACCTTCATTTATCTTTTTAGTACGCACTTTTGATGCTAGGATCATCGATTCAAAGAAAGCTTCGATGAGTTCGAACACAAACAATATACATAGCGAAAAAATGTGGCAAATCGCCACGCATACTCTATTTACAGAATACACCATTCAATTTGAACAAATTCAAGTTAAAGATCAAGTTAAGCACTTGTTTTTTTTCTACAGTGGACAAATTCAATTATCAGAAAGTGCAAGCATATCGCTTTACTATCGGTTGTTCTTTTTTTCAACACTGATGTTGGTACAAATTTTAGAGAACGAAGGGGTTGAAGTTAAAGACTTTGCTTTTCATGATATTGCTCCAATTCATGACTCTTCTCTTATGTGGGCATCCAAAGCAGATGATAAGGCGCAACTAGAAGATCTAATAGCCAACGTGAATCAATCTTTAGACGTTTTAATCTATGACTTTACAAATCGTGACATCGATCAATGATGTCAATTTCTGAAAATTAATGATCTATCAAAAATTTGAACTTACTAGAAGTCATACAAAAAGACAAATTGCTTACGCTGAGTCGGGAAATATCCTAAGTGAGAATATCATTTTCTGCATTCCTGGAATTTTAGAAACCAAGGAGAC
>CAIKYO010000179.1 GCA_903831655.1 uncultured Burkholderiales bacterium
ACACATTGACTCAATGCTCAAAGCAATGGAGGTGGGTGGGCAAAGTCCGCGTTCGCGTCAGCAAGCTCAAGCACTTCTCTCTGGTGCGCTCAGTGCCGCATGTGTTCACAAGCTCATTGTTACTAACGCAGCGAAAGAGGTTGCCAAAATTCAATTAAATAAAAAGCCGATCACTCCCCTTAACGGTGATGAGGTTAAGAAGTTACTAGACAATGCGCAGGGGACATTCATGTGCGCTCGCTTACACATCGCTTTACTTCTAGGGCTGCGTCAAGGTGAAGCTTTAGGCCTCCTTGTGAAAGATATCGATTTTGATAATGGCTCAATTTCGGTAACGAAACAGATTGTTAAAGTGGGCAATCAGGTTGATGAACGTCCACTAAAAACTGCGGCCTCGATCCGCCAGATCTCACTACCGAAGCACACCTTAGAAGCTTTGAAAGAGCACCTTGTCATTCTGGATAAGATGAAGAGTGAAGCTGGGACATCGTGGAACAATCATGGACTGCTCTTTCCAAATTCTGTCGGTGATCCGTTGAACGCAAAGGTTGACTACGCGCGGTGGATTAAAGCCCTGCAATCCTGTGGCATCAAGCGCCGGAGTTTGCATAATGCTCGCCATACTGCTGGAACCTTGCTTTACGACGGAAATGTTGGAATTGAGACAATCCGCCGTATTCTGGGTCACTCATCGGTTTTGATGACTTCGAATACCTATGTCCACAATTCTGAAAAACCTTTGAGGGTGGCCGCTGCTCAGCTTGACTTGATTTTAGAAGAGTAGAGAAGCATCTATTTATTCCAATTTTGGGACAGATTCGATTTTTTCCGATATGCGATTTCAATTGCAATTAGAAAGCTAGGTTGGAGTAGCTATCTCATGTATAGATCTGCGAGAATTGGGTCCTGCACAGAACTGATCCAATTCTTGCAATTTTAGTGTGGAGGCTGCGAAATGAAGGTTTACACAGAAGCGGAATTAAGCACTGCCCTTAATAGATTTGGTTATTTCGCAACGGCCGTTTCCACAGCTAGGAAAAAGCACAATGAGTGCCAACAAAGTATCCATGAATACATCCGAGAAAAGTTAAGCGGAAAACCATACGAAAAAATGTTGACGCGACAAATTAATTTGGAGCTCGGCTTGATTAAGACAAAGCTAGAGCTTATGAATTCTGAGAGAAATAGCGCAAGAGAGGCAGAACTTTCGGACGATGTAAGAGTGATAAGTGAGCAAATAAAAAAGATTCCAGATGAAATCTACAAAATTTTAGTCCTAGCCTATGGTGAGTGGAATTATTCGGATGTCGTTCTCAAGGAGAAGGACGTACTCATTGCACAGATCCGACGACTTGAAACGGAATTAGATGAAATTCAGAGACTTGCTCGATCCTCATTTGAGACCATAAGTTACTTTTCAATAATTACATTGGGGATTGAACCCCTCCTAGAATTTTGCATTTTGCCAGATGGTGTTGTGGGAGATGGGGATATAGTGCCTGAACACATTAAGCCTTTATTTGAGAGCAACTTCCCGATCCAAAACCCGATTGGACTTCGCAAAGGCGAAACAGTTAATTTGCACGAGCATAGAACAAAGATTCTAAGCGTAAGGGAACCAAATATGCAGGAGTCCAAATACATATTGACTGCATACCGTAAAAAATATCAGGAGGCAGTCAAGCGCTATTCAGAGAGCAACAGAGGCTCCTCTTGGGATGGTGAGCTCGGCGTCAACAATAGGTGGCCATAAATGGCAACATCTGGGACACTACTTTCTCAAGTCGTACTCGAAGCCTAGAGGAGTAAGTCTTTCACTTATTAATTCCCACGGTGATGTTACGTTGAGAATGCCGCCACTGGCTTTAGGGGTTTCGCCTTTAATCAAATTTATCAGGCTCACCACTACTAATGCGTTTGAAGGAAATTCTCGACGATGAAGCTCGACTTCATTTCGGGTC
>CAIKYO010000180.1 GCA_903831655.1 uncultured Burkholderiales bacterium
GGTAGCCCTTTACGCCTGTAGAGGACTTCACTTCCACTATGCGATAGCCATCATCCTCCGGGAACAGTAGATCGGCGCGAATCATGACATCTTCCTCAAAGAAGGCTGCCTCGAAGATGGCCTGATGTTTTGCAAGAGCCTCTTTAGTTAATTTGATTGCGACTTGTCGATTCAGGGTTTCAATAAAAACTCCGCCCGGATAATTTTTCCGAGCAATATCTCCGACTTTGTTGCCCTCGTCAAAGCGTGTTTGAGTGGCTACACTAATTTGAATGAGTTCGGGTCGATTAATTTGTAACCATAGACGCTTGGGGCATTGGCGGTGAGCAATGA
Source organism: uncultured Burkholderiales bacterium (assembly GCA_903831655.1). Classification (GTDB taxonomy): domain Bacteria; phylum Pseudomonadota; class Gammaproteobacteria; order Burkholderiales; family Burkholderiaceae_C; genus Limnohabitans. Next base: position 334 of record CAIKYO010000180.1, read on the forward strand.
TTTTCGATTTACTCAGGCTTGCCATAATGATTACTTAGCCAGCTCAGAGTGATACTCAGCCCTGCCTTTTTCGAGCAAAGCATCGAATACCTTCTCGAGCTTAGAGTTTGAACCCCTTATGCCGGCTACTACTTCAGCCGCCCATTCAAAATACTCTTGCTTTCTTTTTGTGCTCCAGTCGGCAGGGGGTGATGCCAATATATCGCGTAGATTACAGATCTTATCGGCTAACTTTACTAACTTTGCCTCATGAGAGGAGCGAGCAGCGTGTGCAATTTGCTGTAGCTTACGCTCTGCTTTAGGCAGCGCCTTATCGTCCGTAACCTCTAAAACGATTGATGTTATGTTCTTTCCGAACTCTTTAGTCAACTCTTCAGCCGTGGTTTCAGTGTCTTCAATCGTGTCATGCAATAAAGCGGCGCATAGTACATCCCAATTTAAAACGCCACCTTCGTTAACAAGTACATCGATCAATGCAATTGGATGATTTATATAAGGGGATGCCTCTACGTCCTTACGACGCTGATCTCTGTGCTTGGTTGCAGAAAAATTTAGCGCGGAAACAAATTGATTAATCATGATTCTTTCATTCTATAAGGTTTGCTTAGCACCGCTAGGCTCCATCACAGCCTGAATACACGATAAAACATTACAAGCTCGCAATTTGAGCTACCCCGATACATCACTCAATAAAGCGCTCTCGGGTCCATACCTCTCTGCCCTCAACCTTGCCGGTGCAGATCTTAGTTTTACGATGCGATTGCTCTGATTGGACTGCTTCAGCAAAAGCTTTCTCTTGAGCCTCTTCCTCAGCCTTCATCTTTGCTAACTCTGATGCAGGTACGACCTCTTTACTCTCAATCATCTGCTTGAGAGTTTTCATACCTTTTATTTTTCCTGCATATTCAGCATCACTCATACGGTAATGATAATTCGTTCTTATAAATTAAATAAAGTATTTCATTCAAATCCATCATCCCTTGCTGGCTCATTGAGCCCAGGCAAACTCATTCCGCTCGCCACTTTATAAATTGGGTCTCTTGCATTAATTTGCTCTTGAGCCCAACTTATCCAACCACTTAGCTCTTCTTTATTTTTTCTTCGGACAACTCTGTTTGATTTGATAGCTTTAATAAATTCCCGCAGCACCGATAACTCATTCCAGCGTTCTGCCGCATCTTTAAGTTGACCCCATTTCCATGCCTCAACCTCCCTAGCCCATTTGATGTCCGCAAGTCGCTTACGTTCGACCCTTTCCTTAGCCTCACTAGCCTCACGCTCTAACCTTGCCACCCTTGCATCAAATGACATCTCAGAAATTAGATTTATGACCTTCCCAAGTTGCTCCTCAACACTGATCTTTTCAGTATCTTTGACAATTTTCCATCCATAAATATCATTGTGACGAATTCTTAACTCCAACCTACCTGATGGGATGTAGTCAATATTCATCATATAACTGTGAGTCTGGCCTTCGTGAGTCCAACTACTTTTTCTCTTCATTGGTTTGGATGGTTTAGTACTCACCTCGTAGAACTCAATAGTTACTACGTCATCATCTTTCTTAAATGCAGTTTCTTCTTTATTGGAATACTTGCTGTAGCCACCCAGCCTATAGCCACGGTCTATGAATTCATTAATCAGGGTTTGAAGGATGCGCTTTACTCGTGGAACACTATTTGGGCCAATTTGAACATCAAAGCCAGTCTTCGATTCTGACCTTCCAAATTTTGAGTAACTTTCCATTTTAAAATCCTTGAAAGTTTTCTCTATCTCTTCATGGAATTTATTGCCCTTATAAATCTCTATGACGGGGATAGGCTCAACAGGCTTATTTAACCTAGCTTCCATGATTGCTTTTTCACGAGTACGCACATATATAAGAGGATCATGCTCATTCCACCATGGCTCTAGGGGTGGCTTTTCTGCGGTGATCTTTCCATGCTCTAACTTTGCCCAATAACCCAAAGGAGGTTTTGGAACTCCGTACTGCTTGCACCA
>CAIKYO010000181.1 GCA_903831655.1 uncultured Burkholderiales bacterium
GATCAGATGATCATCACTGAATTTGGAAACTTGGCACGGGGACGACTTCTTGAATTGGCTCACCGCGTTTGCACCAGAACCCCTACTACCTAGTCTCGCCACCATTGGGATGAAGTGGAACCTTCGACTCATCTATTGGCTGAGCGCAGGGTGTGTTTATCGAGTACAGAGCTGACTTCCCTTTTATATTTTCTTGAGTCGCTGACTGGAACCGCGCCATGCCACCTCTGATGTACTCACTGGACAACTCAATGCATGCCCATTTGCGCTTTAAATTCTCGGCCACCATTCCAGTTACGCAAGACCCACCGAATGGATCCAGAACCAAATCACCGGGATCGGTGAGCATGCGAATGAAGTATTCTGGTAGCAATGCAGGAAATCTCGCGGGATGAATATCGATGCCATTTTCACGACAGTAGTCTTGGTAAACGCCGTTACTTTCGGTATTTGCTATTGCCAATAGGTTTGGAGGAACTGCTCCACCGTTATCTTTAGAAAAGTTGTCCGATATGTCATGCCCGGAAGGTCTTAGCTTAGCGTCATAGCCGTTTTTTAGGAGTCCTTTCATAGAGTCCGAATATGGAGCTAATACGCGTTTGTTACTTGCTTTTGGGAATGGAGTCTTAGAAAGCCACCATACGCAATTGACAGCATCCTTCACTCGGACTCTTCTCACGTTGACCCACTCTGCAGGACTGGGCAATTTTGCAGGGTTCCACCAGTAGTGTTCTTGTGCAAGATGAAACCCATACTCTTCGCAGAGCATCACCAAGAGCTTAAAGTGATATAGAGACCTAGTTGGAGTTCCAGACTTCCAGGCACCACCGATGTCGATAACCAAACTTCCATCCGACTTTAGCACTCTATGGAACCCTTCTGCAAAAGGTCTAAACCATTCGCAATACCCTGCCGCATCTTCATTTCCATAACTTTTTTTTCGCACAAGGCCGAACGGCGGCGAAGTCATGATCAGGTTTACTGAGTCAGGCTTTGCTACATGGTGTATGAATTCAAGCGAGTTCCCCTGCAATATCCGTCCCAGGGAAGTCTTGTGGGCTACAATTAATTTGCCAAAGTCTCTACCATTTAAGTCCTCTTGCTGCTTTCGAGTTGGGGCCATGGAGACGTTATGCAAATGGCGCAAGTAGTCACCAAGAGACTTAAATCCAAGAGATGCAGAGACATCCTCCATCTCTTGCCTTTCGTGTGTGGTAAGTCTAATGCTCGTTACGTTTTCGCGAGTTTGTGTTAACGGCGGCCGCCCCATTGAATACTCCTTTGCTAATTAATCGTATTCATCTAACTAGCAGTTAATTGTAATACAAAAACCGTGTATATGGCCGGTACGTCATAGCCACACCTGCTTGTGAATGGGTTGATTACCAACGCCCTAGGTCAACGAAATACATTCAACTTGGTTTAAAGCCTGCATTGCCAAAATCTGCAGAAACACTACTAAGAACCAATTCCTAAAAATTCATGAGGTTTTGAGACAAACGGGGTTTAAGACGCCTTTCTCTGGCCGATGTGGCAGGTCGCAGTTAGGAGCCCAAAGCAACAAGCCCCGCGTGGTGCGGGGCCTTAGGATGCCTCAAGGCCTGCTGTGCAGATTGAGGTTTTTGTACTGGCAGGTTGAGAGGCATTCAAACACTCAATCTAACTAATTTCACAGCAACTTTCAATTGTTTTGGGCATCTGTAGAGGTGAGCAGTTATAGTTCTGATGCTGCGATGACCAGCGAGCGTTTTCAAATTGATTATCGCTGCGCCTTTGTTTGCAACGGTTGTTAAAAAGGTACTGCGCTCTCTGTGACTGTTGGGGCCTTTACGGCCAGCCCCCTGGTAGAGTATGACGAACTTTTGAAAAAAGCTGTTTGCGCTGAAGCCAGGAGATCCCTTAAACGGACTTTCCGATGAATGAAATTTCTTTGTTCGATTGCTCAATTGGAGAGCACTGGGTGGTCATGCTGACTAGCGAGTATTAAAAAGCGAAATTTAGTTAGATTCAAAATATTGCCCAATGATCCAGTAGTGATTTCACTGGACTGATTTGAGCTAATGTGACAAAATTTATTAATGGGACCAATTGCACTCTTCGATAAATCGTTTCTCCAGTCGCTATCGTTGGATGAGTCAACTTGGTTCGATCACTTCTTTTATCCAAATATTTGTCCGCTTTTCTACGTTGAGACATTAGCCGACCTCACAAAAAATAACCACTCATCAGGTCGAAGTGGTGAAGACGAGGTAAGAATCATTGCGTTAAAAACTCCTACGTTATCTGGTGGGCCATGTGCCCATCACGGAGAACTTTGTATCTCAAATCTTATGGGACATCGAATTCCAATGACAGGCCAGATTCCTTTAGCTGGCGGTAGACGAGTGAAGGCAGAAGATGGAAGACGAGGTGTGATTTTTGATCCCTCCCCTGAAGTTCAAGCGTTTTCACGTTGGCAAAAATCAGAATTTCAAGACGTCGAACGAAATTTTGCAGCTAATTGGCGGCAGATGTTGACAACTCTTGATCTACCAGCAGTTGCGGAAGGTATGCGTAAAGTTGGCATAAATCCAAGAGATTGCAAAAGTTTGAGGATGGCGCATGCGATGGCAATTGATTTAGTTCGTAATCGTCATAAGCCCTTTGAGCAAATGGCTCTACTATTTGCTTTTGTTGGTATTAACCACAATACCAAAGCCCAATACTTGAACGATGGGCTGGAGATAACTATCGACCACTTGCAGAATATGCACCGTATGCAGCTCATCTCCTGGTAGTCGAGATTTTCTTTCAGATATCGCTTGGTGCTAATCTTATTTCTGCAGATCGTGCATCGAATCGAATTGATATTGCCTACCTTTGTTATTTACCATTCTCAATGATTTTTATATCGAGTGACAAGCTACATAGGCGCTGCGCTCCCATCTTCCTTCGCCCCGATCAACAATTTGTTTGGGGACCGGAATTGAAGTCTGAATTGAGTCGAGTTAATAGTGATTTTTCAAAATTACCCGCTGAAGTTTTAGAACAAGGTTTGATTAAGTTTGCGAAAGTTCCGACAGGTAATGAAAGCAATCTCTTAATTTCTCTTTGGGACAAATACACTCCCGGGTGGCGAAAGCAAGAAGTAGTGCCAATATCTATATCAGCAGAAAAGCAAAAAAAAATAGTAGAGCACCTGCGCAAGCTTACAGATGCGCCTACAGATACCTCCCGCTCCGCTGAGTCTGATGTTGATTTGGAAAACGTTTCAATAGAACGCCTAGTGCCGAAAAAGAAAGGGAGCTGGTGGGTATTGCCAAAAGACTTGAAGCACTCAGATGACTAAATATTAGACTTAAGCTTTGATAAATATTCTTATATTTCTGTGAATAAAAACTTCGACTTATCGAGAAAAAAATAGAAGAGTTGCTTGCTTACTGTATGAGTTGGCGAAGTCACTCCAAAACGCCACTTATTCAAAAAATTCACTATGTCTTAATTTAATTTTCATTTTGTTGCTTACTATCTTACGTATATGAACGTATCCCAAAGATCCCGCCTCGATCTTTTTTTTGTAGAGTCGACGTCTGATAGTCGTGTAACAACCTCGCTTTTATCAATTTTTGCACAAAAGTAGGGGAGGTCAGCAGGCTAGACCGGAATGGATTGCTGGTTGCCCCGCTTGGAAGTCAAGCTGCCCCAGGTTTTAACTAAAACCAGATCAAAGAGGTCGTTTTGGACCCAGTACTGGTAATAC
>CAIKYO010000182.1 GCA_903831655.1 uncultured Burkholderiales bacterium
ATGTAATTCTGGGTTTCACATGTACTTCAATGCAGGTCTAGAGGTTTCAAAAGCGATTGATGGATTCACTTCAAGGTTTCTATCACCACCCTGATGGAGGGCGCTTAGAATTTAGGAAAAGTTGTTGTCCTTATAAAGGGCATCAGTTGTCAAACAGTTGAATGGAGAAAATCACCGTGGCTCATATTTTTGAAGACAATTCGCTCTCGATTGGTCGAACGCCCTTGATTCGTTTGAACCGAATCAACCAAGGTGGGCACGCCACTGTATTGGCGAAAATCGAAGGACGAAATCCAGCTTATTCGGTTAAATGTCGCATCGGCGCGGCCATGATTTGGGATGCTCAGAAAAAGGGCCTGCTCGCACCTGGTAAAGAGATTGTGGAGCCCACCAGTGGAAACACTGGAATTGCTTTGGCCTTTGTGGCCGCTGCAAAAGGTATTCCCATCACACTCACCATGCCTGACACCATGAGTATCGAGAGAAGAAAACTTCTCGTGGCTTATGGTGCCAAAATTGTCCTCACAGAGGGCGCCAAAGGCATGAAAGGTGCCATCGCCAAAGCCGAAGAAATTGCCGCAAGCGATCCAAAATACGTGCTGCTCCAGCAGTTCCAAAACCCTGCGAATCCTGCCATTCATGAAACCACCACAGGACCAGAGATTTGGGAGGATACAGAAGGCAACATCGATATCTTTGTCTCGGGTGTCGGTACAGGGGGCACCATCACTGGTGTAACTCGTTTCCTCAAAAAGACCAAGGGAAAGTCAATTTTGAGTGTTGCTGTGGAACCTACTGCCAGCCCCGTGCTCACCCAAACTCGTCAAGGACTTGAGGTCAAACCAGCTCCTCACAAAATTCAAGGAATTGGCGCTGGATTTGTGCCAGGCGTGTTGGATTTGTCGTTGGTTGATCTGATAGAACAAGTCAGCAACGAGGAAGCCATTGAAGTGGCAAGGCGCTTGGCGCGTGAGGAAGGCATTTTGTGTGGAATCTCTTGTGGCGCGGCAGCTGCCGTTGCATTGCGCTTGGCAAAAGACCCTCAATATGCAGGAAAAACAATCGTTGTGGTGCTACCTGATTCGGGTGAGAGATATTTGAGCACTGCTTTGTTTGAAGGGCTCTTTGATCAGTCTGGATTGCCTACCTAGAGTTCACTTTAGTTCAAGCCCGTGAGGGCTGTCCCTCAATCAACACTCATTCAATAGAACCATGAAACATTTGTCTTATGCAAAAGGAGAGGGTGGGGTTCCCTTGTTCGATTGGAACATGGGGCAGTTTTTTGATCGACAGAGCGTCAAGCACGCAGACAGGCCTTTTTTGGTCAGTCCCTTGCAGTCTAAAGGATTGAACTATTCGCAACTTCGCGAACTTGTGTTGATTGCTGCTGGATCTCTTTTATCTTTGGGAGTGAAGCCCGCAGATCGGGTAGGGATATGGAGCACGAATCGAGTTGAGTGGGTTGTTTTGCAATTTGCGGTGGCACGGATAGGCGCTGTCTTGGTTCATATCAATCCTGCCTACCGTGAGGATGAATTGGAATACACCATCAATCACTCGGGTTGTCGGGCATTGTTTTTGAGCCCTAAGTTCAGAACACATGATTGCTTGGTGAGCGCCATTAACGTTAAAAGTCGTGCAAAGGGTTTGCAATCGATCGTTTGTCTAGATGAACAAGTTGTTCCAGGTGTTATGGGTTGGAATGCTTTTCTAGACCTCTCAAATCAACAAGCCAACCCTGATTTGAATGTTTTGGATCAAGGTGTGAACGCTCATAGCCCAGCCAGTATTCAGTACACATCCGGGACCACGGGTAAGCCCAAAGGGGCCACCCTCTCGCACTACAACATGCTCAACAATGGCAATCAAGTTGGAGCCAGGCTTGGGCTCAACGATTTTGACGTGATTTGTTTGCCGGTGCCCATGTTTCATTGCTTTGGAAGTGTTGTGGGTGTGATCGCCGCCATGGCCTATGGAGCTTGCATTGTATTTACTGGCGAAGGTTTTGATGCCAATCATTGCATTGAACTGATCGAGCGGGAGCAATGTACCGCTTTTTATGGTGTGCCTATGATGTACATCGGTATCTTAAATGCAAGTAGTTTTGACGAAAGGAAAATGAGATCCCTCAAAAAAGGGATCATGGGTGCATCCTCTTGCCCTTCAGAGGTGTTCAAGGCGGCCATAGAGAAAATGCATCTTGAAGGCTTGAGTAGCAGTTACGGCATGACTGAAACATCACCGATTTCAACTCAAAGCAATCCCAACGACACTTTGGAGCTTCGCACACAAACAGTAGGTTTTGTACATCCGCACTTGGAGATCAAAATCATTGATCCTGTGACGCGCGAAACCCTTGAAAAGGGTCAGAGTGGCGAATTGTGTGTCAGAGGCTATTCGGTCATGAAGGGGTATTGGGAGGATCCAGTTGCTTCATCCCAAGCCATTGATGAAGAAGGGTGGATGCACTCTGGGGATTTGGCGCTGATGCGAGACGATGGCTATGTGTGCATTGTCGGGCGCATCAAAGACATGGTGATTCGTGCGGGCGAGAACATTTATCCAAGGGAGATTGAGGAGTTTTTACACAAATTTCCCGAGGTTGCAGATGTTCAAGTCTTTGGCGTGCCAGATCCACTTTTTGGTGAGCAACTGGCGGCATGGGTTAAATTAAAGCCCGGTTTTCAGCTTGATTCACACAGCATACACGCCAAATGCAAAGGCCAAATTGCAAGTTTTAAGATTCCTCAGTATTGGAAGTTTGTAGATGAATTTCCAAGTACAGCATCAGGTAAAGTTCAAAAGTTCAAAATGCGCGAAATCATGGTCAATGAACTTAACTTAAAGTCATGAATTTCGATGTCTTTGTCAAATATCCAATAAATGCTCAATTCTGGTAAGTTACAGCTCAAGTTTAATCAACCCTTTGAAATTAAATAACGATGAACAATCCTAATCTACTCAAAAGCATTGGTTTGAATGAATCTAGAGTTGAGGATTTTGAAAGGGGTCCTCAATCTCTCGTCGGTGATTTTGAGGTAGATTCATCAAGTGCAAGTGCGTATTGGACCAAATCTCAAGACTTACTGTCTCTATTGCCAACCAAGAGCAAAAGAACAGTTGACGAATCGTTGGCAGTTAAAGAGCTCTTTGATCAGTCGCGTGTACACCGCGAAAACTATTTGAGAGTCCATGCTCACGCCCTCTACGATCGACTCACCCAAAATAAAACTCAGTTTTTACGCTTAGACGAATTGCTAGAACATTCTGCGGAACTTGTGCCTGGCCTCACGCCTTCAGCTGAAATACTCCATCAAGAGCGAGAGCTGATACAAAGCCAAAAAGATGGGTATGAAATCGACCAAGGTCTTTTCTTGTCCCATGTTTTGGCCCATCAAAGCAGTGGCCTACATCTATGTCATTCCATGCTTTTGGAGCATCCCACGACACGTGAGCACAGAGAGCGATTCATGAAAGAGGGTCGTCTTGACTTAGAGGGTGTGAGCTTACGCCGCCAAAACAATGCCACACATTTGGTTTTCCAGAATGGAAAATATCTAAACGCTGAAGATGACATGACCCTTGCGAATACAGAAGTTGCTGCTGATTTGGCCATTTTGGATCCGAATTCCAATATAGCGGTCATGCGGGGAAGTGAAATTGAGGAGGGTAAGTACAAAGGAAAAAGAACGTTTTGCAGTGGAATCAATTTGACACGCTTGTACAACGGCAAGATTCCTTATCTTTGGTACATCGAGCGAGACATGGGTATCGTCAATAAGATCTACCGAGGACTTGCGACTCCAGAGCATTCTGCCAACGAAATCTTAGGCCAAACCAAAGAAAAACTTTGGATCGCAGTGATTGATCAATTTGCTATTGGTGGGGGTTGCCAATATTTACTTGTGACAGACATCAACATTGCAGGTGACAATGCCTATCTCACTTTGCCTGCACGAAAAGAGGGGATCATTCCTGGTGTTGCCAACATGAGATTACCGAGATTTGTTGGAGACCGGATAGCGCGTCAAGCCATCATGATGGAGAGACGAATCGAGTGCGATACTGAAGTAGGGCGGATGATTTGCGATGAGGTCGTTCCATCTGAAAAGATTGAAGCCACCTTGTCGCAAACGATTGAGAGGATCACCTCATCGGGTGTTGTCAGCGCATCAGGAAATCGAAAAGCATTTAGAGTTTCTCAGGAACCATTGGATCTATTTCGACAATACATGTCCGTTTACGCAAAAGAACAAGCCTACTGTCACTTCAGTCCAGCGTTGATCAGTAACTTGGAAAAAAATTGGGATGCCAGGAACCGCAAACTCAAAGCTTGAGTTGGTAAGTTTAGTTGGGTTGAAGATTTACATCGTTTGCTGCGCGCTCGTACTTTTGTTGGTTGATCCTTAAGTATTCTTTGTAATCCTCTGGTGAAGTCCATTTGACCAGTGTGCTTTGACCTTTGAATTTTTCATTGAATTCACGGCTTTCAGCAGTGATTTTTAAAGCGCGTGAGAGTTTAGAGATCACCTCATTTGACGTTCCGATGGGGGCAAGCAAACCAAATGACGCCACATAATCGTAATCTTTGACGACTTCTGAAATAGAGGGTACATCAGGATAGGTCTGTACCCGTTGACTAGAGGTAACAGCTAAAAGATTGAGAGCGCCGGAGGTGATGTGAGGACCAGCTGAGGAGAAGGCTGTTATGGATAGAGGAACGTCCCCAGCGACCACGGCCAAAATAGATTGACCACTGCCTTTGAATGGGATGTGAGTGATATCCAAGCCTGCACCGCTTTTGAAAACCTCCATGGATATATGATGGATGCTACCTACACCTGAGGATCCATAGCTCAGTTTCCCGGGGTTTGCTTTAACGATCCGTATCAATTCATTTAAAGATTTAATGCCTGTTTTTGCATTTGAAACAATGAGCAGGGGTTCTGTTGTGATCATTCCTATTGGACTAAAGTCTTTCATGGTGTCCATTGGAGCACTTTTAAACAGGTGGGGTGCAAGCATCAGTGTTGCTGTGTCCGCAAGAAGCAATGTGGATCCATCTGCTGGCGATTTGGCTACAAATGCTGTCGATAAAGAGCCCCCAGCGCCAGGTTTATTATCAACAAAGAAGGATTGTCCAAGTTGTTCGCTAAATGAGTTTGACAAGGCCCTAGCAACAAAATCTGGGGCTCCACCCGCCACAAAGCCGACAACTATTTTGACCGGTTTATTGGGGTACCCTTGAGACCAGGACACAGAGGTGGTTAGAATAGATG
>CAIKYO010000183.1 GCA_903831655.1 uncultured Burkholderiales bacterium
CCCTTTGGTTTGTCAAGAAGCCTCAGGGGCTTTGGGTTATTTGGGCAGCCCGAACTGCTCACGTGTCAAACAATTGGGTTGGATTTTTAACCAAAATTTGTTCCAATTGCTGTGAATTGCGAGTCCAAGTACCCAATAAATCGACCAGATCCCCATCGTTTGGCATGAATTGATTTCGCATATTGACGTGAGGCCAATCTGATCCCCAAATCATTCTCTCGGGTGCATATTCAATCAATGCTTTTGCGTATGGGTTGATGTCTTGATAGGGGTAAGACAAGTGGCTCGATCGCATGGGACCTGACAACTTGACCCAAACTTTGCCCGAGTCGATCATCTTCAAGAGTGTTTTGAAGTTCAAATGATCAAGACCCTCTCTGGGATCCAGATGGGCAAAGTGATCCAGCACAACGGGGTTGGGAATTTCGAGCAAGCGAGAGGCGTACTCCATGAGATCCGCACAGGGGTAGAAGTGAACTTGCCATTGGGCTTGCTCAAAGACTTTGATGGACAATTGTTTTGAAAAAACGGGTAAGCCGCCGTGCCTTTTTTCGCTGATAAAGCGAATACCTCGAACGCCAATTTGGTTGAATTCAGCAATTTTTTGATTTTCGATATCATCATTGGCCCAAATGATTCCTCGCAATCTGTTTGAATGATGGGTGAGCGTATCAACAAGGTGTTTCGTATCTCTCCCGTAGCCCCCTCCACTGATCAAGACGCCTTTTTCAAAACCCAGGGTTTTTTGGAGATCAAAAAAAGTCTCAGGCAAGCGGTCATCCGATACGTACGGACTGGCTGGATCAAAGGGGTACAGATGAGTGGGGCCGAACAAATGAAAGTGACAATCCCAAGCTCCTTTGGGGATGTTAATTTTTGGGGTTTTGGGGGATGGGTCAGGAGGGGGTGTTAGGAATGGCATGTTCAATCGTTCTCGCTGATTTTTGCCTCTTTGACCACTTGCTTGTATTGTTTGAGTTCAAGCTCAATTTGAGCTTTCATCTGTTGCGGGCCTTTGGCCGTGAACTCCACGCCGTAGGTCTCGAGTTTGCTGGCAACCGCTGGAGTTTGAACCGCTTGTGAGACCGAGAGTGCAAGCTGTTTGATTTTATCGCTTGAGGTGTTCTTGGGTGCCAACAGCCCGATCCACAAATAACCCTGATAGCCATCAAAACCTTGTTCAGCAATGGTGGGCGTGTTGGGCAGTTGCGCGAGTCGCGAAACGCCTGCGGTGGCAATGACTTTGATTTTCTTGATGTTCAAAAATTGCGATGAGGTCGCATAGGTATCGTATTTGATGTCCACTACGCCTGCAACCAAGTCGTTGAAGGCTGGAGCAGCCCCTTTGTAGGGGACATGCAGCAAGTTGATGCCTGCGCGCCTTGCCAAAATCTCCATGGTGATGTGAGGGAGCGTTCCACTGCCGGCGGAGGAGTAGCTGATTTTTTGAGAGTTTGTTTTTGCAAACTGGATGAGTTCAGATAAATTGTTAAAGGGTGCGTTGACATTGGCAACCAGCAATTCAGGAATACTCGTTAAAAAGGAAATGGTCTCAAAATCTTTTTCAGTATCAAAGGGCAAGGTGGCGTGCAAAGCAGGATTGATCGTGTGTGAGGGGGTGGTGATCAAGAGTGTGTACCCATCAGAGGGAGCGTGAGAGACCAGTTCGGTTGCCAAAATACCGGCTCCTCCTGGCTTGTAATCCAAGACGATGGCTTGCCCTAGGTTGGTGGACATTTCTTGGGTAATGAGCCGTGTCACCACATCGACTGACCCCCCTGGAGGAAAGGGCAAAATGATTTTGATGGGTCGATCGGGATAGGCCACTGCCAAGGGAGAGAGTGACAGAAGTAAGAACCATTGCACGAGAGATTTTTTTGCATTCTCCCTTGTGAATGCACCGAGCCGTGTTTTGGACTTCTCAATCATTTTTTATGGCTTCAGTGCAATTCTTCAATGGCTTTGGCATTGAAGGGGTCGAATTTTCAAGTCTACCGTCAAAGGGTTGGGTGCGACATTGAAAGTGTGGGTCACTTGATCAAACGCGATTTTTTGAAATTTCATGACTTCCTCTTGTGAGAGTCCCAGTTCATAGCCCGAACACTCGTTGGCTCCCAATGAGCGGGGATCTTTGTGGGAGATGGCGCCAAAAACCACCAGGGCCTCCAGGTAATAACCGTAGGTGCTGGCGTGGTAGTGATCGAAGGTCCATAGATTGATTTTTCCGGCATCAATGCCGTCGTAGGGATTGGCATCGGCCACCCCATCGCGAATGGCTTGGTTGAAGGCCTCTCCCACTGGGATCACATCTTGGATGAGTGTCGATTGTTTGAGGGCCATGTCATAGGAGAGGCGAATATCTTGAGCCATTTTCTCGATCTGCGATCCATACCATGCGCCCTTGGGTTGGTAGGTCTGGTCTGGGCGAGACCAAGTCGACATCAGATGGATGTTGATGTTTTGATTTTGGGCTTTCAGCACTTTGGCCATTTGCGAGGAGGTTTGGATGAGTTTGCTGGAATCTTTGGGTTTCTCGGCATCCAAGGTGCTGTAGCCGTGCATGACCACTGTGTCCCACGGTCTTTGCGTCAACGTTGCAACTTTATTGGCCAAATGCCAATCCAGTCCAATGCCACCGTGAGTTTCGAGGTAAACGTCATAGGCGAGCCCAGCTTGCTGGGTGAAGGACTTAAAGAGCGCTGGCAGTCCTCCATTGCCCTCTAGGTTCAAATCGGTCACGGTGTTGGCTCTGTAGAACTGAGCTGCTGAATGGGCTCCATAGGTAAAGCTGTTGCCAATGAAGAGGATGCTCTCGCTGGCCATTGAGCTGTGCGGCAGGGCCAGTCCCAGGGTCAAAGTCAAAGCGAGAGGATTCAAATGGGAGAGCGGATTTTTCATTGGAGATTTCATGCTTAGTTTTGGCCCAAATAACGATCAAAAAAGAGACCAATTTCGCTGAAAACTTCCCTCGTTTCATCGGCTTTGGGACTAAAGCCAAATTGAGCATGGGAGATGCCTTCGTACACATTGAGCTCGGCTGTGACGCCTGCGCGTTTGAGTTTTCGATGGGTGCGAACGGTGTTTGATAAAAATAAATCGCGCGTGCCAGAGGTCAAAATCGTGGGTGGAAAGCCATGAAAGTCCCCGTAAATGGGAGAGAGTTGGGGGTCTTTGAAATCGTGTCCATTTGCATAGAGTTTGGCCGCTTTGCCAAGCCATCCATCCCAACTCACCAAGATGTTATCCACCCACTCATTGGTTTGATACGAGTCGCCAATCTTGTCCAAGTCTGACCAAGGCGTGCTGGGTGCAATCGCTCCCGGTAAGGGGAGGTGTTCATCTTTGGCACGCAACACAAGCGCAAGCGTCATGGCGCCACCGGTGGAGGTGCCAAAGACAGCCATGTTTTTGGGGGTGTGCTGGGTCACTAGAGATTTCCAAACCGCTGTGGCATCATCCATTGCAGCTGGATAAGGGTGATCGGGTGGCATGCGGTAGTCCACACTGATGACGGTGTAGCCCCCGAAACTGGCCACATACATCGCCTCCGATAAACCCGCCTCACCAGGTCCAAACACATATCCACCACCGTGTAGATGCATGAGGAGTCGATTTTTATTTTTGTCAGGCATGTTGTTAGGTGTCACCACATAGACATGCACTCCGCCCATGTAACTTGACTCGACATTGACCCCAAGCATCTCTTTTAAAGGGGGGATGGTTTTGAGTGCAAATTGTGTTCTTTCCTGGATGAGTGTTTTCCACTCTTGGGCATTTTTAGGATCTGCGTTGAAGTAGGTAGGGTAGGGGGCTGCAATCAAAGCTTGCATGGGGGCACTCACCTCTTGGGTAGGCGGTGCAAAGGCGTGAGCAGGTATTTGGCGCTTGCCCACTTCAGTGTTGTTTTGGGCTTGCGAGTGAGCGAGTTCAGAAAAGGCTGGAGTGGTTGAGGAGGGGATCCTTGGCGTGGTGGTGGGGGTTTGACTCCAACACAACGCCCCAAAGGTGAGCGTGATGGGTGCTAACCAAAAGGAGAGGGTGTGCTTTGAGTAATACATGATGTGATCAAATGAGAAGGTGAGAATGGGTGGAGAGAGCGCATTGAATTTCAACACCCCTCAACGCAGCGAACAAGTGGGAATAACCCCGTGCAGCCAAGAGGGAGGGGCAGCAATGGCCTTAAAAAGATCGTCATAGGTGTTTGCCCTTGTGACCGGGCGCTTTGAGCTCATTTTGACTTGACGCCGTCTTGAAGGCTTGCACAATGCGGGGTAAAGGACTCAACACATGCCAATCCATCACCCTCACAATACGTTTCAAAAGCAATCGGCCCCGAGTGTTGGGAGGCGATTTTCACATTGGATGACCACGCACTTGGTGTGCCTACACCTCTATGGGCTAGCGGGTACTGCCTTGGCACAGGATATGGCAATGAAGGGTGAGAAGCCTGGGGCCTCGGGTAAAGACTATCCCTCACTCATTCGAGGAGAGCTGCAAGCTGCCAAGGATGCGTCTGAGTTTGAGTACCTGGGCACCTTGGGTCGCATTTGTTTGTTACCTCAATCGATGGCTGAGGACAACACCGATGTGGCTCCCCCCTATGTATTGGATCCCAAGTTGGCGCCAGGCGCCAACACTTGGTATGCCAAGCCCACTCAGGTGTTTGATAATTTTTATTTTGTCGGAGGCAAAATTCACTCCGCATGGGTTCTCAAAACAACCCAAGGGTTGATTGTCTTTGATACGATTTTCCCCTACAACTCCGAGGCCTTGGTTTTGGGGGGGCTCAAAGAGTTGGGGCTAGACCCCAAGGACATCAAGTACTTGATGATTTCGCATGCTCACGCAGATCACATCGGGGGCGCTCAAATGATTCAAGAGCGCTATCATCCACATGTTGTCATGGGTGATTTGGATTGGAAGTTGGTTGAGGAGCATCCCAATCGCTACAAAAGCATGGCACCCAAGCGAGACATCACGGCCACCGACGGGATGCAGATCAAGTTGGGAGACGACACCGTTAACATCTGGTTGACCCCAGGCCACACCCCTTCAACCCTGTCCTATACCTTCTCAGTCAAGGACCGGGGGCGTGTGGTGCAAGTGGTGTATTCGGGCGGAACAGCGTTTAATTTTGTCAATAAAACGCCGGTACCGGGTATCAAAAACTTCCAAACTTACATCGATTCTCAAAAGCACATTGCACAAAAGGCGCTTGAATCAGGCGCCACTGTGGTGATCTCTAATCACTCAGAGTTTGACAACGCGGTCAACAAAAACAAGATGTTGGCAGGCCGTGGAGATGGCCCACATCCGTATGAACTGGGTGTGTCATGGGTACAGAGATATTTCTCAGTCATGCAGCACTGTGCGCGTGCTGCTCAACTCGCGCTCGAGAGTGCGGACGACAGACAAGCGCACTGAAGTTTGGGCTCAAATTTTCTCGGTTTGTCCCGCCTTGGGTTGCCAGACCATGAGGCGCGACTCAATGCGAGTGACCAAGGTGTCGAGCACGAGTGCACAAAGGGTTAGCAAAATGATGCCTGCAAAAACCGTGTTGATGTCAAAGGTTCCCTCGGCTTGGAGAATCAAGTAACCTACTCCCTGTGCGGAGCCCAGGTATTCACCGACCACTGCACCCACGAAGGCCAATCCCACAGAGGTGTGCAAGCTCGAGAAGACCCAACTCGTGGCCGAGGGCAAGTAGACGTGTCTGATGAGTTGACGGTAGTTGGCGCCCAGCATTTTGGTGTTGGCGAGTACCACTGGCGAGACCTCTTTGATGCCTTGGTAGACATTAAAGAAAACGATGAAGAACACCAAGGTAATGGACAAAGCAACCTTGGACCATATCCCTAAGCCAAACCAGACGCAAAAAATTGGCGCCAAGATGACGCGGGGCATGGAGTTCATGCCTTTGATGAAGGGGTCCAGAACCAAGGCCGTTTTTGGGGAAAGTCCAAGCCACAGGCCAGACAAAAGCCCAGCGACGGTGCCAATCACAAACGCAAGCATGGTCTCTAGGAGTGTGACACCCAAGTGCAAGTAGATGTCTCTTTTGATGAAGAGCCAATCGATCAGGCGAGACCAGACGATCAGGGGCTCACCCACGAAAAATGCAACCTCAGGTTTGCGACTGCTCCAGTGCCAAAAGACCAAGATGAGGCTCAGGATGAGGAGTTGCCAAACTCGGAGCAGCCTGGTGTGAGTGCGTGATGAAGTGTTCATGAGGATCAAGCGTTCTTAGGCGAGTTGTTTGGCGTAGCTTTTCATGACCTCATCTCTGAGAACGGCCCAAATGGAGGCATGCAGTTCAAAGAAGTGTGGATTGTCACGAATGTTGGCCACATCTCTGGGGCGGGGCAGGTCGATGTTGAACTCCCCAATGGGGTGCGAGGCGGGACCTGCAGACAAGACGATGATTCTGTCACTCATGGCGATCGCTTCATCCAAGTCGTGGGTGATGAAAAGCACAGATCGGGGTTTGTTCATGGTGGTGCCAAAGCACAGATCCAAGACTTCGTTTTCCATCAATTGGCGGGTTTGGATGTCCAACGCTGAAAACGGCTCGTCCATCAAAATGAGTTCAGGCTCCAAGGCGAGCACTTGCGCCAAGGACACACGCTTTCTCATGCCTCCTGAGAGCTGGTGGGGGTAACGCTCAGCAAAGGCGAGGAGTCCAACACGTTTGAGCCAGTCGGTGGCAATCTCTTTGGCCAACTGGGGCTCAAGCCCTTTGAATTGAAGGCCCGCTAGCACGTTGTCCATCACATTTCGCCATGGCATCAAGGCTTCGGCTTGAAACATGTAGCCCGCTTTTTTGTTGATGCCCTTTAGTGGCTCACCAAAGGAGAGGACCTCACCACTGGAGGGAGTGAGCAAGCCTGCTGCAACGTTCAAGATGGTCGACTTGCCGCAACCTGTGGGTCCTACGACACTGACAAATTCGCCAGGGTTGACCTTGAGGTTCACACCTTGAGTGGCGGTATAAAGTCCCTCAGCGCCCGAATCAAAGGAGCAGCTGATGGCTTTGAGTTCAAGGGGAGAGGGGCTATTCATTACTTGAATTTTGCGTTCGCTTTTTGTGTAAAAGCATTGGTGTAGGTTTTGCTAACGTCAATTTTCTTATCAGCCAACTCAGGCTCAAAGGCTTGAAGCATTTTGAGTGCATTGGGGGGGCCGTCGTTGGGCATCAATCCGTCTGGGCTCATGGCCTCTTTGACCCCTAGCCAAGCGGCCAAGTAAAGCGCACGATCCCCTAAGAGGTAGTTTTCAGGGACCGTTTTGATGATGTCTGAGTTGCTTGCCGTTTGAAGCCACTTGAGCGCGTGCACCATGGCGTTGGCCAAGGCTTGTGTCGTGCGTGGATTGGCTTCAATGAAAGAGGATTTGGCGTAGAGCACCGCTGCAGGCATGTTGCCGCCATAAATGGATTTGGTGTCTTTTAACGTGCGAGTGTCAGAGATGATTTTGATTTCATTTTTTTGACTCAACATGGTGATCACGGGATCCAAGTTCGATATCGCATCGATTTGGCCCGAGCGAAGAGCAGTCACTGCGCCAGCGCTGGTGCCCACACCCACAAAGGAGACGTCTGAAGGCTTCAAGCCTCCTTTGGCGAGCACGAAGTTGGCCAAAATATTGGTGGAAGAACCTGGAGCTGTGACACCAATTTTTTTGCCTTTGAGATCGGCCAAAGACTTGTAATTGGGCAGGGTTGAATTGGACACTGCAAAAACGATTTGGGGTGCGCGACCTTGCAAAACAAAAGCTTGAATGTTTTGACCTTTGGCTTGCATGTCGATGGTGTGCTCAAAGGCACCTGAGACCACTTCTGCGCTACCTCCAACCAAAGCTTGAAGGGCTTTGGAGCCACCCGCAAAGTCAGAAATCTCGACATCAAGTCCCTCTTCTTTGAAGTAGCCAAGTCTCTCGGCGATGGTCAAAGGGAGGTAGTAGAACAAATTTTTACCACCCACGGCGATGCTGACTTGTGTTTTTTCGGGTGCGGCACTTTGAGCTTGTGCGCCACATGAGAACCAAGGCAAGAGCGCAGAGAGGGCCAGGGCGGGTAGCACTTTGATGAGGTTTTGTTTCATGTCTTCTTCCTTGAGGATGCGTTGTGCGTTGTCCAATCAATTATATGCACACCCAAACCACAAAGTGGGTTGAAGCTTGCGTCTACCAAAGGACACAAACCTTGGGTTCTTAAAGTTTGTAAGGGTTAATAGCAGTGTGTGCTGAGAGTCATGCCTCGCGATAATTGCATGCACAGCAAAGCTTTCGCAATGATCTATTTTTAAGGTTTCAAACATGCCAATTACAAAGTCCCTGAGCCAGCTTGTCCAGTTTTCGCGGCTTTTACCCTTGTCCTTGTGTTTGTTTGGTGTGTTGAGTCTTAACGGGGCTTTTGCTCAAAATTTTCCCATCAAACCAATCAGAATCGTAGAGCCCGCTGGACCTGGGAGTGCTGTGGATACGGCTGTGAGGGACTTGGTGCCAGAGCTCAACCGCCTTTTGGGTCAGCAAGTCATCATCGATAACAAACCAGGAGCCAATGGGTTGATTGGGGCCAAGGAGGTTGTTCGAGCTCCAGCCGATGGTTACACCCTCTTTCATGGCAACATCAACAGCGCCTTGAATGAACTGTCCGCCTCCAGCAATAGCAGTTGCTGCAAGTTGGGGGAGAACTTGATTCCTGTCTCAAAACTGTTTTCCTCTCCGTTGGTATTGGTGGTCAATCCGAGTGTGCCAGCCAAAAACTTGAAAGAATTTTTAGCCTACGCTGGCGCTCACCCTGATCAATTGACCTATGCCTCGGCTGGTGGCGGATCCATCACTCAACTCTTGGGAGAGTTGGTTAAAACGACAGCGGGTGTGAGCCTAAAGGAAATTCCATACAAAGCAATTGGTGCTGAGTTGCCTGATTTGTTGGGTGGGCACGTGAGTGCTGCTTATTTGGCACCCGTGGTGGTGGCACAGTTGATCAAATCAGGCAAGCTCAACGCGCTAGGGGTGGCCTCTGGCAAGAGAGTTTCAATTATTTCGCAAGTGCCTACTTTGTCAGAGGCGGGTTTGCCCAATGTAGAAGCCTCGGGTTGGAATGGGATTTTTGTGCCTCAAGGCACACCGGCCTCTGTGATCGAGTTTTTACACGATCAATTTAGCAAAGCTTTGCTCACACCTCAAGCGAAATTGCATGGCGAGGAAATGGGCTATGAGTACGGAAGTACCAGTCCCAAAGAGTTTGGGGATTTCATCAAGTCTGAGTTGATCAAATGGTCCAAAGTGGCCAAAGACGCGAAGATTGTGATTGAGTAAAGAAGGCGGGAGGGCGCTAAGGCTCACTTGATTGCCCCTGTCCACTGGTCGACACCTGAGAGTGAGGCGTTTTACTCTGAATTGGGTGAGGCGGGGCTACTTGGTTTGAGCCTTGGCTTTCAACTCGTCAATTACATCGCAAACCTGAGCCAAGTTCACACCTGCATTTCTGGGGTCCAGTTTTTCCTCAGGAATGCGTATGTTGAACTTGTCCTCAACTGCAAAAACAAACTCCATCAAAGTTAATGAATCAAGGCCAAGTTCTAGTAACTCGGTTTGTTCGGTGATGGTGTCCACTGGGGTGTTGAACTTATCAGTCAACAAACTAGTGATGGTGATGAATGACTCACGTTGCATTAGGTATCCAAAGTAGTTCTAAATTGTAAATTTCTGTGAAATTAAAGTCAAGATCAAAGGCTTTTTTCAAAGAGTGGTTTGAGTTAAATTGTACCTATTTGTACTCATATAATTGTTACATTTGAGTTAAAAACAATTCATTTATAGGTTTAGGATACTGTTATTAATTCTTTCGTGTGATTTCAGGGAACCACAATACCCCCACCAAAATGCCAGTAATGAAAATTTCTACATCATTGAGCAGTTCTTCAAAGGGCGTGGTCTCAGCGTAGGAGGGCTCATTGATGAGCAGCAACTCTAGCGCAATGAGGGTCAAGGTAAAGACCATCCGACAACTGTTGAAGGTGTAGATTTTGTATTTGGAGAACTTGGAAAAGTCTTTGACCCAAACAATGGACAAAATCGAGAACAGGTTCAAAATGAAGACCACCCAAATGAGATTCGTCATCTCCAAGTTTTCGAAACAAAAATACAGAGATGCCAACATGACTTGTGTGTAAATCAGTAAGGTCATTGGCGTACTTTGAGAAGTTTGGTTTTAACGATTTGGGCTTTAGCTTTGGGAGCTTTGGGGTTGTACTTGGATCTAAATTGAGTGCGGCTCGGTGTGCGGGGTTTCTTCAGGCGTGCTTTCCTGAGCCAAAACATCCAAGTCAGTGTGAACTTTGGGTATTCTTTTTTGAGGCTTAACCAAAAGCTCGATGAAGAAAGCCGGGTGCTCAAGGGCTTTTAATTCGTTGATCTTGTGATTGATCTCTTTGGGGTGAATCATTTCGGCCAAAGACTGCTCGGAGCCGATTCTGCAATCAAAATCCCAATAATCAAAGCCGTTGGGCAAAGGGCGTCGGGTCTCACGGCGCATGTATTTTTTGATTTCATGCTTGTGGTGATCCAAGAGACGATCGGGGTGTTTGCCCTCAATGTGGAATGGGAATATTTTTTTCATGCGCCATGTTAACGGCAATTGTGTTCAAAGCGCATAAAATCTCCTCAAAATTGTGTGTCAAAACCCCAAAAAAAATATTCTGATATGTCAAACAAACTTCCCTTGGTGATGATTCCTGGATTGATGTGCGATGACACCGTTTGGCGTCCGCTCTTGGACGACTTGAATCCATATTGCAAGCCTTTGATGGTCAACCACCCTCATGTGTCGAGTTTGCCCAGCATGGCAGAGCACATCTTGAAGACGGCTCCTGATCAATTTGCCATGGCGGGTCACTCCATGGGGGGACGGGTGGCGTTGGAGATATTGCGTCAATCACCCCAACGGGTCTTGGGCGTTTCTCTGATGGACACAGGGTTTTTGCCTCTACCAGCGGGTGAGGCCGGAGCCAACGAAGTGGACAAGCGACATGCTTTGGTGGCGCTGGCTGAAAAGAGTGGCGTGCGCGCCATGGGACAAGCTTGGGTGCAAGGAATGGTCGCGCCTTCAAGGCTTCAGGATGCTGCTTTGATTGATTCGATTTTGGACATGTTTGAGACCAAAACAGCGGCGTTCTTTGCCGACCAAATCAAGGCTCTGATTGCTCGACCTGATGGTTCAGACGTTTTGCGCAAGATAAACTGCCCTGTTCAATTGCTTTGTGGCGAGTTGGATTCTTGGTCCAATGTTGCTCAACACGAGGCGATGAGCGCATTGTTGCCCTCTAGACCCCCAGTGGATGTGATCCCAGGTGCAGGGCACATGTGCACCATGGAGGATCCTGCAAGCGTTGCCAAAGCCATGGCCAAGTGGTTGCAATCGATTCCCGTCTAATCCAAAAGTGTTTTTTCCTCAGATCTGCCCATCAGACAATTTGTGGAGTGAGTCTTTAAACGCTTTGTGGTTTGGGAAGGGGTGAGGCCTCTTCAATGGGCAAATTGATGAGCGCTGCAAAGACAGCCAAGACCATGTCTGCGTACCACATCCATTGGTAGTCCCCAAAATAAGTGTAGGCCAGGCCGCCTAAATAAGCACCTAAGAATCCACCGATTTGATGTGAGAGCAAGGTCAAGCCGAATAGGGTACCCAAAAAGCGCACACCAAAGAGCTTGGCCACGATGGAGGCCGTTGGGGGCACTGTGGCAAGCCATGTCACACCCAGACCTGCTGCAAAAAGGTAGAAGGTGATCGCAGTCTTGGGAGCCAAAAGATAAATGGCAATCAACACTGCGCGCGAGCCGTACATCAAAGCCAAAATGTACTTGCTCTTGAAGTTGTTCACACACCCACCGGCCACGATGGAGCCCACGATATTGGCCAAGCCAATGATCGCCAATGACCAACTGGCTACTGTGGTGGAGAGGCCGCAAAGATTGACCTCATTGGGCAAGTGGGTGACCAAAAAAGCAATGTGAAAGCCGCATGTGAAAAAGCCCAAATGGAGCAGTTGATAACTTTTGTTTTTGAGTGCATCTTTGATGGCCGAACCAACGCTTTGCTCTTGTGCAGGAGGGGTGCTAGAGGAGGGAGTCGAGAGGGCTGCGACAGCAGACGAAGTGCCTTGGGTCAGTTTGGAAATCATGGGGAGGGCCAAGAGGCTGATCACGGCCATGGAACCCATGGACCCCATCCAACCCAAAATTTCAATCAATTTTTGATTCAAAGGCGCAAAAATGAATTGCCCCAGAGATCCGCCTGCATTGATAAAACCAGAAGCACTTCCTCGGTCGCTGGCGGGTATTTTTTGTGCGGTCGCGCCAATGAGAACTGAAAAAGAGGCGGCTCCTGAACCCATGGCCGAGAGCAAACCCAGGCTCAAAATCAAGGCCCATTCAGAATCCACAAAAGGCGTGACAGCGCATCCCAGGGACAGCATCAGAATGGCACCCATCAGCACCACTCGAGGCCCCTTTTTATCGGCCAATGCGCCGGCCAAAGGTTGAACCAACCCCCAAGCAAATTGTCCAATCGCCAAAGCCAGGCTGATTTTAGCGATGCCCAACCCAGTGGCTGTGTTCAAAGGGCCCACATAAAGACCCATGGATTGGCGCACACCCATGGTGATACAAAGAACGCCTGCTGCCATGAGGGTGGTGATCAGGGTGAGTGGGTTGCGAAAGATTTTGAACATCGAAGTTTGGGGTCAAGGGTTGCGGGTGTATGGGGCAGGTTGGACGAAACTTGGGATCAGCGTGGTTGCAAAGCGCTTGAGTTCAACCTCGGCCCACAAAGGGCATGTTGGAGGCCATGATGGTGGTAAAGAGCACGTTGGCTGAGAGAGGAAGAGAGGCCATGTTCATCAAAGTTTGGGTGACATTGGACATGTCCATGCGAGCTTCTTGTTTGATAGAGCCATCGGCTTGTTTGATGCCATTGGCCATGGCTGTGGTCATGTCACTTGCCACGTTCCCAATGTCGATTTGTCCGACAGCTATATTGAAGGCTCGACCATCAAGCGCTGCAGCTTTGGTGAGTCCCGTCATCGCATGTTTGGTGGTGGTGTAAGCAATGGAGCCAGGTCTGGGGGCGTGGGCTGAGATGGAGCCATTGTTGATGATGCGTCCACCCATGGGGGATTGGTGTTGCATGAGTTTGAAGGCTTGGGATAAACAGTAAAAGGAGCCATTGATGTTGATGTTCACGGCTTGTCTCCAGTCCTCACCCAAGACCTCACTTGGGAGCTGGCCCGAGGGAAATACACCTGCGTTGTTAAAGAGCAAGTCCAAGCGACCAAATTGCTTTTGTACCATGTCGAAGGCTTGAATGACTTGTGCTTCATCGCTGACATCGGCGCTCAAGATGAGCGTTTGCTCCGCTGCAATAGAGTGGGATTTGATCAAAGCGTGAATGGGCTCAACCCTTCTGGCCAAGAGCGCCACGTTCCAGCCCTCCTTCAAGAGCGCCACAGCAAACGCGGCCCCAATGCCAGAACTGGCTCCCGTTACCAACGCAAATTTATTCTCCATTTTTGGCTCCACCTTGATCACTTTAATCGTTCAAAAGAGGTGATTATCCCTTTTAAAATGGTTCTTCGCTGTTGAGCCCCAGGCTCTGAGCAAGATGGTGCTCCGGGTGTCTGGTTCAATCATAGATGTATTTCAACTGTTAGCCACAAAGCTTATAAGGAGTCGATGGGTCATGACCACATTGTTCAAAACGGTGCTCTTCACCAGTGAGAGCGGACAAGCTCAATTCAAGCGTGAGGACATTGCACTCCCACTCGGTAAACCGCAGGCGATGCTGTCTGAACTCCAAAGCAGCTCAGGCTATCAGTTGCGCTGGAGCCCAGTGGGTTTCACCAGTGAGTTTCACTGCACCGAGCATCCCCAGTGGGTATTCATCTTGCAAGGTCAAATGGAGATTGGTCTGCACGGAGGTGTTTCAAAGGTGTTTGGGCCAGGCGAACATTTCTATTCAAATGACACATTGCCTTTGGGTGAGCGTTTTGATGCCACGGTGCATGGTCATTGGAGCCGACAAGTGGGACCAGATCCTTTGGTGACCTTGTTTGTCAGGGACTGAAATGAACAAAGCCCGCACTTAGGCGGGCTTTGAATGGGTTATGCAATCGATGTAGGCCGGATGGCCCCAAACAGCTTTGCGAAACCCCAGGGGTTCATGGCTTTACTTATTGATGACGGCAGCGCCTGTTTTGGCAATCAACTCATCCTGAGACCCTGTGCCACCCGAGCAACCAATGGCACCAACCAGCATACCGCCCTCGACCAAGGGGATGCCTCCTCGGGACGCGATCACATCATCCAAAGTGGCCACATAAGGGTTGGTTTGAATGGCAATTTCAAAAGCCTTGGTCTCGCGTCTGTATTTGGCCGCCGTTCTGGCTTTGTGCATTGAAATATCGATGGAGGCCAGTTGAGCGCCGTCCATCCGCTTAAAGCTGATCAACTGTCCAGAGGCATCCACCACGGTGCAATTCATGGGCCAACCTCTTTTGCCAGCCTCTTGTGTGGCAACCGATAGGATTTGGTCAGCACGCTCCAAGTGCAAACTGATGGCATATGGAATATTAAAGGGCATCTTGTCTGGGATCACATCTTGCGGATTGGTCGGAGGAGTTTGTGCATGTAGTGCACCCATCCCAAGCAGCAGGCAAGCAGTGGTGAGAAGGGATTTCATTTTTAGTTGTGTTTTCATCATGTCTCCAAGAGCGTGAATTGAGGTTTTATGCTTGAGCCCACAATATCTCTTGAAACACTTCTTAAAGGACTCAGGACAAACCCTTTATCTGATCCATCCTAGGGTTAACCTTTTGGAGTTGAGTCTCATCCTTGCTTGTCCTATCTTTAAAATTGCTGCATCGTTTCATCGTTTCTTTTTAAGGTTGATCATGAAAATTCGCAGAGTCGTTACAGGACACAACGAGAGTGGGCAAGCGGTGGTGAGCATTGATGAGATGTACTCCAACATCATCTCCAGAAGGCCCGCCCACAAGAGTTGTGTGATTTGGTCTACGGGTGAGTCGCCAGCTGATAACAGCACTCAAGAGGACGGCGGATACCGGGATGTACAAACGGTCGATCCCGCGGGCAGTGTATTTAGGGTGGTCGAGTACAGTCCCGGAGTTGCTCCTCGCAATCATCGCACCGAGTCCATTGACTATGCGGTTGTGATGTCGGGCGCGATAGACATGGTGCTCGATCATGAGACGGTGCACCTGAAGGCTGGGGACGTTTTGGTGCAAAGGGGCACCATTCACAACTGGGTCAATCCCTATCAGGAGCCTTGTGTCATTGCGTTTGTACTTTTGGGTGCCAAGCCTTTGGAGTTGGGCTCCAAGGTCTTGCATGCATTGGGATGAAGAGCGTTCATCTAAAAGGATTGGCAGTTGTGCTCACCTGGGGCTTGAGCCTCGGTGCAAGTCTGTCAGCCCAAAGTGCGTTGGCTCAAGCACCGAGCTACCCCAGCAAGGCCGTCAAAATCGTGGTGCCTTCTGCGCCTGGAGGCGGCACCGACATCGTGGCTCGCTTGTTGGCCAACTTCTTGGCCCAGGAGTTCTCTCAACCCTTCTTGGTGGAGAACAAAGCGGGTGCGGGGAACATGATTGGTATCAATTATGTGGCTCACGCCCCCCCAGACGGATACACCTTGCTCTTTGCGCCCAGCACCCTCGTATTAAACCGTGTGCTCTACAAAAACATTCCTTTCGATCCCATCAAAGACTTCGCTCCGATTTCAGTGGCGGCCACGGTACCCAATGTCTTACTGGTCTCGCCCCAACTCCCCGCACAAAATTTATCCGAATTTTTGGCGCTTGCTAAAAATCCCAAAGCACCATTGAGCTATGCCAGTGCAGGTGTAGGAACCTCTCCACACATGTCCATGGAGCTCTTAAAGAGCATGGCAGGCTTGTCCATGGAGCACATCCCCTACAAGGGCACATCTGCTGCGATGACGGATGTGATGGGTGGGCAGGTGGCTGCCATTTTTGCCAATGCGCTAGAGGCGATGCCTCTCATTGCTTCAAAACGCGTGCGTGCTTTGGCTGTGAGCTCTGATGCCCGTTTGGAGACTTTGCTTGATGTGCCCAGTGTGTCTGAGGCAGGTGTAGCGGGTTATTCGTCGATGCAGTGGTACGGCATGTTGGCCCCGGCAGGCACTCCTCAGTCGGTCATTGATGTCATCAACGGGGGAATGGTGAAAGCCCTGAGGTCAGCTCCCATTAAAGAAAAGCTATTGGCCGATGGGGCACAAGCGGTGGGCAACTCCTCACAAGCTTTCTCACTATTGATCAAGAGTGAGCTGGAGAAATGGACTCGAGTTGCCAAGAGTGCCGCCATCGAGCCTCAATGAAAGGTCTTGAGGCTGTGGGTTTCGCAGACTACATTTTTTTGAAATGAATGTCGTTCAACAGTTTGCCCCATTTGACAAAATCTTGATTCAGTGTGTCTGCAAAATACTGAGGAGACTCGACGTGGATGTCGAGGCCTAGCTTTTTCATTCGATCGGTGACCTCGGCCGTTGCCAGCACAGCATTGAACTCTTTATTGAGCAGGTTCACAATTTCGGGTGGAGTGCCCGCCGGTGCGATCATGCCAAACCATCCCCCAGAGGTGAAGCCGGGGAGGGTCTCAGAGAGTGTGGGTACATTGGGATACTCGGGTAGCCGGGCCTCACGGGCGATGGCCAGCATTTTGAGCTTTCCAGATTCAGCCAAAGGTTGCACGGCCACAAAGGAGGTGAAGGTGGCATCGATTTGTCCACCAAACATTTCAGTAAAGACGGCAGGCATGCTCTTGTAGGGCACGTGCAGATACTTGAATTTCGCTTGGATGGCGAGTTGTTCTGTGGCCATGTGAATGAAAGCACCCTCACCATTGGTGCCAAAGGTGACTTGGCCTGGATTTTTTCGCGCAAAGGCAAACAACTCCTCCGTTGTCTTAAAAGGTGCATTGGGGCTGACAACCAAGGCCAAGAAATTCGAACCCATGAGGGAGATGGGGGTGAAATCCTTGCGTGCGTCGTAGCTTACCTTTTGGTAGGTCAACGGCACAATGACCATGTTGCCACCTTGACCACAGCCCAAGGTGTAGCCATCGGGTTGTGCTTGTTTGATCAAGTTCAGTCCCAATTGACCAGAGGAGCCTGGGTGATTGTCAATCACAATCGATTGCCCCAGTCGCTCAGAGACCTTGGGGCCCAATATCCTGAGCATGGTGTCACAACTGTCACCTGGGCCAGCAGGAATGATCACCTTGATGGGGCGATTGGGATAGGGTTGTGCGTCAGCGTGAGCCGCTTGATTCAGCGTGGCACCAAGACTCAGGGCCAAGGTTGCACAAAGAGCAATGGATTGGAGTGTTTTCATGGATGGGGGGCTGAGTGACTTTTGGATTTGAAAAGGATGAAAAATCAGTGATGCGATTTTAGGCAAAGTGCCCTTGACTCAAGGTTGAGCAGACTCCACGCTTTGAATGAAGGAGGAGATGCGCTGGGCCAAGGGTTCTTCAAATTGAGCCCATGCAGAAAAAGGCAACACATCGACATCTTGGTCCTCAATGGGGAGTTGAAAGAGCTCAGAGTGCTCGATGAGCTCTGCTGTGGCCAGCCCCCCCTTTGAGTCGTGTGTTTTGTCGTTGCCGGGAACCACCAAGGTGGGCACTTTGATGGAGCGCAGGTGCTCAACTTTCATGCCAAGCACTGGTGCCACAGGACCAGATTTGAAAATAGCGAGCCAGTGCTCCATGGTGCTGATGTAGTCCTTGGGATCCATGGCCATCAGACGCTCTAAGTTGGAGGGATTGGCTTGTATGCGCTCTTTGTACTGCTCGGTCTCGCAAACCGCCTTCATGCCTCCAGTTTGGCAAGCCTTGATGAATTGTCCGTAGTAGTTGTTGGGCAGTCGACCTGCCGCAAACTCACCCCCAGTGATCCTCATGAGCACCAAGGCTTTGACGAGCTCAGGGTGACGCAAATAGACCAGCATCGAGAGTCTGGCGCCTGAGGAGGTACCTCCCACATAGGCTTGGTCCACGCCCAAAGCCTTTAAGAGAAGGGCCAAATCATCGGCCCAAATTTCTTCCTCTCCGTCTTGTCCCTGAATCAAAACATCAGAGGCCCCTGTGTTCCTGCGGTCGTGAAGGAGAACGCGAAAACCTTTGGCCGCAATTTTTTTAGCAAACTCATTGAATTCAGAAAATCCTCTTCTCCCGCCTGTGACCAAAACCAGCCATGGACCAGAGTCTCCGGTGATGCTGTAGTTCAAATTGACGTCTCGAATTTTGATGGTTGGCAAAGGAAAAGCTCCAAATTAAAAGTAAATTGACTGAAGTCGCTCAGTTGTTAAGCAGCTCGTGTCTCAAGGGTTGAGTTCCACGCCTTTGGTAGGAGATCAGGATGGTCATTTGAAATGCACACCATCGTCTCTTCAAACTCAAAGAGGAGTTGGGAATGGGCCTTGTTGATACAGTTTTTGCTGGACACAAACAGCGACTAATGTGGCACAAGCTTGGGTCCAATGGTTAAAGGGTTTTTCCTGATCGGGAGAACCTCAAGTGCGCAACTCTAGGAGGTGCTTTGCTCATAGAATCTTCACTTTCAAACGAATGTCTTGATCGACACCGTTTTCTCTAGAACTCTTCTCAAACCCCGATTGACTACAAAACACTGGGGAGTTGAGAAACTGATTTTTTAATTATCAAAGGTCTGACATGCGATTAGGTTACTTCACAATGCCCTTGCATCCTTTAGAGCGGGTGCTGGCAGAGACGCTTCAAGAGGACAGAGAGACAATCATTTACGCCGATCAGTTGGGTTTTTATGATGCCTTTGTTGGAGAGCATTTAACCGATAAAGCAGAAAATGTGACCAATAGTTTGATCTTTTTGGCCTCCATCATTGGTCAAACCAAAAACATCAAGTTGGGTTCCGGCACTTCAAACTTGTCCCACTCTCACCCCACCTTGATCGCCTCTCAAGCGGCCATGTTTGATCACCTGACCAAAGGTCGTTTCATCTTTGGAATTAGTCCAGGTGCGTTGTCCTCAGACGCCGAAGCGTTAGGCATCTTGGACCAAGATCGAAACAAAATGTTTGCTGAGGCGATTGATGTCATCTTGGCCATTTGGGACAGGGAGCCTCCCTACAACATCGATTTTCCCGATAACCGATACAAGGTGAGTACGCAAAAAACGCAGGTCTTGGACATTGGCAAAGGCATCATGATGAAGCCCTATCAGTCCCCAAGGCCGGAGATTGTGGGCACCGTTGTGGCGCCACACTCCAAGGGTGTGATTGCCATGGGAAAAAGGGATTTCCATCCCATGTCTGCCAATTTCTTGCTCTCTCACTGGCTTCCCAGCCATTGGCAAAACTACGCCCAAGGCAAAGCGGAGGTCTCACAAGAGGCCAATCCGAGTGATTGGCGTGTGGCAAGAACCATCTTTGTAGCCGATGACTCCAAGACCGCAAAAGCGTATGGTGCAGAGGATGCGCAAAGTCCCTATCGTTTCTATTACCAACAAATGCTCACCAAGATGAAGTTGGGTAATCGCCACGTGATCTTTAAAAAGCACGAGGGTGAAAGTGATGAACATGTCACAGTTGAGCGCCTTTTGGATGAGTTGGTCATCAAAGGAACGGTGAACGAAGTGGTCGATCAACTCTTGGCTTTGCGAGAGCAAGTTGGTGAGATTGGTGAAATCGTCTACGCTGGCATGGACCTTGTCGACCCCAAGTTGGGTCGACGCTCCATGGAGCTCATGGCCAATGAGGTCATGCCCCGTGTGAATGCTGCCATTGGTTTGGGCTCAACCATCAACGCCAATCCAAAGATGAGTGGTGTGGCCGCCTAAACAACCGTTCAACCACCCTAAAGCCCAAAGACGCTTGCTCTTTGGGCTTTTTTTTGATCGTCAATCGATCGATGTGGGAAGCAGAAAATTCACCTTAAAGAGGGCTGTTTCCCTTATTTTTTGCACACCATAGCAAGACTCTTTTCTCGCATGATGGGGCATGTTTGAAAAGAAATTAGATGCTTCCCGTCAATCAGATGAATTGGGCCATGTACCCACTGTCATGGATCCCCATGAACGTCGCACCTACAGCGACGTGGTCATGGAGTCTCGTGTGCAAGCGGCCCGGTGGTTTTGCATTGCGGTGCTTGAGTCGTTGGTGATTTTGGCCTTGGGGGTGAGCATTGATTTGATGACCCCGTTGGTGAAAACGGTTCCCTAC
The DNA here is from genome assembly GCA_903831655.1 of uncultured Burkholderiales bacterium. Taxonomy (GTDB): domain Bacteria; phylum Pseudomonadota; class Gammaproteobacteria; order Burkholderiales; family Burkholderiaceae_C; genus Limnohabitans. The sequence goes on from CAIKYO010000183.1 coordinate 20,297, forward strand.
ATGGTCAAGATCGACTCAGACTCTGGACAGGTGCTGGCCAAACCCGTTGCCGCTGAGCCCTTTTTGGTGGAGCCTCGGTTTGTGGCTGCAGAGGCCAGAAGTTTTGTACGCAACTTGATGTCGATCGATCCCTTTTTGAGTCGACGTGATCTGGAACGTGCCTCAACCAGGGTTGCAGGAAAAGCCAGTGCTGAGTTCAAAGAGTTCTTGCTCACGGAGCGACCCTTTGAGCGCATGGCCAAAACACCTGGTCTGCTCAGAACCACAGAGATCAACAGCGCCGATGTTTCGCAAAAGAACATTGTCTTTGTATTTGCGCAAACGAGAGAGCGAATCTCCATTGGGGCTCCGATCGTGACGAAGTGGAGATTCACGATTCACTACGTTTTGGACACCACCCTTGATCAAAAGGGATTTGAGGAAAATCCCCTTGGTTTTGTGATCACCCATTTTGAGCGCTTACAGGACAACGTGCAATGAAGCTTGAACACAGGGGCACTTTGTTGTGCATGATTTTTTGGGTGCAGTGTGCATGGGCTCAGCCCACCGTTGTGAGTGCGGACACTCGTTTGGTCACCTTTGAGTTCGATCCTGACAAAAGCTACCTGGTTCTCACCCGGCCCAAATCGGTCACCCACATCCAACTCGCACCCAACGAGATGATCAATACCGCTGTGGCGGGAGACACCTCTAACTTTAGTGTGGTCGTCAGCGCCAATCGAACGAGCGTTTTGGTGCGTCCCAAGTACGAGGGGCTCACCACGAGTTTGACCCTGATCACCAATGCAAGAAGTTACCCCATGGTGCTGAGATCAACGCCCGAGGCCACGGGCAAGTGGTATCAAAGGGTGAATTGGCATTTCGAAGAAATGGAATTGAATGCATTGAGCCCTCTTGGCAACCCACACGATCTGAGCGCTTCCCTTCAAACCTCCTCTTTGAGCGCAGAGGGGATATTGAGGGCACGTCCATTGGGGCCCGAAGAGATGCAAGGGGAAGTTCATTCAAACGATGTCCTTGCCTCACTCCATCCAAACTCGACTGCTGAGGCGCAAACCTCATTGAGTCTTGATTTGGATCGACTCACACAGTTGAGGAGTCAGTACTCAGTAGAGGGCAGTGCAGATTTCAGGCCATTACAAGTCTTTGATGATGGACAAAGGATGTATTTGCACATGCCTGATGAGATGCAAAATTTCCCAGCTATTTTTGCGCTTGAAGAGGACCGCGCGCAGTTGATCAATTTCAGTCTTGCCAAGCGCTTTGTGGTGATTCAAGGTCTTCATTCAGAATTGTTACTGAAAAATGGCTCTTTGGAGGTCAAAGTCAAGCGCACACCCAGTAGCAATGGCTTTTGGGGAGGGCTCTTGCATGGAAACCGATGACCTGATGAAACCTGTGGTTGAAAAAGCGCGGGGTGTTCCACCTAAAAAAGTGGTCCTTCCTGTCTTGGTCTTGATCTTTGTTGTGTTGATGATTTTGTCATTCATATCTTCTGAGAATGATGAGCCCATTCAAAGGGGGGATGATCTTGCCAAGAAAAATGAAATCAACCTGAGTGAGTCCGATCGCTTGCAGATGAAGGGTGCCCAAAAATTGGTGGGTGAGTCTTACGCATTAAGTGGACTGACGCCTGAGATTTTGTTGTCCTCACAGATCAATTCAACCCAGCCCCACGATGCCAACACGTCTCCTTCGGCCTTTGGTGTTTCCACGCCCATCAGCAAAGATTCAAAAAGCAATGGGTACTTGGCGCAAAGTCAATGGCCCACACCCATTCACAGTGGCTCGAATATTTCAAATCCAAAGGGACTACTCTCTCCTAATTCTGCAAGCTTGCCAGTAGGGCCCCTGATGGGACAGGCTTCGTTGCCTTTGCCCGTTGGTCAAGTTCAGTGGGAGGGGGGTGTTGGAGTTGATTCTAAAAATGATCTATTGGCCTTAAAAGCAGCCAAGGAGATTGAGGTGCTCAATTCCAAAATGGTCGTTGCTGACTTTGATGACCGCGTGTCATCCTCAATTGCGAACCCACTTGGGGTCACCTCACAAGCGAAAACTTCAAATGGGTTGAGCCAAGAGCAAGCCCAAACCTTGGCCAACTTAAGGCAAAAAGCCATGAATTGGTCTGCCTCCAACCCACAGGCATCATTGGGCATGGGCTCAGTCGGTGCAGGTGCTGGCGGGGGCAATGCCTCCAAAATGGGCTTGGAAAGCGACTTGCCTGGCGCTCATGAGGGTGCATTGGGTTCAGACAAGAGTGGCTTTCAAAAAGCCTCAGAGCTCCTCGATGCATGGAGCAATCCATTTCAAGACCCGGCTCTAGGCGGAAGCACTTCGAGGCCAAGTCCTTCACTTGCGAACAAAGACACTTTGTTTTTGAATGAGTTTGCAAACTCCACTGCATCCAAGGCGGGTTTGCGTCCTAGGCGTTTGGAGAGTGCAGGTTCGATCTTTGAGGGGAGTGTCATTCCTGCGGTCTTGGCAAGGGACATCGTCTCCGATTTGCCGGGCACCCTGACGGCCTTGGTTTCACAAGATGTCTACGATTCATTGACCTCGAGCTCGGTGCTCATTTGCAAGGGGGCGAAATTGGTCGGTCGCTACAACCACGACGTTCGAGTGGGTCAGTCTCGTTTGATGTTTGCTTTTACGAGACTCATCTTGAACAGTGGTGAGTCGTTTGATTTGACGGGCTTTGAGGGCTCTGATGCGTTGGGTCGAGCGGGGTATGAGGGTGATGTGAACAACCATTTCTTGAAAATCTATGGATCCTCATTGGCCATTGGAGTGCTTGCAGATCAGGTGACAAAACAATCGCAAGTTCCTCAAGGTACCTTTGCTCAACCCAGTGCAACGGGGCAAATCATGGTTCAGACCACAAGAGAGATTTTGAGTCGAACAAGGGACGTCTCTCCCACCATCACCATTGAGCACGGCACTCCAATCAATGTGGAGGTTCGGCGAGATTTAATTTTCCCAAGTACCCAAAGAGCGAGGTGCACATGATCGCTTGGGCTGTGAAACCCGTCTCACTTGGATGTTCAAGGACTTGTCGGCTCAGACTTTTTTGTGCACTGAGTTTGAGCTTGATGGTTCACCCCACTTGGGCGAAGGGTCTTGAGAGATTTCATTTTGATTACGCCATTTATGGCATTGGTCAACCCCAAAGCCTTCAAATCTTTGATGATGGGGTGCGCACCTTTTTAATGTGGAATGAATCCGTTGATGCTCCACGAATTGACGAGGGGAATTCAACGGGTGCATTCAAGCTCAACCGCGAGGGGGCCTATTGGGTCATGCAGGGTGTTCATTCTCATTTGGTATTGCGTTTTGGTCAGGGTTACTTTCACGTATTGGCCACGGGTAGACAGCCCTTGAGTACCTCCACCTTGTCGGAGGTGCAATTGGATCTGAATGCCCACACCTCTCACAGGTGGGGTGCTTTCGCTGGCCATCCAGCCCAGCCCAGTGAGCCTTTTGATTTTCGCGCTGCAAAGCTTATTGAAGGGGACGTGACCTCCAACTCTTATGCACAACCCATTCACGGTGATGAGTTGTCATGGAAGAAATTGGAAGACAACTCAAGCGATATTGGCCCTCAGACTTCCATGCAGAACTTGGACAACAAGCTTCATGGGAGCAGTGAAAACATGGCATTGCTTGCCTTTCCAAAAGGCTCCAAGGTGCTCGGAGTGCAGGCCAAGGCGAGGTTGAGGGAATTGTTGAAGGACAAACGAGTCGGATTTGATCTGACGGTCGTGGGCTATGAGGACGATTCGTATCTTGAGGATCTGGGGCAAGAGCGGGCCGACGTGATTAAGCAATACCTCTTGGCTCAAGGTGTGAAACAAGAGCGGGTGAGGCTTCAAATTGAGCCCTTCACCGAAATGAGGGCAACCAAGGGTACAAAACCCCCGGGCGCCAAGATCATTTGGCACCGTTTGGAGGATTCAAGCAGCAAGGTTGAAAAAACCGCAAGCAAGAACATTGCACCATTTTCCGGGGGTGATCAACCGGTTGACAAAGTTCAGCGCAAATTGGCTTTTGATATGGCTCAAAGTTCTTCATCCCCCAGAGTTGACATGGCTTTAAGTGTCCGACCTTCACTCTCTGTGATCAAACAAGGCGAGTTGATTCACGAGGGTTTGGCACGTTTGGCCAAGTCCCACAATTGGACATTGATGTGGCGACTCAATTGGGATTGGAAGGCCGTGGCTGACATTGATCTCTCCAAAGGAGGAGATGTGGTGCAAGAGGTCAGCCAAGTCATTGAGGCTCTAAGACTAGAGGGTCATGCTCTTCAGTTGAAGGTCTATGAGGACAACCAAGTGATGGAGGTGGTGACGACAGAGGTGTTCAATGATTGATTCAAATCGCCATCAGCGGGGGGCTTGGGACAGGTTCCACCTTGTGTGTGTTGTGCAGACAATGTGTTTGATGTTTGCTTTGTGTGCGTGTTCATTTGAGGCCAATCGCCTGGGCATTGAAAAAGGGATTTCCCAAACACAGGGGTTCATGGACACAGAACCTTCAAGGCCATCTCAACCCTCACCACCTGGGGGTGTGATGCACATCAAGGGTCCTAGGGTTTCGGGACAAGTGGTGAGACTTGACGAACAGGAGCTGCCTGATGTGTTTTCTCAAAAGGTTCGATTTTTGAGCAAAGGGGCTTCCTCCATGGCTCAGATCACAGCGGATATCTCCAAGCTCATCGGAGTTCCGATCAAGGCGAGCGAATTGCTCAATCAAGGGTTGGGCCACGATGATGCCATGGGTTCTCGCCTGGCCAGTCCTCAATCATCGATGTCATGGGGCCCGAGTGTTGGGGTGGAAATTGATTTTGAGGGCAGTGCTCAAAGTTTGATGGATCTCTTGGCTGGGCAAAACAATGTGTCTTGGCGCTTCAACCCTCAAAGTGCGGCGGTGGAGTTTTACCGCTTTGAGACCAAAGCATTTTCGGTCTTTGTACCGGGGGGGCAAAAAAACATCAACGCAAGCATTTCACTCTCCGGTGTGAGTGATGGAGGAGGAGCGGGAAATTCAACTGGAGCTGCAAGCGCAGCGGCTGGGACGGGCGCGGGCAACGTATCGGTCAACCAAGCGATGAGTGTCAACCCTTGGGTATCGATCATGCAAGGGGTGAGATCGATTTTGAACGACACCAACCAAAGTTTGAGTTCATCACTGGGATTGCAAGGACAAATGGGCATGGGCGCAAGCAGTGGAGGAGGGCTGCCTGCAAGCCTTGGCGCTAACGCCATTGGGGGGACCACTTTGAGTGCCAGTGGCGCACAAGCCGTAGCCAATCCTGAATTGGGACTGATCACCGTCACCGCAAGACCCCAGGCGTTGGAGCGTGTTCAGCAGTATGTGCGTGCCATCAATGAGCGCTTTGCAAAAAACGTCCTGATTGATGTCAAGATTTACAGTTTCTCGTTGGATGAACAAAAGTCTTTGGGATTTGGTTTGAACATGCTCTACACCAAACTGAACCAAATGAATGCAAACATTGTGAGTCCTCAGCCCTTGCAGGCGGGAGTGGACACACCAGGTATTTTGACTTTGGCTGCACCGACAGGCTCTGGCGCTTGGAGTGGTTCGAACTTTGTGGCTCAAGCGCTCAGTCAGTTGGGTCGCGTCGCTTTGCTCAAGCAAGCCCAAGTGTTGGCCATCAATGGACAACCCTCTCCGGTGCAAGTCGCCAACGAAATCAGTTTCATCGCATCCAGTGCGACCACATTGGCGCCCAACGTGGGCTCAATTACCACGCAGACCACGGGTACGAAGGTGGTTGGATTCACGGCCAATTTTTTACCCTTGATTTTGGGAGATGGACGCATTTTGTTGTCCTATCAAATCCAAATTTCTTCATTGGCAAGCGCACTGACACCCAACGCTCAAGGGATTCAAACCCCCAATGTGGCTACCCAGTCTTTGCAGCAACAAGCGTTCTTGGAGGATGGTCAATCGATTGTGTTGTTTGGATACGATGAGGAGCGAAACGCTCAAGCAAAGGCCTTGAGCGTAGCGGGTCTCTCCAACTCAAGCAGCATGAACCGAGACATGGTGGTCATTGTTTTGCAAGTCAACACAGGAGCTAGGCGTGTCACACCTCCGATTTGATCCCAAAGTGGTGTGTGGGTGCTGGGCTTTGCTCTTGGCGCCTGCGCTTTGGGCACAAGAAACGAACCCATCAGTGGGTGTGGTCAACGATTTGGATGATCAAAAGGCCGTGATGCAAGCTCAAATTGAAATCATGAGAAAGGAGCTGGATTTGAACAGCACACTCAAGTCATTGGCAATGTCTGTTTATCAGCCCTTACCCAGTGTGCTGAGTCTATCCATCAGAGGTTCTCAGGCACAGGTGAGGTTGCTATTCGCCTCTGGCGTGAGTGCGAGCTACAAAACTGGAGATCTTGTGCCAGGAGGTTTCAAAATCTCCGAAATCAAAGAGCGAGAGGTATTTGTTGAGATAAGGCGAAATTCAAAAGCCGTTCGGGTGGCTTTGGAATTTGCAATCAGCCCAGCCTCACCCTCCCTGTCCCCGTCCTTTGTCTCCGCTGGAGTTGGAGCGATCATCCCACCTGAGCTCATGCCTAAACTACCGCATGTCCCCATGCCCGCGGTCAGCGCTCCTAGAGCACTGCCTTCTTTAGGGGCAAAACCATGATTGTCAAAGTTGCAGACTTGCACTTTGCCTTTGGTATGAAATGGATCATTTCTCATGACAAAAAAGAAACTCGATTGATCAAGGCTCAGTTCAATCCAAAGGGCTCTTTGTTTGTGTGTCAAGAAAAAATTAAGGCCGAGTTTGCTCCCAACGGTCAGGCTTGGCTTGGGGTCTACACTTTGAGTTCAAAATCTCGCGCACTCCGGGAGCCAAAACCAATCTATTGCGCCGCACTTTGCCTGGCTACTTTTGTGCGAGACGCCATACTTGTTCAGCCCCTCATGGAGGGTTGCGTTTGGTTTTGTGTGATCAAAGATGGATTGCCCGTGGTGGGATTTGATCTGTTGCTAAGCCCTGATGAGATTGAGTCCCATGTCGACTATTGTCAAAGGGTGTTCATGACAACTGCCGAAGGGCTTCAACCGGACACGCCCTTGATCTCCAGGTCCTTTGAGGTGATTGAAGCACTGGAGCTGCTTAGGGGCATAGGAACTGAAAAATCTAAAGATCGTGCTTTAGCTAAAAGTATCAAGGCCGCAAGGCTCAGACCATTGGAGCAAATGGGGTGGAGAAAGTTCAGGCCCATTGTGCTGACATTGAGTGCGGGTGTCGTTTTGAGCGTACTTTGTGGCGTTGCTGCGGGTGAAGGCTTCTTTGCGATCTTCAATGGCACTGTGGATTTTGGCGGGTTGTCCAGCTCAACTCCGGTGCGAAGCGCAGTGGACAAGGTGCACACTTGGGTGAGTACTGCATTTTTTCCTGAACACGCAAGGCAAGAGAGCATTCGCCTACAAAGCTTGGCGCTACAAAGGCAAGAGTCGAATATGGCGGGAACACGAGAGAGAGCGCAGGCTCAATTGAATGCGAGACAACGCCAATACGAGCTCAATGAAGGTCGATTCTTGGATCAACAAAATCTGTTGCGATCAAAAGTTCAAGCAATCGAGCTTTGGCAGGAATTCAACCGCGTGCGACAAAGTGTGCCTATCTCATTGAAGGGGCGTGAGATGCGCCACATCAAATGTGTGCTTACACAATGTGATTTGAATGGGTCCACAGGAATCGGCGAAATGGACAGGGCCTTGCGCCAGGTGAGTTTGAATGTGCACGGGTCGCCAATGGAACTTGGAAGCCAGGATTCGGCTGAGGGCCTCTTGGAGTCCTTGAAAATAAATTTTGACCCTCTGCCCGTGAATTGGAGTACAGCCTCTCCTAATCGGTATTTAATGCAGACGCTTGAGAGCGCAGTGCCCTTGGTTGCTGAGACCCGAGCAAGTAGAGGGGGTGAGCCGATCAGAGAGCACAAATGGTTGCTTGCCAAAGCAGGCGAATGGTCACTGAACTTGAGTGGCGAGACGATGCTTGTGCAAGGTGATGAGTTTGTCAAACGCATGGCCCATTGGCCCTTGGAGCTCTCTGAGGTGAACTACCGAAAAAATGAGTCTTTGACTTTCAAAGGCAGGTGGTTCTATTTTCCAAAAGTGATGGGTTCGCCATGAGTCTAATAGGTCCCACAGATGAGTTCGTGATCACTGACATCACGCAACTCCCGGCGGGTGAGTATTTGAGTTTTAAGCAAGCTCAATTACCTGCTGCGTTCAGAAAGCATTTTGCATTGCTCCTCTCTCACATCCATTCGCAATTGGAATTAAGCCCTCAAGAGGATGTCAGCAAACACCAGAATTACAATTTATTGCTGTTGGTCAATGAGGCACATTTTGCAAGTCACGAGTACTTTGATTTGATACATCGTTTGGACCCTTCGCTTGAGCGGGAGATACAGGGTGGGGGCTCACTGAAGTCAAACTTGAACCGAGATTTGCCGGGTATGCGTTTGGTTCAAGTCATGAAGGTGACCCATGAGATCATCAAAAGCATACACGCAGCCAATGTCTCCTTACCCCATTGGGTTGAGACACATGTGGAGACCTCCTCATGGGCGTTGATTGACAGGGCCATCGATCAGCGCGCGTCTGACTTGCACATCGAGACGCGAGGCTCATATGCACAGGTCTACTTTCGAATTGATGGTGAGCGTCGCCCACAGCCCAGCATTTCATCCAAGAGTGCCATGGATATGTGCAATGTGCTGTACGGAGTCCATGCCGATGCGGACAACAAAGGGGTCACATGGGATGAGAAAACGGTGAAGGATGCAGTGATTGAGCATCGATCTGCTTTGGGTAAGCACGTTCAGTTAAGGCTCTCAAGCGCTCCGATTCATCCGAGTGGAAATTTTCATGTCGTCATTCGACTCTTGGTAATGGATGTCCACACCCTCAAGCCCCTGGCTGAAATGGGTTACTCCAAAGAGCAATTGGAGCGCATTGAGGACATGTTGATCGGCTCCATCGGTGTGGTCTTTGTGGTGGGACCCACCAACAGCGGCAAGTCCACTTCCTTGCAATCTCTGATTGCTCGCATGTTTGAACAAAAGGGACGTGACATCAAAGTGATCACAGTAGAGAGACCCGTTGAGTATTTGATCGCATCTGCATGCCAAATGGGGGTTCCTGAGGGTAGGCGCGATTTGATGAATCAACAAACGGGTTCCCATTACAGCGCTTTTGTTGCCGCAACTTTGAGGCAAGACCCCGATGTGGTGATGCTAGGGGAGGTCAACGATGCGGACAGTGCCAACAACATCATGCAATTGGTCTTGTCGGGTCGAAAGACTTTGGCTACTTTGCACGTGTATGAGGCCTTTGGGGTCTTTGCTCGTCTGTGCGAGCTAGGTGTCCCGAAATCGGTGCTTCTCATGAAGAGGTTCATCAGTGGCATTGTTTTTCAAAGGCTGGTGCCTTTGTTGTGCGCTGGGTGTGCGTTATCTCTTCATGATGAGGGGGCGGTTGAGCTCATGAGTGCTCAATTACTTGGGCGAGTACTTGCGCTGAGTGGTGAGGACTCAAGCCGGGTTCGACTTCGGGGTGGAGGTTGTCAGGCTTGTTCGGGCACAGGGTTGGCTGGGCGTACCCTGTGTGCAGAGATTTTGGTGCCAGATGCGTGTTTTTTGTCCTTGATGAATGCAGGACTGGAGGACCAGGCCAGGGCACATGGGTTAAAGGGTTGTGGTGCTCTCGAAACCCAGACCGGGGGTTCAGCCATGTCGCATGCCATACAAAAGATGCGACTCGGACTCTTGGATCCCCGAGACATTGAGAGGTGGCTGGGGCGCTTGGAGTTAGAGTTCATTGAATCAGAGCAAGCATCCAGGCCAACTGCACAAGCTCTAAGTCCTTTGAAGGCGAAAAGGACTGTTCCACGAAAAGAAAAGCCACTTGTGGCCCAAGCTCTTGAAAAGTTGGAGCCCGATTGATAAAGCCTCGAGCAAGTGCATTGAGCCTGAGTTTGTGGGACCGTTTTTGGATCACGCCAGCGCACCGAGAGCAATGGTATTTATCGCTGGCAAAGTTGGCCCGTGATGGGTTACCCTTGTTTGACTCGATACAAGGCATGCAGCGTGAAATGAGTTTGACCCGTCACCCGTTGGCGCCACTCTTGAGTTGTGTGCTCCTTGGGCTGAGGGGGGAGGCGAGGGAGGATCTATCTGGGTGGGGTCCTTTCCCACTTGATTTGATGAGCCCATCCAAAGCCAGTGATCCCAAGGGCAGGGGTGCGGATTTTCAACGTGGGCTGAGTGCTCGTGCGACCCTTGCGAGCCAACTGCAGGGGCTCGTGCCAGACAATGAGGCGATGCTGATTCAAGCTGGGGACGTGAGCGGCAAGCTTGCCTTGGGACTGGAGAATGCGGCCAAGCTCTTAGGTGCAAAGCAAGCGCTATATTTGACTTTGCAAGGCGCATTGATCAAACCACTCACGTATTTTGTCAGCTTGTGTGCTTTGTTGCTTTACTTCTCATGGGTAATTTTTCCTCAGTTTGAGGCCGTGCTCCCCAAAGCCAATTGGTCAAGTGGCATGCTTGAGTTGGCTTGGGTGGCCGATCATGTGGTCACGTTGATCTTGGTTTTTGTCGGAAACTTGGGTCTCCTCATGGCCTGGTTTTACTGGGCTTTGCCGGGACTCATTCACCCTTGGCGTGTGGTGTTGGATCGCCATTGTTTCCCCTTCAATGTTTACGCAACCCTGAGTGGATCTTATTTTCTAACGGCTTTGAGTGGATTCATTGATGCTGGGTTGCCGTTCTCCAATGCCGTTCAATCCATTCGTGCTTGTGCAAATCCCTATCTAACCCATCAGTGTGATCTCTTGTTGATGTCCCTCAAAAGAGGTCAAACACCCGCGCGAGCACTCACCCAGATCTCCATCATCGCTCGCCCCTTTCATTGGTTGATATTGGTATATGCAATGTCCTTGGATTCATCTAAAGCGTATGTGGAGATGGCCCATCAAATGCGCACCCAGGTTGAAAAATTGATGAAACTGGTATTTGGAGATGTGTTGGGTGGGTTGATGCTTGCTGGTGTTGGAGCTGCAGTCTATTGGATCTACGCCCAAATGATGACTGGCATGACCACAGTGTCTTTGTGATCTCTTGCCCGCTTGATCGATTCAAGGTGAGGGGTGTCTTCAATGGAGCAAAAAAAAGATCACTTAGGCTTGTTTTTTGAGAGCTTGAGGATGTGTATCGCAACCTACATTGAATCCTTCAATTTGAAGGATTAAAAAATGAACACAGTACAAGTCTCAATGCAATCCGAGAAATATACAAATGCAAGAGGATTCTCATTGATCGAGTTGATCGTCGTGTTGGCCATCATTGCGGCCAGTGTTGCGCTCATTTTGTCAAGGCAAAGCAGAGCCACAGAGAGCAGCAAAGCAAGCGACATGGTGCAGTCAATCACTTACTTGGCATCCAAGGTACAAAACTTTTATGCCAGCTCGGGCTCCTACGCAGGCTTGAATCCAAAGGTTGTGGGGCAAATGTCTTTGGTCAATCAACCCTTGAAGTGGGATGGGTCTTCCAGTATTTTGGATGCCTGGAACAATCCTTTGGGGGTGAGTGGAAATCAAACGGGGGCCTCACCAACCTTTGCCATCACCATTGGTGGAAGTGTCAATCCATTGAACAATGAGAGTTGTACCGCTATGGCGACTGCTTTGGCCAGTGCAGCTGATGTTGTGGTGGTGGGGAGCACCAGCATCAATGTGACTGCTGGATTGGTTCCAGTCAGTGGCAATGTTTATAAAAGCAGTGCGGGTAGTTTGGATTTGACTCAATTGGCAACGGGATGCTCCTCGGGCAATCCGGTCATTGCGCTTCAATTGCATTGAGCCCAATGGAGAAAGGCATTCAATTCATTGCGTTTGTATGGGCCTGGATGGTTGTCAATGCCATGGCAACCTCCATTGTGGTGACACCCGGGAGCACAGCAAGTTACTTGTATTTCCCACCAGCGAGTTCGAGCGCGAGCTCTGGCTCGAGCTCCAGCTCCTTTGGTGGCAACAACTCCACTGTAACTTTGGCCGGTGTTGGAGGCGTGAGTGTCACCAAGTCTGGGGCTTACACGTCTTACTCCATTGCGCAGAGTTCAACGGGGAGTGTTTGTGGTGTCGGTTGCACTTTGGCTCAATTCAATTCAGGCGCGGGTTTTGTGACCTTGACCACTTCTAGGCCAAGCACTTTCACAGATTCGAGTGGTACGGCACTGAACAATTGCACAGCTGTTCTCAGTTGCACGACCTGGATCAATACCAACTCAAACGTGGCGTTGCGCGTGTACCCCAATTGCTTTGAAGGAGATTACCGATTGAATTACGCAAGCACTTGCACGACCGCACTGATACCGGTTGGGATCAATCAGTTCTATGCCACCAATCTCGTGGCGATGGGGACCTATGGTGGGGTGTATGCGGGAAATGTGTTGGTCTATCAGGTCACCCAAGCCTTGGCTGCTTGGGAGTCGCTCAACGACTTGTATGCACAAACCTACGCCGTGGTGTCTACGGGGAGTTCAGGCATCCAAAACAAAGCGAACATCTTGAACGTCTACACCCATGGCTCCATCGAAGACACTTGTTCTGGTTTGGGCACGGGTTCGTATTTGCCCAGTGTGAACGAACTGGGTCAGTTTGTTGGTACCTTGCCGTTGATGTTTTATTGGACATCTAACGATTCCAATCAAATTTATTCCATAGCCGAAGCTTCAAGCTCTGCTATTTCTACATTTCAAAAAACTACTCCTCTAGCTATTGTTTGTACACGCTATTACCCTCTTAACTGATCAATTATCAACATGCAACTCTGGATATTGGCTTTTGGATTGTTGATCGGTTGGGTTGGGATGCAGCGCGATTTGAACTGGGTGATGTCAAGGCAAGCGCAAAAGGTGAGTTTGGCTGCAAGTGAGGTTGATGACTACCGTTTGTTCCTTTTTGCAGCCAGCCAGTACTTGGCCAATTTCAATGGTGGGGCCGGGGAGTTAACTTGGGCTGACCTCTCGAACTCAGATGCCATGCCCGCGGCTTTGAGAGCACACGTGTATTCGTCTTTATGGCGAGTGGTCGTCTTGCCAGATGGGTCTTGGGTGGTTTGCTCTCCAATGGGTGAGCGAGCACTTGGTATGCAGTCTCAGTTCATGAGTGCTCACGGCCTGACTTGGTTGCCCATCGACCCATCCCTTAAAAATCAAGCCACTGGAGCTCAATTGCGTTACATGGATCACTCAAGCGAAAGCCAAGGATTGTGCAGATGATGCGCTCCTCAGCGTATGTACCCGAGCTTCAATTGCGTCGAATTGCTCGCAACCATGGATTTGCAATGATGGAGTTGATGATTGGCTTATCCATGTTGGCGCTCCTTGTCTTAGGGGGTGTTGAAATGGGTGCGCGTGTGCAGCGTCTGAACGCTGCTCACGAGGACGCCGAAGCAATGGCCTCATTCTCTCAATTGGTAGGGCAGTATTGGGTTGCCAATCGAGCGGCCATAGAGCTTGTGATGTCTGGGCAGTCTCAAGTGGGCAGTGTCTATTGTGCAACCAATGTCTCCCTTGATGGACTCAGCCTCACCCCCAGCTTTGATACCCTTAAACACACCTGTGTGATTGACTCAACGCTTTTGCAAGCGAAAGGCCTTTGGCCTCAGAGCATGCCCACACAAAGGGCCAATAATCGGTGGGTGGCGGCATTTAGGCAAATCACAAATTTGAATGAGGTCACTGGAGCGGACGAGGTTTTTATGTTCATGTCCCCCTTGCAAAACGGTCAATTGATGACCCAAGGCGAAGTGAAGATCAATCTCCCTTTGCAAGCCTATGTGGAGCAGTTTCAAGCCAGCATGTCCGAGCTCGGTGGCATGGGTGGCTTTGTGCCGCCCTTGCAAACCGTTGGGAACTGTTTGTACACCAGTGCGGTCCAACAAGCTTGTGGGCGAGAGTGGCGTGTTGCGATCTCGGATTTTTTGTGATCCATTTTTTACCTGTCGCACCCAGAAGCAGAAACCCCACTCAACAAACCAATGTTGAATGGGGTTCAGGCTGGGGACGTGTTATTTGATCAACACGCTTGACTTGGCGCTGGGGGTTGAGGTGTGAGTTGCCCCCTTCAGAGCACTGGCGTGCTGAAGACTAGCGTGTTTGTTTTCACTCACGTTGTGTGTTTTCTTGGACTTGGCGTCCTCCGCGTGTGCTGACCCCTTGGCTGAAGCAGCTGCGGGAGCTGCAGAAGCGGTGGATGCTGGTGTTGTGCCTTTTTGAGCACTCGCGACAGAGGCACTAGCCATGGCTGGTGCTGACGCTTTGGCAGTGCTCGGTGCAGCATCAGGGGTAGCTGCATGGCTCAAGCCACTCGCGCCCAAAGCCAGGGCAAGTGTTGAGACAGCGAACAATTTGGTTACATTGGTTTTGAGTGTGTTTGCGTTTTTCATATCTTGCATCCTTTGAGTAGTTGGAGTCATTTGTCTTCATAAAAAGTTTATGAAGTACTCCTAAAACGATCTCGAGTTGAGGTCTGTTGACGAAGATATTTATTTATTTTGGTCAACAGATTTAAATGGTTTTGCGTTGATGCGAGTTCATTGAATTTCACCATTTCATTTTTTTTCGATAAATTAATATTATTTTGATAAGTTAGTGGTGTGCTTGCTCGTACCCATCCAAGTTGATGCCTGAACTTGAGAATGCAGCAATATGTTGCAGTGCACCATATTTATTGGGGGTTCGTTGTGTGTTGGGGGTGAATTATTTTGTGTATTTTTGATGAAATTGCCCAATTGTTTTAGGGTTTCCACTTACCATTTTGATTATTTCTTTTAAAATGAAATTCGTGGCCACCCCGTTGATTACAAAGTTCGAGTAGGTGTTTTGTAAGTGGTGGAATTGAATTGCAAGATACGTGTACTCTCATGAGTTGCACCGCATCAAGAATGTTTTTTCGGAGACCCAATGCTGTATTCAAGTTCAAATGAACAGGTTGTGGATCGGCACGAGTGCGAGCACATGCTCTCAAGCTTGGGCAGAAGCCATGAGTTCATCTCGTTCATGGATCTACACCTACCTCAATTGATGCAAAGGCTCGGAGCTTTGAACGCTCGCATCGATTTATTGCATCAAGTCCTCAGAGTTGATTTGGACTACTATTTGAATTTCACTGCCTCAACACACAAATCCTCTCACCAGTGGAGCGTGCTTTTGAGTTCTTTGGATGCGGTGTTCATCTTGAACGCTTTTGGCAAATGCTACTCAGCCACCAATGCGGCTCAGTTGTTGGAGTTGATTTGGAATGCGCTCTCTAGCGAGATCAACGCCAACGCCTCCATTTCGCACAAGACACCTTGGTCAGGTAACCCAGGTGCAGGGCACAGTTTTTCCCCAATTTGATTCTCACCCTCTGTAAGCCTGGCACTTTACGCGCCTGGTCCAATCAGGGCTAAAAGTGATTGATTGGGACTATAAAGCCCCATTCTGTCGTCTTGGCTCAAGTCACCTTAAAATATGGTTTGTCGCTTTTGACAGACTTCATCTCCCCATGTCCTCAAAGTCAACCCTTTTTAGGCGTTAGAGGGATCGTCCACGTTTAAAAGCTTGTTTCTTTGTGAAAAATCTTAAAAGAGCCCCGTTGCATGAAAGTTAACCTTCAAATCAACTCAGTTCCCCACAGCTTTGATGTGCCTGAGCGCACGACACTGGTGGAGCTGATTCGCGAGCATTGCCACTTGACAGGCACCCACATGGGGTGCGACACAAGTCAATGTGGTTGCTGCACCGTGCTCATGGATGGTCATGCGATCAAGTCTTGTTCTATCTTGGCTGCACAAGCACAAGACACACATATCACCACCATTGAGGTATTGGCCAAGCCCAATGAAGAACCCAATTTGGCGCTTCACCCAGTGCAAAAAGCTTTCTCTGAATGCCACGCTTTGCAGTGCGGTTTCTGTACCCCAGGCATGATCATGTCAAGTGTTGACTTGCTCAATAAAAACGCCAACCCAAGCGACGAAGAAATCATCGAAGCTTTGGAGGGAAACCTTTGCCGCTGCACCGGTTACATCAACATCGTGAGTGCGGTCAAAACAGCAGCACAAATCATGCGAGAGGAGTCTGTGCAATGAGCTCACATCACACTTCCCAAAAGTCGAACCATCACCACGAACATCAACATGTGAAAGGTGAATTTCACATGGCCCGTCAAGAGGATTTGAGGCTGATCCAAGGCAAGGGACATTTCACCGCAGATACCCATTACGAGGGTCAACTCCACATGTATGTGATTCGCTCCATGCATGCGCATGCTGTGATCAAAAGACTCAATTTGGATGCTGTGAAATCTGCTCCTGGAGTCGTTTGTGTCTTGACGGCCGACGATCTGTCCGCTCACGGCGGCCATGAACTACCTCATCCCGTGAGCCTCACCTCTCCCAGTGGAGTGGCTCAGGTTGTGAACAAAATGCCTTTGCTTGCCAAAGACCGAGTGCGTTTTGTAGGGCAGCCTATCGCATTTGTCGTTGCTCAAACCGCCTTCGAAGCCCAAAACGCCAGCGAGTTGGCTGATATTGAGTTTGAGGAGTTGAAAGCGGTCTCCAATGTGCACGAAGCCATTCAGCCTGGAGCACCGGTCCTCTTTGACAATGCCCCTGGGAATGTCTCTGTTGATTTTGAGTCTGGTGACAAAGGGAGAGTGGAGGCGGCGTTTGCGAGCGCCACTTTTGTGAGCAAAGTACAGGTCAATAGCCAGCGCTTGATTGGTTTTCCCATGGAGCCTCGCGCTGTGGTTGCGGTGTATGACCCAAAAACGGGCCGCACCCGAGTGCACACCCCCTCTCAGGGGCTCAATAACATGTTGGGCTTTTTGACCCAAGCCTCCGGTTACAAGGTTGAGGATCTTGAGATCGTGACCCAAGACGTGGGCGGCTCTTTTGGACTGAGGACCGCGGCTTATTCTGAGCACGTGGGTGTGATGGTGGCAAGCAAACTCACAGGCAAACCCGTCAAATGGGTGGGCACTCGTTCAGAGACCATTTTGAGCGATTGGCACGGCCGTGCCTTGAGTCTTCAAGGCAGCATTGCCTTGGATGCAGAGGGACGCATTTTGGCCATTCGATTTGAGGATTGGGTGGATTCGGGGGCGTTCAATGCTTACATGAGCTCCTTCATTGGTTCGAGAAACCTCTCGATCACCATGGGCGGTGTCTACCAAGTGCCTGCCTTGTACATGCACAGCACCTTTGTCTACACCAACACCGTGCCCATCTCTGCCTACCGAGGTGCGGGGCGTCCCGATATTGCTTACGGCATCGAGAGATTGATTGACTTTGCGTGCCACGAGCACGGTTTTGATCCTGTGCAGTTGCGCAAAAAGAACTTCATTCCCACCAACCGTTTCCCCTACACCACGGCCAATGGTTATGTCTACGATTACTGTGACTTTGAGCAAGTATTGGACCGGGCTTTGGAATTATCGGATTACAAAGGCTTTCAAGCCCGCAAGGCTGCTTCGAAGGAAAAGGGCCTGTTGCGTGGCATTGGTATATCCACTTACGTTGAAGCCAGTGGAGCCGGTACTGCGCAAAAAGACCAAGTGTTGGGTGAGATCAACGCACTGGGCCAATTGGTCATCTCCGGCGTGACCGGTCCGTCTGGGCAAGGGCATGAGACCTCATTTGCCAAAATCGTTGAAAACGAATTGGGCCTTCAATCAGAACAGGTCAAGTACCAAGCAGGACTCGCGGGCGTACCACTCATTGGAAACGGCACTGGCGGCTCCAGAAGTTTGTACGGTGCGGGCTCTGCCATCAAGAATCTTTGTGCGGTGCTCAAAGCCAAAATCGCTGTTTTGTTGAGCTCACACTGGGGTGTCCCTGCTGAGAGCGTTGAATTTGCTGCGGATGCCAACTGGGTTTGTAAGCAAAGTTTGGGCTCCAATGTGAGTGGCGCATGGGCGCACTCCCCAATGAGCACTCGCCAGGTCTTGGAGGCGTTGAGCGCTGAGGAGCGAGCCATCTTGCGTGGCATGGGTGAAGCCCAATCGGGCTCCACTTTCCCCAACGGGTGTCACGTTGCAGAGCTCGAGATCGATCCGGTCACTGGCGTCACAGAGATCGTGGGCTACGTGAGCGTTGATGAGTTGGGCGTGGTGATTTCTCCTGAATTGGTCAAAGGCCAAGTGCACGGTGGCGTGGTTCAGGGCTTGGGGCAAGCCTTTTATGAACAGGCGGTCTATGACAGCCAAGCTCAGTTGCTCACGGGCTCCTTGATGGATTACGCATTGCCAAGAGCCGATGCCTTAAAGCATTTGACGCATGGCACGGTCGAATTGCAGACCCAATTGAACTTACTGGGTGCTAAAGGAGTGGGGGAGTCGGGTTGTACGGGCTCACTCCCTGCGGTGGCCAATGCCATGATGGACGCTTTGCGCCCCTTTGGCGTGACTTCCATGGACATGCCCTTTACGCCCCCCAAGGTCTGGGCTGCAATCCAAAAGGGTGAGCAGGCGCAAACGGTCCTTTGGTGAGTTTCGCTTTGGGCTTGCCAATCCCATAAGTCCTTGTTTAGAATAGGTTTTGGGCTTAATTTGAAGCCCAAAACTTCTCGGAGTTGAGTGGTGTTTCAGTACCAAACCCGTCGTTATTTTGAACTGATTTTGGGGATCTATTTCTTGGTCCTGGGTTGTGTCGCGCCCATGGTGATGTTGCCCAAGTCGGGTCACCCTTTGGCCTTGCACTACATCTTTGAGTTGCTCTTGGTTGGCATTGGAACCTTCTTTTTGGTGCGTTCCACCCGCGTGGTCACCGTGGTGGTGGTGGATATGCCCCAACAAAAGTCGTAAAACCTGCCCCTCAGACCCCACCTTTCTCGGTGTTTACCTGGGTGACTGGGCAAATCTGCCCAGTCTGATGGATAATTAACCCTTTGTTTTCAATCACATGACTGCTCTTGCTCAAGCAAGCAGTGAACATTAGGAGAGCCCCATGGCTGGATTAGTTCCCAACATCGACCCCGATGGCTTGTTAGAGTTTTCAGTGGTGTACACCGATCGCGCCTTGAACCACATGTCCAAAAGGTTTCAAGGGGTGATGACAAACATCTCCCAAATCTTAAAGGACGTCTACCACGCCCACTCCGCTGTGCTCGTGCCCGGAAGTGGAACATTTGGCATGGAAGCCGTGGCCAGACAATTTGCCACGGGCAAGAAAACGCTGGTGATTCGCAATGGTTGGTTCAGTTACCGTTGGACTCAAATTTTTGACATGGGTCACATTCCCTCACAGTCAACGGTGCTCAAAGCACGTCGCTTGAGCCAAGACTCTGAAGCCCAATGGATCCCATGTCCGGTCGCCGAAGTGGTGCAGACCATTTTGGAACAAAAGCCAGACGTGGTGTTCGCTCCTCACGTTGAGACGGCTGCAGGCATGATCCTGCCTGATGACTATTTAAGAGCAGTCTCTGAGGCCGTGCACCAAGTCGGTGGCTTGATGGTGCTTGACTGCGTGGCCTCTGGTGCCATGTGGGTCAACATGAAAGACACGGGCGTGGATGTGCTCATCACCGCCCCTCAAAAGGGTTGGAGCGGTTCGCCTTGTTGCGCCATGGTCATGCTCTCCCAAAGAGCTCGCGAGGCCATCGAGTCAACCAACAGCACAAGTTTTGCTTGTGATTTGAAGAAATGGTTGCAAATCATGGAGACCTACGAAAAAGGGGCCCATGCCTACCACACCACGCTCCCAACCGATGCACTCACCCGTTTGTGTGAGGTCATGAACGAGACCAAAGCTTACGGTTTTGATCGTGTGAAGGCCGAGCAAATTGAACTTGGCCGTGCGGTCAGAGCACTCTTTGAGTCTCGTGGTATCAAGAGCGTGGCTGCCGAGGGCTTCAAAGCCCCAGGAGTTGTGGTCAGTTACACCCGAGATGCCGAGATCCATTCGAGCAAGAAGTTCCTCTCATTGGGACTTCAAACTGCCTCTGGTGTTCCCTTGCAATGCGATGAACCCAGTGACTTCATGACGTTCAGAGTGGGCTTGTTTGGACTTGAGAAGTTGCACAACGTTCAAAGAAGTGTTGATCACTTGAGTCACGCGCTCGATCAAATGGGGATCAAAGAAAAAGCGGAAGCCTTGGCCTGAGAGGGGCCAAAGTCCAAGTTTTGAAGTTGAATCACAAAGAGCTTTTTAAAGCTCTTTGTGCTTTCTAGAGTTAAAAAAATACAAAACCAACCCAGGAGACAAACCACATGAACAATCCAAAAATTAGACGCGTCGTCACAGGTCACGATGAGAACGGCAAAGCGGTTGTGAAAATCGATGAGATCTGTACCCATTTCAAAGAGGGCCGTCCCAACGGTTTTTCTTGCAACATTTGGACCACTGACACCGTGCCTGCAGACAACTGCTCCGATGTGGATGGGGGCAAGCGCGAGGGACGTTTCACAATGATTGAGAATGGCTCGGTCTTTCGAATATTGGACTTCAAGCCCGGCGTTGCTTATCGCATGCACAGAACCGATTCAATTGACTACATTGTGGTGATGTCAGGAGAGATCGACATGGAACTCGATGAAGGTCACTCGGTCCACCTCAAAGCTGGGGATGTGATGGTGCAAAGAGGCACCATTCACAATTGGGTCAACAATGGGACCGAGACCTGCGTCATGGCGGTTATTTTGATTCATGCCCACCCTGCACAAGCTGGTGGACAGGTGCTTCACGCCCAAGGCTAAGCGAGCAAGCCGTAGGCTGGAATTAGAGCAAGGGAGCGGGGCGTTCTTGCAAGTCGAAGTTCAAAATGTGATCCAAAGTGGATTGCACTTTTAAAGGGTGAAACCTGCGAAGCAGCTCCACTCTCGTACTTTGTAGATGGTCTTCAAAAGCATAGGGTCTCTCAGCACTCCCCAGAGGCGCTGCAATGAACTGGCTCCTCTCTCCTTTGGCTCCAAGTGTGATGCTCACTCGCGCACTCACTGACTCTTTGGTGCTGCTGTTCTCCACCTCTGGGTCGAGCTCAATTTCAACCAAACTTGAGAGCTTTTGGGTCAGGGGATCTTTGAGGTAAAACTCAAAATCATCGATGTTCAAAGCCTCTGAGGGCTTCAATCCTTTTGCAAGCGCCATGCTCAAACAAAAAGGGGCGCTCATTTGAGCGGCTTGTAGGTCATTGACCCGAGTAGAGGTGAGGCGACCCAAAATCACTTTGGGAATACCCAGACGAATTCGAGTGATCTCTCGTGCATCAAAACCACTTTGCATGGCGAGCATAGAAGCAGCCTCTATGGCGGAGAGCACTCGAGCTGAACTTGCATGGGGCTTGATGGAAACACCCATGGTCTCAAATCGCTCGCCCAAACCCTCGGTGAGGAGTTCTGTATTTTGGGTGTCAGAGTAAGCACGCAAGAAACCGTCAACGCCCTCCAAACCATCCAAGGGCCCATCAAAACCGGCGTGCACCAAGAGAGCTGCCTTGACGCCTGAGCTCGCCGCCTGAGCGGCGTGCAGCCTCTTGACCGTTGAGCCTGAGTGGAAGAATTGTGTGACCCCAGAGCAAAGTGAGGAAGCCAGCCCCAGAGTTTGTGCGATTTTGTGTTCACGCTCCTCTTGGGTAAAGAGCAGTTTTGCTGCCGCTGTGGCTGCACCAAAAACTCCGCAGGTTGCGGTCGCTTGGAATCCTCTTTTGAAATGTCCCGGTTGCACGCTCAAACCAATTCTGATCATGCACTCGTAGCCAGCCAAAATAGCGCTCAACATGTCTTGGCCGCTTGCGCCTAGCGATTCGCCGATGCTTAACGCGGCGGAAATCACAATGCAGCCAGGATGAAGCATGGCACCAACGTGCACGTCATCGGCGTCTACGCTTCCGCTGTAAATGGTGTTGAGAAAGGTTGCGCTCACACGGTCTACTTTTTTCTGTCCAAAGAGCACCGTGCTCGCTTCGTGAGGGAGGGCATGGGTGTTGGCTGTTTCTTGGATGTATCGCTCAGCAAACCTGGACCACGTCATGCGCTCACCAATGGAGGCCACGCGCAAATAATCGAGCAAAAAGATGGTTAACTTTTCTTTTAAGACTGGCGAGACGTTTTGTACGTTCAACTCGGCTGTGAACTTGCTAAGGGCTTGGGTGATTTGCATGGATGAATGGAGGTGATGGATTTAAGGGGGTTGAGGCTTAAGAGTCAAAGGCGAATCAAGGGTTCATTGAATTTGAGCTTTGAGGTTTGCTGTTTTAACCACGCGCTCCCACTTGCTGTAGTCCTCTTTTAAGTATTTGGCCAAATCGGCTGGACTCCCGCCCAAGAGCTCAATGGCCTCCTGGGCAAAGCGTGACTTGACCTCAGGTGAGCTCAGCAATTTGTTCATTTGTGTGTTGAGCTTTTCAACGACGCCTTCTGGTAAACCTGCAGGGCCAAAGAGCCCCCACCATTGATTGGATTCAAAGCCTTTCAAACCCATTTCAGACAGGGTGGGAACCTCTGGTGCCAAGGCCAAGCGGTGGTTGCTCGTGATGGCCAGCATTTTGAGTTTGCCGCCTTTGACCATGGTGTTGACACTGCCCACGGCAGCAAAGAGGGCGTTGACTTGACCACCTATCGTATCGGCCACCGCAGGTGCGGCCCCTTTGTAGGGAATGTGCAAGCCCTTGAGACCTGTGTATTGATTAAAGAGCTCCCCACTCAAGTGACTCACCGTTCCTGCTCCATTGGAGGCGAAGGTGAATTGACCTTGATGCGCTTTGGCATATTCAATGAGTTGGGGGAGGGTGTTGATGGTGCTGGTGGCTGAGACCACCAGCACATTGGGTGAGGCGCCGATGAGAGAGATGGGGGTGAGATCCGTCAACGGGTTGTACAGAGGTTTGTCCATGAAGAGTGGGTTGATGGAGACTGGGGAGCTTGAGGTGAGGAGCAAAGTGTAGCCATCGGGATCGGAGCGCACGACGAATTGGGTTCCAATACCGCCTCCTGCGCCGGCTTTGTTCTCCACCACCACGGTCGTGGCCAACTCTTTGGACAAAGTTTGGGTGACCAGTCTCAAGACCACATCCGCGGCTCCTCCCGGTGGAAATGGGGTGATCACGTGAATGGGTTTATCTGGGTAGGGTGCCGCTGACAAAAGTCCCAGGTACAGAGCTGGCAATAAAGAGAGGAGTCGTTTCATGGGCATTGGAAGTTTTAGGGACTGAAAAAGTGTTTGAGGATTGGTTGGGGTCACGATTGGCGGGGCCAGCTTGATTGCGGCAATAGCGCCAATGCAGGGTGTCTGGGATGCTGAGCTTCATAGGCCAGTGCGCATTGTAGAAAGAATACCTGCGTCTTTAGAGGCAAGTGTCGAAATCGTGTTGGCGTTTTTGCTTAATCTAAGTTTTGAGCTGAACTCTCTCGGACATAGTGAATTTGATTGTGGTGAATGTGGTCGATGCCTTCAAAATCGTTTTTGCTTTGAAAATGAATTTCAAAGGTGACAAAGGGCAGGTTCATTCTTGAAGGAGCACGTCCGTCAATCCAATCGTATTTTCTCTTGAGGTTAACGCCATCAAAGAGCCAAGTTCCCTTGTGGCGATGGGTTTGTGTCTGGCCCGAGTCCAAAGAGATGAGAGTGGTTTCGCTGAAGTCACCGTTTGTATCGAGCACCAAGTACTTTTTGACCACTGAGGTCTCACGCTCGTCCACACGCACCCATGTGCCGGGCAAGTGTTCAATCACTTGTGCGGTGCTCCAGTGGACCGGTTGTGCTTGAAACTCGCCAGAGAGGTCTGAGGGCGTGTCTTCACACGCCGTTAAAAAGGCCATGATCCCCATGCTCAATAAAGAAACGCATCTGGCCCAATGAAACTTCATGAGCTCGATTATGGTCGTGTGTTGGCGTTCCAAAGCTTGGCTTGCATGCCTTTTTTATCTGAAAGCGTCATTTTCAAATTTTCTTCAATTTCTTTCATTTTTGGGTTGCAGTTTTTTTAACTTCTTTTAGAATGGTTAATTAGTAAACCGCTGTTTCACTGGTAAAACAGCGAATCTGGAGACTTTATGAGTGCAGGTGAGCCCCAAAGTTCAAACTCTGAATGGCACGACGTGTGTGCCGAATCCGAATTGGATCCTGAGTTTCCCCTCAGCGTTGAGGTTGAGGGTGAGAAGGTCGGGGTCTTCAAAGTGGGGGATCAGGTCTATGCGCTTGAGGACATTTGTCCGCATGCCTATGCATTGCTCTCACAAGGCTTTCAAGAGAACGGACAAATTGAATGTCCACTGCACGGCGCGTTGTTTGACATAGCCACGGGCATGAGTCTGACTGAGATTGGTCAACGCGATTTGACATGTCACAAGCTCAAAATTGAGAGCGGTCGTGTTTGGGTCAAGCTCCACGCCGCCTGAGTTCCTCAAAGACCAACTCAATCAGGACCCCCATGACACCCTCAACTCCAGTCTCTGTTCCTGCCATTGAGTTTGTCAATGTGCAAAAGAGGTTTTCCTCCAAAGCGGGGAATGTGACAGCTGTTCAAAACATCAACACTCAAATCCAAAGTGGTGAAGTGGTCTCCATCATTGGTCCCTCGGGTTGTGGAAAAAGCACCTTGCTCAACATGGGTTCAGGACTTGCCGCACCCACAAGTGGTGAGGTCTTTGTCGCGGGTGAGCGTGTGATGGGGCCCAACGCGCACGTTGCCTTTATGCTCCAAAAGGATCTCTTGATGCCTTGGAGAACGATTGCCCAAAACGTCGAATTTGGCCTTGAAATCAGAGGTGTTGCAGCCAAAGAGCGAGAGATCATTTCAACCCAACTCTTGGCCCAATGCCACTTAAAAGGTTTTGAGGCTCACTACCCACACCAACTCTCGGGTGGGATGAGGCAGCGTGCCGCATTGGCGCGCACCTTGGCCATTGACCCCATTGTGCTTTTAATGGATGAGCCTTTTTCCGCCTTGGATGCACAGACCAAAATGATCTTGCAACAAGATTTGGCCACCACCATTCATGCTCAAAACAAAACGGTGCTCTTCATCACACACGACTTGGCTGAGGCGGTTACGCTCTCGGATCGCATTTTGGTCATGAGCGAGAGACCTGGCACGATTGTCAACGAGATCATTGTGGAGTTACCTGCTCGCCACGATCCTTTGCAGCGCAGAAAGCATCCCGAGATGAACCACTACGTGGCCCTGTTGATGGATCTCTTGAAGTTGGATGCCAACAAAGAGTTGCATTGATTGATTGATTGATTGATTGATTCTTTTTCACTTTACTTTACTTGGAGCGCAACATGTTTAGAACCTCTTGTCCTGCTTTGGTATCGCGTGCTTTGGCAGCACTTCTCTTGAGCCTTGGTCTGGTGTCCGCAGCGAGAAGTGCTGAGCTCCAAGAAATCACTTACTTGCTTCCTGCTCCCAGCAATTTACCTGCATTTGGTCCTTGGATGATTGCACAGGCCAAGGGCTACTATGCCCAAGAGGGTTTGAGCGTTAAGTTCGTCACCGGTCGTGGCGGTGTGGATGTGGCCAAACAAGTCGGTGCGGGCAATGCTGTCATTGGAGGAGCCATTGGGGACACGCCCATCATTGCACGCGCACAAGGCATTCCCGTCAAAGCCGTTGCCGTTTTGGGCGCAGGTTCACTCATGCAACTCGTGAGCCACGAGGACGCTCACATTGAGAGTCCACGGGAATTAAAAGGCAAGACCGTAACGACCATCGCCTACACCGATACCACCTATTACGCGTTGCTTGGCATGCTCTCCAAATCAGGTTTGACCAAAAACGACTTGGACATTCAAGCTGCAGGACCCGCAGGGGTTTGGCAACTCTTTGTGAGTAAAAAATCCACTGCCATGGCCTCTACACCAGACTGGACTGTGATGGCCATGGAGGCGGGTGCCAAGGTGAGCATCATCCCCTCTGATGTGTACTTCAAAAGCATGGCTCAAGCCATTTTGGTGTCCGATGAAACCATTCAAAAAAATCCTGAATTGGTTCGCAAACTCGTTCGCGCAACCCTAAAAGGCATGAAAGACATCATGGCCAACCCCAAAGAAGCGGCCAAGTCATATGCCACTGTGGTCACCAATTACAAAGGGCACGAGGACAGCATTGAGAAGATGTTTGGCTTTTACAACCAATACGTCTACGCCAATCAAAAGGTCCCAGGCACGATGGATGAAAGTCGCTTGGGTGAGTTGCAAAAATTCTATGTCTCCAATGGCATCGTGCCCCAAGCCGTTCCTTTGAATGAGCTCTACACCAATCAATTTGTGAGCACCAAGTAAGTCCCACTTTTTTTGTATTGGGCAGTTCAATTGAGACTTTTCGATTGAACTGCTTTTCTCTCCCCAAGAACGCCACTCTTTCATGAACTCAACTTCTCCCAAAGCCTTACAGACCCTTCTTTGGAGTGCTGTGGTGTTGATTGTCTTTTTGGCCCTTTGGCAATGGGGGCCTGGTGCTTTGGGTGTACCTTCCTTCATTTTGCCCAATTTCACCAAGGTGATCTCTGAGGGCGTCAGAATTTGGAGTGGCGAGCGCTTATTCTTCCACACCGCTGTGACGGCCCTTGAGGTGGGCGTGGGTTTTGTGCTGGGTGCCCTGTTGGGGGCGGTCATCGGTTATGCGTTGGGTGTTTCTCCCAGAGTAGAGGCCGTCTTGTCGCCTTATCTCTTGGCCCTACAAATCGCGCCCAAAGTGGCCTTTGCACCTTTGTTTGTGATGTGGCTGGGTTACACCATGTATCCCAAAATTTTGGTGGCCGTCTTGATCGTCTTCTTTCCAGTACTCATCAACGTCCTTCAAGCCATGAGAACGATGGATTTGGACATGATCAACCTGGCCAGATCTTTCTCAGCAAATCGCTGGCAGGTCTTTAGAAACGTTGAATTTCCAAGCACCTTGCCCGCCCTTTTCTCAGGCCTGAGAATTGCCAGTACCTTGGCCGTCATCGGAGTGGTGGTGGGTGAATTGGTGGGTGGCAACATGGGGCTTGGGTATTTGTTGGTTTTCTTTGAGGGCGAGGGCAACACGGCAGCCGTGTTTGTGGTGATCGCTTGGCTCACTGTGATTGGCATCGTGGCCTACTACGCAGTGGTTTATGCGGAGAACAAAGTTCTTCATTATTTGCCTTCCATGGAGAGACGCAATGCTTGATTCAAGCCCCAAGGCCTTCATTGCCGAGCCCTCACTTTTGAGGGGCCATCGTGTCTTGATCACGGGTGCGGCGAGGGGACTGGGGGCTGAATTTGCAAAAGCCGTGATTGATAGCGGTGCACGGGTGGTCTTGAGCGATGTGCTGCTCGAGCAAGGACAAGAGACCGCTCGTTCTTTGGGTGAGCGAGCGCACTTTGTGCCTGTTGATCTTTTGAATTCGCAAAGTACTCAAGACATGGTGCAAGCTGCCGTGGATTGGCTGGGAGGCTTGGATGCGGTGGTGAACAATGCGGCCATCACCAATTCGGGTGGAGTGCCCATGCAAAATTTGAGTGAATCTGTGTGGGATGATGTCATGGCTGTGAACGTCAAGGCGCCTTGGATGGTGAGCAAATTTGCGCTCCCCCATTTGGAGAAGAGTCCCAACGCTCGCATTGTCAACTTGTCCTCCGATACCGCCCTTTGGGGGGCTCCCAACTTAATGGCCTATGTGGCCAGCAAGGGTGCCATCATCTCCATGACCCGCTCCATGGCGCGTGAGTTGGGCTCCAAAGGCATCACGGTCAACGCCATCGCGCCAGGCTTGACTTTGGTGGAGGCCACGCAATACGTGCCTCAACATCGACACGATCACTACATGAATGGACGAGCCATTCCCAGAGCGCAGTACCCCCAAGATTTGGCTAGCACCGTTTTGTTTTTGCTAAGCCCTGCAAGTGGCTTTATCACCGGACAGGTCATCCCCGTCAACGGTGGTTTTGTGATGAATTGATGTCCTTGCCTGAATTTTAGAAAGTGAACCCAAAATGAACCACACTGCAGCCAATGAGCCCCACTTTAACGAGCACGGCCTCTTGGACCCCACCATTCCAAGTGAGAGGGACATTCAAGCCGGACTTTTAAAGCCCCAGGGGATGAGTTTCTCCGACTGGATGCTCTCCCGCGTTGCCACCTATGCCACACGTCGCTATGACTGGGACGCATTGAAGTTCCAAGCTGATTTTGATCCCAAGTACGGTCGCGCCCAAATGCGCTACGTTGGTACAGGGGGCACGGGTGTGGCCAAGGATGTGAACACGGTGCCTGCTGGGCACTTTACCTTCTCAACGATGGTGATCCCCGCAGGGCATGAGGGTCCCTCTCACATTCATTGGGATGTGGAGGAGATTTTCTTTTTGATTCGAGGACGCATGAAAGTCGTTTGCGAAAAGGACGGCGAGAGATGGGAGCACGTGCTCTCGGATCGTGATTTGATCTCTGTGCCACCAGGGGTCTACCGTGAGGAGATCAACATTGGAGACGAGGACGCGCTCATGTGCGTGATGCTGGGCTCACCCAAGCCCATCACCCCGGTCTATCCCCCCAACAGTCCTTTGGCAAAGATCAAAAGAACTTGATCTGAGCCCTTGGTCCACCCAACGATCCATGAACCCCTCTCAACCCTTAAGTGCTGCCATGATGGATGCCTCTACAAGTCCTTCCGCCTTGATTCAAGCCATTGAAGGTTTCAAGGCACGGGTGTGCACCTACGCCCATGGGGGTGAGGAGCGGCAAATTTCTTACCGTTCCAGTTTACAAACAAGTGACGGTGTAGGCGAGGAAAAAGGTGTGACCCATGTTCTTTTGCATGGCATTGGTTCTGGCAGTCAAAGCTGGTTGTATCAACTCCAATTTGCGAGAGCAAATGGGGACAAAAAAGCAGGTGTTCAGGGCTTGGGTGAGGTTTTGGCTTGGGACGCACCAGGATACGCGCTCAGCACGCCCTTGCACAATTTGGCACCCACACCACAAGAATACGCACAACAGTTTTGGGCTTGGCTGGATGCGTTTGAAATTCAAAGTGGAGTGCAGTCCAATGAGCTCACGTTGGTGGGACATTCACTGGGCTGCCTAATGGCCACCGCCGCCCAAAAATTGAGGCCTAATCGTGTGAAGCGATTGGTCTTGCTCTCGCCAGCCATAGGCTACGCAGCAGCAGCAGAGGAGGTGAGAGTCGCCAAACGAGAGGATCGGCTCAAAAACTTGAACCTCTTGGGCCCCAAGGGCATGGCCGAAAAGAGGGGGCACGCCATGCTCCACGCACCTGTCTCAGAGGAATTGTTGGACTATGTGAAATTCATCATGGCTCAAGTCATCCCCCATGGTTACCAGCAAGCCACCCACATGCTCTCCAATGCGGATTTGCTCCAGGAGCTTGAATCGGTGGGTTGTGCTTTGAGTGTTGCCTCTGGGGACCAAGATGTGATCACCCCACTTGGATCTTGTCAAAGCGTTGCGGCCAAGAAAAATGTTCCCCACCAAGTTCTCATAGGTGCTGGTCATGCCTGTCATTTACAAACCCCTGATGTGGTGACACAGTTGATCTTCGAGTCTGAGCAAAGGAGTGAACAAATCCATGGTTGAGGACAAGGAAAATCGCTACACGGTCCCTGGTCTTCAAAGGGGCTTGGAGATCCTTGGGGCTTTCTCACAAGACAACAAGCCTTTGAGTGGAGCTGAACTCGCTCGTCGGCTTCAATTGCCCAGAGCCTCAGTGTTTCGATTGCTTCAAACGCTTGAACTGATGGGTTTTGTCGAGCGCATAGGCGAGTCTTCCCAATACAAGTTAGGACTTGCTGTGTTGCGACTGGGTTTTGGGTACTTGGCCTCTCTTGAGATCACCCATTTGGGTCAGCCCATCTTGGAGAGATTGAGTGCAAGCACTGGTTTATCCAGTCACTTGGTCGTGCGGGACCACACCCAAGTGGTGATCGTGGCCAAAGTGTTGGGCCGTACGTCTCTCTTTAATTCCCTACAAGTGGGAGCTCGTTTGCCCGCACACGCCACCGTCATCGGCCGAGTGTTGCTGAGTGATTTCACAAGCGATCAACTGAGCGCGTTATTCACGAATGCGCCACTCCAAGCCTATACCGAACACACGCCGACCAGCATCTCTCGTTTGGCCGAGTTGATTGCTCAGCTCAAAACCCAAGGTCACGGAATCAGTCAAGGTGGATTTGAGATAGGGATCTCCACCATCGCTGCACCCGTGCGGGATCAAACGGGTCAGGTCGTGGCCGCTCTCAGTATCACCGTGCCCTCTCAGCAAATTGAACCCAGCAACTTGAATCCTTTATTAAATGAGCTCAAGCGCTGTGCGGCTGAGTTGTCCATATCCATGGGCTACCGCGAGCCTTTCATGGCCTCGAGTCGTGCACTCGAGAGACGTGAGTCACCGGTGCTCAGTGCGGTTGATTAAAAATATTTTTACAAAAAAAACACAGACATGAATTCATCCCTTCACCCTGAGCCTCAAAACATCACTGTGGGGCAATTGATCGCCCGCTACTTGGAGGCTTGTGGCGTGAGGGCAGCCTTTGGCGTGGTCTCTATTCACAATTTGCCTATTTTGGATGCATTCTTTCAACGCAAAGACCTCCCCAGTGGCATTCGTTTTGTGCCCTCAAGAGGAGAGGCGGGTGCTTGCAACATGGCAGACGCTTATGCGCGTGTGAGTCAAACTTTGGGCGTTTTTGCGACCAGTACCGGTACAGGTGCTGGCAACGCTGCAGGCGCTTTGGTTGAAGCCATGACTGCAGGCACGCCCATGATTCATCTCACAGGGCAAATTGACTCTGATTTTGTGGACAAAGATTTCGGATTTATCCACGAAGCCCCTGATCAATTGGGCATGCTTAAATCGGTGAGCAAGGCTGCGTATCGCATCCGAACCGCCCAGAGTGCACTGTCCATTTTGAAGGAGGCCACTCGAGTGGCTTTCACCGCACCCTGTGGTCCGGTGAGCATTGAGATTCCCATTGATGTACAAAAGTCGCTCCTCCAAGCGCCCCATGTGAGCGATTTGCTCCCCCCTCATGCTGCTGTGGTGACTCCTAACGAGGAGGTGCTTAACGCCATGGCCGAACGACTCTTGCAGGCCAAGCGTCCTGTGTTGTGGCTCGGCGGAGGCGCAAGGGGTGCCTCAAAAGCGGTCATGCGTTTTGTAAAAATGGGTTGGACCATTGTGACATCTGTTCAAGGCCGAGGTGTCGTGAGCGAGGACACCCCAGGTGTCTTGGGGTCCTTCAATTCTCAGCGCCCCATTGAAGCCTTCTATGAAAGCTGTGATGCATTTGTAGCGGTTGGCACTCGCCTCAGATCCAACGAGACATTGCGCTACCAATTGAAATTGCCCAAGGCTCACTTTCGAATCGATGCAAACGC
The DNA here is from genome assembly GCA_903831655.1 of uncultured Burkholderiales bacterium. GTDB lineage: Bacteria > Pseudomonadota > Gammaproteobacteria > Burkholderiales > Burkholderiaceae_C > Limnohabitans. Next base: position 51,677 of record CAIKYO010000183.1, read on the forward strand.
TTTGGCCCAGGGCCGTGGATATGCCAGTGAGCTCTTTTTGCATGGAGATGCAACACTCAGTTTGAACGCGTTGGCAGATCGATTGGAGCACCGTTCGCAAATCGATCCCCAATTGATCTTGGACGCTCAAGCGGCCAAGGCAAGTGCCATCGCTTTGATGAACCATGACTTGGGGCCTTATCACTTGCTAAAGGATGAGGTGAGTCGTGTTTTTAAGGACGATTTGTTGTGGGTAAGGGATATCACACTCTCCAATAGCATGTGGGGTAACCGAGCGCCGTTTTTCACGCAACCCACACAAGGTGTGCATGCGCTTGGAGGTGGCATTGGACAAGGGCTTAGCATGTCCATTGGTGCAGAGGTGGCCAATCAAACCCACCAATTAAAAGCCAATACCTTGGCTTTGATGGGGGATGGTGGGTTCATGCTCAATGTGGGCGAGTTGGCCTGCGCCGTTCAAGAGCGTGCCAACGTGGTGATGCTGGTCATGAACGATGGTGGGTATGGCGTCATCAAAAACATTCAAGACGATTTGTACGGTTCACGCCACGGTTATGTGGATTTGGTCAACCCCAGTTTTGAGGTCTTGTGCGCGAGTTTGGGAGTGAGTTACTTGTCCATGAAGGACGCAACTTCCTGTGCCGCAGTGCTCCATGAGGCCAAGGCTTTGCAGCAAAAGGGTGTTGGTCCTGTGGTGATCGAAGTGGATATGAAAACTTGGGGGCCCTTTAATACCAAGTTTGCGGGTCCCCCTTTGAAGAAGGCGCACTGAAAATGATGCAACTCACCTTGCTTGGGTTTGGAGCCATTGCCAAAGAGGTGCTCGAACGTTTGAAGCCCGAGACGGGTATTCGCCTGTCCCAAGTGGTGGTCAACCCGGGCCGTGAGAGCGCAGTCAGGGAGCAATTGGGGCAAGGGGTGAAGGTGGGCTCCATCATGGATCACGATTTGATGCACCAGTGGCAGGCTCAAGGTGATCAGGTGATGGTGCTCGAGTGTGCCTCACATTCTGCACTCTTGACGCACGTTCTTGCCGCCTTGAGGGAAGGCTTTGAATGTGCGATTCTCTCCATTGGTGCGCTCTCTGAGGAGGGCTTGCCCGAGCAATTAGATGAAGCCGCTCGAGCGGGGCAAACCCAGGTGCACTTGTTGAGTGGAGCTATAGGTGGGATTGATGCATTGGCCTCAGCGAAGTTGATGGGCTTGGAGGAGGTGATCTACACCGGACGAAAGCCTCCCTTGGGCTTTAAGGGCACTCCAGCAGAGCAACTGGTGGAGTTGGAAACACTCAAGCACGCTCATGTGCTCTTGAGTGGCACGGCACGCCAAGCTTCAAGACTGTATCCCAAAAATGCCAATGTGGCAGCCACGGTTTCGCTGGCGGGTCTGGGCTTGGACGCCACAAAAGTGCAATTGATTGCAGACCCCAGCATCAGCCAAAATATTCATGAAATCAAGGCCAAAGGCGCCTTTGGTGAGTTTCACATGACCTTGATGGGCAACCCTTTGCCAAACAATCCCAAAACCTCAGCGCTCACAGTGCTCAGTGCGGTGCGTTTTTTGTTGAATCAAGTTCGTCCAATGACCCTTTGACGCAAGAATTTAAAAATCCATTTTGATACCAGCACAACACATGACACATCCAAGCGTTCAACCTCCCCAAAGCGGTATCGAAGGAATCGATGCCATTACATTCAGCGCAAGCGAAGGCCCTGAGGCTTGGGCCCGAGTGAACGCGTTCTTTAAAGACTTTGGATTGAAGGCGCTCTCCAATACGCCCAATCACCAACTCTTTGAAACGCTCAACGGCTCTTTGGTGAAAGTGGTTTTACCTGGAGACAGCTCCTATCCAGTTGCCATTGAGGAGGGGCCAACGCTCAGAGAGGTGACCTGGGGGCTGCGCGATCTTGGGACCTTGGATCGATTGGCCGATGCATTAAAGGGTCAGCGTGGTTTTGAAGATTTACGCTCTACCCACGCCCAAATCAAGGCCATCGATCCCCATGGGCTGGTTTTGGTGTTTCAGTTGAGTCGCAAAAAAGATCTGAGGATTGTGGGGTCTCCCACCAATCCTTACGGGGCCGTTGCACGGGTCAATCAAGCCTCTCCCGTCTACGAGCGTGCCACTCCCATTGAGATTGGACACGTGGTGCTCTTTACGGACCAGTTGAAAGACGCGCAAACTTACTACGAGTCCTTGGGTTTCGTGGTCTCAGATGAATACCCCAACCGGGGTGTTTTCCTCAGGTGTGGTGAGCAAGCTGGCCACCACGATTTGTTTTTATTGCAAGTGCCCAACAAGAAACCAGGATTGAACCACGTGGCGTTCACGGTCAGAGACATTCACGAGGTCTTTGGAGGTGGGTTGCACATGAGCCGTTGCGGCTGGAAAACACAACTGGGCCCTGGTCGCCATCCCGTGTCATCCGCTTTCTTTTGGTATTTCGAGAGTCCATGTGGAGGGCTGGTTGAGTACAACGCCGATGAGGACTATTTAACGGCCGAGTGGCACGCAAGAAGTCTTGATCCCAGTCCTTCCATGTTTGCGGAGTGGGCCATTGAGGGAGGGTTGGACGGGCACACCCGTCGTCAACCTTTGGCGGAGAAGCCATCGGGCTTTTTGACGGAGAAAAAAGGATGATCTCTAGACTGCATTTGCGCGTCAGGGCGCTGATTACATTTGCTTTTGTTTGGGGTCTGGTGATCTTGGGACTGCCCGCTTTTGCCCAAAGCACCAGTCAAGTGTCCAATGCTTGGGCAAGCAACTCAGAAGGCTTTCATGTTGTAGCGCCTTTCCCACCTGGTGGTCCCATCGATTTGCTGGCTCGTTTGTTGTCCAACGATTTGGCTGAGCGTTACAAAGTCACCTCGGTGGTTGACAACGTCCCAGGGGGTGCTGGCAACATTGGGATGGATCGTGTGAAAAAAGCCAAACCAGATGGGCACACGCTGTTGGTAATTCCTGCAGGTAACTTGACCATCAACCCCAGTTTGATGCCCGATTTCCCCTTCAACATTGAGCGTGACTTCACACCCATCACCCTCTTGGCCAAAGCCCCCAATGTGCTTGTGGCGTCTCCCTCATTGCATGTCAAAGGGGTCTCCGAGTTGGTGGCTTTTGCCAAAGCCCAAAAATCACCCTTGGCCTTCGCCTCGCCTGGGGTGGGCAGTGGCCTTCACTTGGCGGGGGAGCTCTTTAAACAACAAGCTGGCATAGAGCTCATGCACGTTCCCTACAAAGGAACTGCTCCTGCATTGAATGATGTTTTGGGGGGACAGGTGCCATTGATGTTTAGCAATCTACCTGGCGCTTTGCCTTTCATTAAAAACGGCAAATTGGTGGCCATTGGGCTTACCGACTCTGTTCGTTCTTTGTCTGCACCTGAAATTGCAACGCTGCAAGAGCAAGGCTTGAGCGGTGTGGTCGTTAATTCTTGGTATGGCCTTCTCGCGCCAATGGGCACGCCGGTGAGCGTTGTTGAGGCTTTGGCCAAGGATGCTCAGGAGATGCTTGGCAAAGCACAAACGCAGGAACAACTCAAAGCGCAGGGCTTAACAGAATCAAAGATGAGTCCGCAAGAGTTTGCGCAACTCATTAAAAGCGAGACTGCTCAATGGGCCAAGATCGTCAAAGCCAAAAACATCGTGATGGAGTGAGTTCATGGAGCACACCAACCCAACTGGACAAGAGATGGTGATGCTCACCATCGTTCTCAAGCACGCTCAGGGTTTGGATTTGGAGGCCATCCAGAGCAAACTCAAAAGTAAAGAGTGGTGGAGCCGTTTCCCCATTGAGGGCACACAGCTCGTGTCTTGGGTCGTGGCCATGGGGTTGGGTCAAATTGTGGTGCTCAAAACGCCTGCTCATTTGGTGCCAGCCATCAACTTGGAGCTCGAGCGCAGTGCTTGGGGTGTTTTTAACACCGAGTGTTATGTGAGCTACGACTTCGTACCCGTTAGAGAGCGCATCATAGAGCGGGTGAAGGCGGGGGGGCAGTGATGCACAGTTTCTCAAGCGAATGGGTCTTGGAAGTTTTAATCATTCAAAGCGTATTTATTTGGAGTCAGCCATGAGTCAATTTACACAACCTTCCTTTGGGCATTTTCCCCAAAAAGAGATCGACAGGTATTTGGATCCACATCAAGCCAGAAGGCGAGCGCCCACAAGTTATGAGGACTTGTTGGGGGATGCGATTGAGCGAGCGTTTGGACTGGGGCATTGGGATTTGGAGGGTTTGGTTGCACGCTTGAACCAAACCGGACCCATGGGACCCAATGGTGAGAGATGGACCCCCGAGAGCTTTTCAAACGTGATCAAAACTTTGGGAGATTGAGATGAGCACTGCACACACCATTCACTTGTCTGAGCAAAGCCCAAACCTCACTCCACAGGGGCTCATGGAGAGAGGTCTCTTTGATTTGTGGTTTCCCATTTGTCCATCCGACTTTGTCAAAGAAAAGCCCATCTCGCTTTGGCGACTGGGCTACAAGTTGGCCCTTTGGAGAGATGCACAAAACAAGGTTCATGCCTTGGAGGATCATTGTCCTCACCGAGGAGCGCCTTTGTCGATGGGGGTTAACTTGGGGGACCGCTTGGCTTGCCCCTACCATGGGATTGAGGTTCGATGCGATGGTTTGGTCACCAAAGTTCCAGCCAGTCCGGGTTGCACTTTGGAGGGCACGCACGCCACCCGCTCCTTTCACATTCAAGAGGTGCACGGTGCGATATGGCTCTACAACAGCAAACTGCCAGTAGAGAAGGCTCCCCCACTGGTGCTCCCCGAGGAGCTCACCAACCCTGAGTGGAGCAATTTCCTGTGTTACACAGAGTGGAGAGGCGACTACCGCTACGTCATAGACAATGTGATGGACCCCATGCACGGTACTTTTGTCCACAAGCAATCGCATTCGATGTCTGAGGGGGACATCAGCGCTAAATTTAAACTGAGGAAAACCGAGCACGGATTCATGTTTGAAAAGGATGGACAGCGTGATGTGAATTTTGACTGGACCGAGTTTGGAGACACCGGTGTGCATTGGCTTCGCTTGGCCATTCCATATCCCAAAACGGGAGGTCCTGGTGGCAGCTTTGGCATCATTGGAAGTTACACCCCGATTACTCCCAATTTGTCTGCGGTCTTTCACTGGAGGTGCAGACGGGTGCAGGGTTGGGAGAGAGATGTTTGGCGCTTTCTCTACAAAAACAGGCTTGAAGCGCGTCACTGGGTGGTGCTTGAGCAAGACCGCGTGATGCTTGAAAACATGGAGCCCAATGCCAACGAGAGAGAGCACTTGTACGAGCATGATGTGGGGCTTTCCAGGCTTCGCAAAATCATGCTCTCGACCGCTCAAAAGCAGTTGGGTGCTTGATGCAAATCAAGCGCTTGGTCAATGAACTCGATCCTTGGAGCGAGCACATGACTTGGACCTCTGCTTGGCAAATGGGCCAAGAGGTGGTGCTATCGGGTATGACGGCCAATCCCAACGCAAAGCCACCCCTTCTTGAGGGGGAGGAGCAAGGGGCAAGAGGACTCGACATGTACTCTCAAACCATGACTGTGTTTGAGAAAATCGAGTCGTGGCTCAAAGTCGCAGGGGGTCACCGCTACAACTTGGTCAAGACGGTCATCTACGTGACCGATATAGCCTTGAAGGCGGAGGTTGGGCGGGCCAGGAGGGATTTCTTTGCAGGGAGCTTTCCCTTGTCCACTTTGGTGGAGGTCTCGGGTTTGGTTTTTCCTCAACTGTTGGTTGAAATCGATGCTTGGGCACGGTTGGACGTAGATATTCGACAAGCCAGCTGAGCCTGAGCGGTTGTTAGATCGATTCTTAACAGGAGCATTTCTTGGATTTGGGACTTAAAAACAAACGCGCCTTGGTGTGTGGTGCCTCCGCTGGTTTGGGCCTGGCTTGTGCTGAGGCTTTGGCCCGAGAGGGTGTTCACATTTTGAGTGTGGCCAGAAGAGAGGAGCTCCTCAAGACAACTTGTGCGAGTCTTTTGGAATTGGGAGCTGCATCGGCCACATGGTGTTCAGCCGACATCACCACTGAGGAGGGGCGCAAAGCGGTCTTTCAAATGCAAAGTGATTTTGACATCGTCATCACCAACGCGGGTGGACCCATGCAAGGGGATTTTAGGGGCTTCAAGAGAGAGGATTGGCTCAAAGCCATGGATGCCAATATGCTCACCCCCATTGAGATCACCAAGAGAGTTTTGGATGGCATGATGCAAAGGGGATTTGGTCGCATCGTGCACATCACATCCAGTGGCGTCAAACAGGCGGTGCCTGGTTTGGATTTGAGCAACGGAGTGCGCGCAGGTCTCACAGGCTTCATGGCTGGTTTGGCGCGCAGCGCGGTTCAAAGTGGAGTCACCATCAACCAACTGCTTCCAGGGACTTTTGACACCGATCGACTGGCGAGTAACTTCAAGGCACAAAGCCAAAGAACAGGCATTGACGCCCAGACTCTATTGACTCAACGACTTCAAAAGCACCCCGCTAAGCGACTGGGTCGCCCTGAGGAACTGGGTGCCATGTGTGCTTTTTTGTGCAGCCAATATGCTGGCTACATCAACGGACAAAATATACTCATGGACGGGGGCTCTTATTTAGGGGTTTAGAGCTTTCTGCATTTTCTAAGAGTCTGTCGAGTAAGAGAGCACAACAGGGATTCAATCATGACTTATTGCCCAGAGGGTTTCAAAATTGAGCGCCAGCGCACCCAAGGCGTCTGTGCTGAGGAGCCCATTGAGATCGAATACTGCATCGGGGGCAGGGGACCTGCGCTTTTACTCTTGCACGGATTTCCCCAGACAAAAGCCATCTGGCACAAGGTGGCAGGGCCTTTGTCTGAGCACTTCACACTGGTGATGCCTGATCTGCGGGGCTACGGAGCCTCCTCCAAACCCAAGGGTTCAATGGATCATGCAAGCTATTCAAAGCGAGCCATGGCTCAAGACCAAGTTGATTTGATGAGGGGGCTAGGATTTGATCGATTCGGACTGGTTGGGCATGACCGAGGAGCAAGGGTCTCTCACCGTTTGGCCAAAGACCACGCTCAGGTGGTGAGTCGCATGATGCTGCTCGATATCTCTCCAACACTCACCATGTACGACAACACCAGTCAAGCGTTTGCAACGAGTTACTGGCACTGGTTTTTTTTGATTCAGCGTGAACCCGTACCCGAGACCTTGATCGGATCGAATCCAGAATTTTGGATCAAGCAGCACATGGGTTCACGTTTTGCGGGTTTGGATATTTTTACGCCTGAGGTGTGGCAAGACTATTTGAAAGGTGCCAAGGACCCAGCGTGTGTTCACGCCATGTGCGAGGACTACCGTGCATCAGCAAGCATCGATTTAGAGCATGACAGGGAGGACTTGCGTGGGGGTGTGAAGCTTCAAATGCCCCTTCACGTTCATTGGGGCTCTAAGGGAGTGATCGAGCGATGCTTTTCCCCACTTGAGGATTGGCGTGCGTGTTCAAACGCCGTGGTCACGGGCAATGCACTCGAATGTGGTCACTACATTCCCGAGGAAGTGCCACTTGATTTGGTGAAGTCGATTTTGACGTTCTTTGGCAGTTAAAGCGCTTGGAGCCAGCGTTTTTTTTATGCGGCAGGTATGCACCACGGCGCGTTTTGCAAAATGGTGTCGTTGTACAAAGTCCAGGCACAAAACACAAAAAGTGCCAGCCCGCAAGCTCTAAAGCCGATTCGAGAGAGTTTTTCTCGCAGCGCATGGTTTGAGGTTTCAAGCCCTTCCAGCGTTTTCCCGGGAGCCACAAACAACAACGCATGAGTGCCCTGTGGCTGTGATTCAGAGCGCGCAGAGTTGTTGGCCTGCACCCTCTTTTCAAAGTGATTGAAACCCCATTGAGCGAGCCACAAGGACAGACCGCTGCCCAGTGCAAAGCTCATCATGCTGAGCCACCCCATCAAAGGGGAGGCGGTGAGGGATGCCAGCATCAAGGCTGAGTAAAGCAGTCCACAGGGCAAGAGTGCCCAAAGTACGCCAACCAGGAGGGGTCCTGAGCGCCAAGATTGCAGGGTATCTAGACCCAGATGTGATTGAATCCACCGCCAAATGTGACGGGCTCCTTGGTCAAGCCAAAGCGGTTGAAAGGCAAAGAGCAACAAATAAAGTCCCGTAAAGAGTCCGATGACGTGGATGAAGTTCCAAAGGGGTTGGAGCAGCACGAGTTTGACAGAGAGCTCTCCAAGGGCTTGCATGGACAGGGCAGCCATTGCGCCTAAAACTCCGTATCCTAGAATTCGCCCCACCTGAAAGCTCCAGGCTCTTTCTAGGGCAGATTGCTCAGAGGTGTTTTTACACAGTGCTGCGCAGGCGCCCCCGCACATCAGTAGGCAATGTGGACCACCGAAGAGGCCCATCAAAAATGAGGCCCAAAGCGTTGAGCTTGCGAGCATGGTTAAAGGGAGGACTCAGCGCTTTGAGTGCTGATCTTTGCCCTCGGGTTCTCGCATCAGTAAAAAGCTGATGAAGCTCGAGAGTGCAGTGGCGGACCAAAACACAAAAAAGGAACCCGTGTAGATGAGCTGAGTGGGGTTTTCGCTGTTGATGAATTGGGACTGCATCTGGGAGGGGTCAAAGACCGCAAAGAAAATCATCTCCAACATGCAAGCGCTCAAGAACCCTGGCCACACGATTTGCATCAATTTCCAAAAGCTCATGGCGCTCACTCCTTGGTGCCAATGGGATCCTTGCCAAACAACATGCCCTCATTGGAGCGAACGCTGTTGGAGGTCATGTGATTGTGCCTGATCTGCTCAGCACTCAGTTGCGGGGCTGAGAGATGCAGGTGTTCATCTGAGCCCATCATGGCCACATATCCTGTCCATAGGGCTGCGAGCACCACGCAAAGTGGTCCCATCAAGACGAGCCAGAGGTAACTCTCACGCCACCAAGGTTTTGGGGGAGGAGTGATGGCGCTTTTCTCACGTGCTTCAGGGGCGTAGGATGCGTTGAGAGTCAAAGTGGATTCTCCTTTAGTGGCTCGGGACCAAGAACGTGGTGGCCTCACTCAAGGTGTGATTGGAGTGGGTGGGAGTTAGAGTCAAGAATATTTTATGCGAGCCGCTTGTGTCAATTTCGGCGGGAACCGAGACCCTCAATGCGAACCACTCTGACTGGGCGGCTTTGACCGTGAGGGTTGAGGGTGTTTGGAGTTGAATTTGGTCCAGCCCTTTGACACTCAAGTGGTAGGTCTCATCCTCTTCGGAGGCATTCATGATTTGAATGCGGTAGATGTTTTCCAAAATCATGTGGTGTTGACTGTCTTCGCTTAGGCGAGACATGGCACTTCGGTCTCTCACGATGTCGAGCTTGAAGGGGGCTTGGGTTAGCAAGTTGTAGAGCATGACGCTTGAGAGGCAAGTCAACAAGAAGGCGTAAATCAAAACGCGAGGTCTGGCGATCGTGCCCAGAAGGCTGACGCTCTTTGCTCCCATTTTTTGTGCGCGTTCGGTTGAAAAACTGATCAGCCCAGTCGCGTAGTTCATTTTCTTCATCACTGGATCGCACACATCGGCGCAGGCCCCGCATCCAATGCATTCGTACTGTAGACCATCCCGGATGTCGATGCCAGTTGGACAAACTTGAACACACAAATTGCAGTCTACGCAGTCTCCTAGCCCCTGCGCTTTAATGGCAATGGGGTCTGCATTTTTGGATCGATGTCCACGACTCTCACCGCGCTGCTGGTTATAGGTGACGATCAAGGTGTCTTGATCAAACATGGCGCTTTGAAACCTTGCGTAAGGGCACATGTATTTGCAGACCTGCTCTCGCATGAAGCCTGCGTTACCATAGGTTGCAAAGCCGTAGAAGACAATCCAAAACAAGGACCACCCAAACACTTGCGCGTGCATGACAGAGTCAGCCAAGGTGCGTGCTGGGACAAAATAGGCCACAAAGCTAAAACCAGTGATCAGTGAGATGGCGATCCAAATGCTGTGTTTGATGAATTTCTTCAAAACATATTGCGCGCTAAAGCTCGATTGATCGAGTTTCATGCGCTGAGGTCTCTCACCCTCGACCAAGCGCTCGATGTACATGAAGATCTCGGAGTAGACGGTTTGTGGACAAGAAAATCCACACCAAACCCGACCTGCAATGGCCGTGACCAAGAACAAGGAGAGGGCACAACCCACGAGTAAACCCGTCAAGTAGATGAAGTCTTGGGGATAGAGAACGAGAGAGAAGATAAAAAAGCGTCGATTCTCTAGATCAAAGAGCACGCTAGGTCTGGAGCCCCACTCGAGCCAAGGCAAACCATAAAAGACGGCTTGAGTGAGAAAGACGCAAATCCACCTCCAAGTGGCATAGCGGCCTTGAACGGTTCTGGGGTAGATTTTCTCAGCCGATTCATAGAGTGAAACGGTGATGGGGCGTGAGGCTGTGTCTTGGTCGTTCAAGGTCTATCAATTGTTATTGGGGGGACTTGGTGGTGCATTTGCGCTCGTCTGAGTCCCCTCTGAGTTTGAAAATCTCCAAACATAGGCGGTGAGCACTCTAATCTGAGAGGTACTTAGACGGTCTTTTTGCGCAGGCATTTGATTGATTTTGCCATTGTTGATCATGGCTTCGATGGCTTTTTCGCCGTATCCATGCAACCAAATGTGGTCAGTCAAATTGGCTGAACCGATGTCGGTGTTGCCTTTTCCATCGACTCCGTGGCACGCCGCGCAGACCATGAATTTGGCTTGACCAAGGGCCGCTTTTTGGGCGTCATGCGGACTGCCAGAGAGGCTCAATACATAGTTGGAGACATTCTCCACATCCACTGGGCTCCCAACTGCAGCTGCCATTGGAGGCATTTGTCCCATTCGCCCCAATGTGATGGTTTCTTGGATTTTCTCAGGCGTGCCGCCATGTAACCAATCTTTGTCCGTGAGGTTTGGAAAACCTTTGGAGCCTTTTGCATCGTAGGCATGACATTGTGCGCAATTGTTTAAAAACAAGTTCGAAGCCATCGACATGGCATCTGCGTCTTTGGCCATGTCTGCAATGGACATGGAGTCGAACTTTGCATACAAGGGGGCAATTTTCGCTTTATTGGCTTCAGTGTCCGCATTCAGTGCGCCTGCGGATGACCAATTGAGTGTTCCTTTTGAGTCACCCAGGCCAGGATAAAGGTAGAGGTACCCCAGTGCAAAGAGAACGGTCAGGATGAAGAGGTAGACCCACCAAAGTGGTAGCGGGTTGTTGTCCTCCTTGAGGTCCTCGTCCCAGACGTGAGCAACATGGGTGCCATCGCTCTCACCGGGATGGGTGGTTTTGGAGGTTTTCCATAAGAGGAGCAAGCACGCAAAGATACCCAAGAGGGCAATGGCTGCAATGTAGTAGGACCAAAAGGAGGAGGTGAAGTCACTCATGGTAATTAATCTTCAAGGAAGGGGTATTGGGCAGCTTCTTGGAACTGACTTTTTTTCCTGGGATCGAGTGCCCAGGCGACGATGCCGATGAAGATGAGAAAGCTCACCACGGTCATGACGATTCGAACGGTGTTGATGTCAAAGTTCATAAGTTAACTCTCTAGATCTGTTTATTTGAGTGCAAGCCCCAAACTTTGCAAATAGGCAATCAGGGCTTGAAGTTCAGTTTTGTCTTTGACTTGTTCCATTGCAGAGCCAATTTCTTCGTCACTGTAGGGTACCCCCACTTTTCTGAGTGCACTCATGTGCTGAGGGATGACGCTGGCGTCAAGCGTGGTGCTTTCTAGCCAAGGGTAGCCAGGCATGTTGGACTCGGGGACCAAGTCTCTGGGATTGTGCAAATGGATTTTGTGCCAATCGTCGCTGTACTTGCCGCCCACGCGTTGAAGATCGGGTCCTGTTCTCTTGGAGCCCCATTGGAAGGGGTGATCGTAGACGAATTCACCAGGCTCGGAGGCGTGTCCATAGCGCATGGTGTCTCCCACCAGTGAGCGAATCATCTGTGAGTGACAGTTGTAGCAACCCTCTCTCACGTAAATGTCTCGACCTGCAAGTTGCAGCGGGGTCAAGGGTTTCACGCCCTCAAGGGGGATGGTGGTGGACTTTTGAAAAAACAAAGGCACAATTTCAACCAATCCCCCAAAGGAGATCACAAGGACAATGAGCACAATCATGAGAAAGTAATTGGTCTCAATTTTTTCGTGGCTAAATCCTGAGGATTTCTGATCAGACATCGTCATTGCTCCTTATGCGTTGCGCTGTGTGTGGGAGAGTTCAGGAATGGCCACTGAGTCCGATTTGCCCTGAGCAATTGTCTTCCAAGCATTCCAAGCCATCACCACCATGCCGAGGAAATAGAGCAAGCCTCCGAAGACACGAATGACGTAGTAAGGATATGTTGCTTTCACGCTTTCCACAAAGGTGTAGGTGAGGGTGCCATCCGCATTGATGGCTCTCCACATGAGGCCTTGCATGACTCCGGCAATCCACATGGCAGCAATGTAGAGCACAATGCCCACTGTGGCCATCCAAAAGTGAAGTTCAATGGCTTTTTTGCTGTACATCTCTTTTTGTCCAAAGAGCTTGGGGATCAAAAAGTAAATGGTTCCCATGGAAATGAGGCCAACCCACCCCAATGCACCGGAGTGAACGTGTCCCACCGTCCAGTCGGTGTAGTGGGAGAGCGCATTGACCGTTTTGATCGACATCATGGGGCCTTCAAACGTGCTCATCCCGTAAAAAGACAAGGAGACGATTAGAAAACGCAGCACTGGGTCATCGCGTAATTTATGCCAAGCTCCCGAGAGGGTCATGATGCCATTGATCATGCCGCCCCAGCTTGGTGCCAACAAGATCAATGAAAAGACCATGCCCAATGTTTGAGTCCAATCAGGCAAAGCGGTGTAGTGCAAATGATGAGGGCCCGCCCACATGTAGGTGAAGATCAACGCCCAAAAGTGCACGATGGACAAGCGGTATGAGTAAACGGGACGCTCCGCTTGCTTGGGAACAAAGTAGTACATCATCCCTAAAAAGCCCGCCGTGAGAAAGAAACCCACGGCATTGTGACCGTACCACCACTGAACCATCGCATCTTGTACTCCAGCATAGGCAGAGTAAGATTTCATCCAACCCGCTGGAATTTCTGCACTGTTGACGATGTGCAGCACTGCAACGGCCAAAATAAAGGCGCCAAAAAACCAATTGGCAACATAGATGTGTTTGACTCGGCGCTTGGCCAAGGTGCCAAAGAAGACGATGGCAAAGCAAACCCAAACGACAGCAATCAGTAAATCAATGGGCCACTCAAGCTCAGCGTATTCCTTCCCAGTCGTGTAACCCAAGGGAAGACTCACGGCTGCACTGAGAATGACCAGTTGCCAGCCCCAAAAGGTGAATTCTGCAAGCTTGGGCGCGAAAAGTCGGGTTTGGCCGGTTCGCTGCACCACATAGTAAACAGAAGCAAACAGAGCACTTCCCCCAAACGCAAAGTTCACGGCATTGGTGTGCAAGGGGCGAAGTCGTCCGTAGCTTAACCACGCAATGTCAAAATTCAGGGCCGGCCATGCAAGTTGTGAGGCAATGAGCACCCCGACCAACATGCCCACCAAGCCCCAAACAATGGTCATGACGGAGAACTGTCTGACCACTCGGTCGTAGTAATAGGTTTGATTTTGATTCATCTTGGAAAAGGAATAATGAGTGATTTGATTGTGATTTAAAGATTGATTTGAACCTTGACCTAAGTCAATCATTGTGAAGAATGCGCTCGGCCTCGACATCCAAGTCCTCAAATTGGTCTCTAAATATAGCCCACCACAAGCCGATCAGGATGAACAAAACGAGTGTGACAGACAGAGGGATCAACAGATACAAGATATCCATGCCTATTTTCCGCCTTGAATGAGATTTGTTTGTTGGGTAAAACGCTGATGTTTCACTTGGGGGGCCAGTTTTAGGGAGTTGAGAACCACCACCAAGGAGCTAAGGGCCATGCCCAGTCCAGCTTGCCAGGGCGATAACCACCCCAGAAAAGCCAAGGGAACGCAACAAACATTGTAGGCAAAGGCCCAAAACAGATTTTGGTGCACGACGTCAATGGTCTTTTTAGATTGATCAAAGAGGTCGAGCAAAGTGTTCAGATGAGGATTCAAGACCACGCAGTCAGATACAGATAGCGCGTTGTGGGTGGCATTGGCAAAGACCACAGAGACGTCACTCCCCGAGAGCACAGGCAAGTCATTAAAGCCATCTCCCACCATCATGACTCGTTGTCCCTTGGCTTGTAACACTCTTAAAAACTGCAATTTGTCGTTTGGACTCATCGAGCCAAAA